>PMJK01000048.1 GCA_003158505.1 Holophagaceae bacterium | reverse complement strand
CATCGCCCGCGGCACCTACATCTTTCCGCCACGCCAGAGCCTGCGCCTCATCACGGACATCTTCGCCTTCTGCGCGGAGCAGGTGCCGAACTGGAACACCATCTCCATCTCGGGCTACCACATCCGGGAGGCGGGCTGCACCGCTGCCCAGGAGATCGCCTTCACCCTGGGCGATGGCATCGCCTATGTGCAGGCGGCCCTGGATGCGGGCCTGAAGCTGGAGGCTTTCGCCCCGAGACTTAGCTTCTTCTTCAACGCCCATAACCAGTTCTTCGAGGAGGTGGCCAAATTCCGGGCCGCCCGCCGTCTCTGGGCCCGGATCATGAAGGAGCGTTTCAAAACGGACGATGCAAAAAGCCAGATGTTGCGTTTCCACACGCAGACGGCAGGGAGCACCCTGACGGCCCAGCAGCCCGACAACAACATCGTGCGCACCACGGTCCAGGCCATGGCCGCTGTATGCGGCGGCACCCAGAGCCTGCACACCAACAGCCGAGACGAAGCCCTGGCCCTTCCGACCGAGGTAAGCGCCCGCATCGCCCTGCGCACCCAGCAGATCCTGGCCTATGAATCCCGGGTGGCGGACGTGGTGGATCCCTTCGCCGGGAGCTACTTCATCGAATCCCTCACCGACGAACTGGAATCCCGCGCCACGGCGCTGATCGCCAAGGTGGACGAGCTGGGCGGCATGGTCAGCGCCATCGAAAAGGGCTTCCCCCAGCGGGAGATCCAGAACGCGGCCTACGCCTATCAGAAGGCCGTGGAGAAGGGCGAACAGGTCGTGGTCAGCGTGAACCGCTTCACCGTGACGGGCGAGCCGAAGCCGGATCTGCTGCGGGTGGATGAGGCCCTGGGAGCCCAGCGCCGGACGGTGATCGCCGCGGTGCGGTCGGGTCGGGACCAGGGTGCTGTGGATGCCCGTCTTTCCTCCCTGAGGGCCGCCGCCGCTGGCACGGAAAACCTGATGCCACGGATCCTTGCCGCGGTCAAAGCCGAAGCCACGGTGGGAGAGATCTGCGATGTCCTGCGGACCGTCTTCGGGGAGTACCAGGAGCATTTGGTGCTGTAGATCACTTCAATGTCAGGAATCACTTGAAAGGATTTCCGATCCGGGTAACCTGACCGCGACCCTGACCCACCTGTCCCCCACCCCCGCGGGACCATTCACTCGGAGGCACCATGCGTATCACCATCCTCATCGCCGCTGCGGCGCTCGTTCTCGCTGTCCCCGCCCAGGCCAAGGCGCCTTGGGTGAAGAAGGCCAAGGACCTCGGCATCGCCGATGTCAAGGACTGCAATGCCTGTCATGTGGGTAACCCCAAGAAGGGCGGGGAACTGACCGCCCGCGGCAAGTTCCTCATGGACACCAAGGCCAAGAAGAAGGCTGCCGAGTGCGATATGGCCTGGCTGAAGGATTACAAGGGCAAGTGAACCCCTGACTCCAACCTAGGATCTGCCGATCCTGCAGGACCGCCTGAGGCAGAGTACCCGCTGCCTCGGGCGGTTGTGTCTCGTGGAAAGCCGGCTGGGATGGCCGGTGCCTTTGATCACATGAACAGGTCCCGAGCCTTGTATGGACATCAAACATTGGTAAGCTTGTTGCATCGTTCCTTCCATCCATCCGTTCCGCGCTGCGGAACTCACCTCACTGGAGGCGCCATGCGCATTCCCGCTCTTGTCATCGCCGCTGCGATGATCATCGCCATCCCCGCCCAGGCCAAGGCGACTTACGTCAAGAAGGCCCAGGACGCCGGTTTCCCTGAAGTCAAGAACTGCACGGCCTGCCATGTGGGCACCCCCAAGAAGGGTGGCGAACTGACCGAGCGCGGCAAGTTCCTCGAGAAGACGAAGGCCGAGAAGAAGGCCGCCGAAGTGGATCTGGCCTGGCTGAAGGGTTACAAGGGCAAGTGAGGCATAGGGGGTCGGTGCTTTTGTCTACCTAGACCCTCTCAAGACCCTGTCGTGATGACACCAACGGTTGGTGCCCTACTTGCGTGATTCTTGTTCTTCCATCCGTTTTTGCGGAACCCACACCTTCGGAGGCACCATGCGCATTCCCACTCTCATCATCGCCGCGGCGATGATCATCGCCATCCCCGCCCAGGCCAAGCCGGCTTTCGTCAAGAAGGCCCAGGACGCCGGTTTTCCCGAAGTCAAGAACTGCACGGCCTGCCATGTGGGCACCCCCAAAAAGGGCGGCGACATGACCGAGCGCGGCAAGTTCCTCATCAAGATGAAGGCCGAGAAGAAGGCCACCGAAGTGGATCCGGCCTGGCTGAAGGGCTACAAGGGCAAGTGAGCCGCTAAAACGAAGCAACAGGACGCCGGGGCGGTTTCGACCCGGCGTTTTTCTGTACCAGGATGATGCTGGATGACCCTCTGACGCCCTGACACCGGTGCCAGGGGAAATGGATCCGGCGGCCACCCTTGAGTGGAAGGCCTGTGGAAATCCCTGTGGAATCAACGGACAGCATCGACGTTCAGGGAAGCATGATTAATATTAATAAATATAAAGGAATACAATTATTTATATATCTATCTAGATGTCGTGATCCAGATCACCAGCACACCCCATATTCGCGAGATTCCGGTCTAATATTTAAAGGACTCGCGAGGTAGTTATGCGTTTACTGCTGGCTGGATTGTTTTCCATGGTGCTTGCTGCGGCTCCGCCGAGCCCGAAGGACTGCTCTTCCTGTCACGAGGTGGATCTCATCACCTTCGAGGCCTCCAAGCATGCCGGCATGGGCTGCACAGGCTGTCACAGCAGTATCACGAAACTGCCCCACGTCGGCAAACCGGCTCCGGTGGTCTGCGCCACCTGTCACGCGGACGAGGTCAAGGCCTACTCGACGAGTGTCCATGGTGTCGCCCTGCACAATGGCATCGCCGACGCGGCGACTTGCAGGTCCTGCCATGGGCCTGAGCACCAGATCCTGGGCAGTGATAACCCCGCCTCCCGGACCAACAAGAAGAATCTGCCGGACACCTGCGCCAGCTGTCATTCCGATCCCAAGTTCCTGGCCAAACACCAGATTCCCTTCGCCAAGCCGGTGGAAGCCTACCGCCTGAGCGTGCATGGCCGTGCAGTGGCCAAGGGGAACACCAGCGCGGCCTCCTGCTCGGACTGCCACGGAAGCCATGACATCCTGCCCTCTTCGAATCCCTTGGCCAAGGTGAACCGGGCCAACGTAGCGTCGACCTGCGGCGCTTGCCACAGTGATGTCCAGGCGGTCTATGCGATCAGCGTCCATGGACTCGCCGTGAAGCGAGGCCTCAACGATGCGCCGACCTGCACGGATTGCCATGGCGAGCACAACATTCTCGCGCCCAGTGAAGCAGGCTCCCTGGTCAATGCCACGCGCGTCTCCACGGCCACCTGCGGCCGCTGCCACGGCGATGAGCGACTCAATTCGCGCTTCAGCTTCGGTGACAAGGTCTCTGCCTACCAGGACAGTTTCCACGGCCTCGCCACCCGGGGCGGCCGGAAATCGGTGGCCAACTGCGCCTCCTGCCATGGGGTGCACAACATCCTGCCCTCCACGGACATCCGCTCCACCGTCAATCCCGCCAACCTGAAGCACACCTGCGGCCAGTGCCATCCGGGCGTGGGAGACAAGATCACCCTGGGGAGAGTGCACGTCCAAGGCATCGGAGGTTCTGAACACATCTCCGTGAAGTGGATCCGCCTGTCCTACTACTTCCTCATCCCGATGACCATCGGCTTCATGCTCTTCCACAATGGAATCGACTGGCTGGCCAAGCTTCGGCGCGGCCCCCACCATGGCTCCGCGGAGGAAGGGTTCCCCCGGATGAACCTGACCTTCCGCCTGACCCACGCCATGGTGATGATCAGCTTCATCACCCTCGTGGGAACGGGATTCGCCCTGAAATTCCCCGAGGCTGGGTGGGTGAAGCTGTTCCAGGCCCTTGACCCCGCCTCCAGCGTCCGCGGGCTGGTCCACCGCATCGCGGCTGTGGTGATGATTGCGGCAACGGTCATCCACTTCATCCACCTGGCCTGGTCCCGCCGGGATCGGGTCATCCTCGTCGAGTTGTTGCCTTCCCTGCAGGACGGCAAGGACATCTTCAACATGATCCGGTTCAACCTGGGCCTGACCAGCCAGCGCCCGACCTTCGGCATGTTCGGCTACGCCGAGAAGATGGAGTACTGGGCCTTCATGTGGGGCACGGTGGTGATGGCCGTGACCGGCATCGTGCTTTGGGCCGAGAACCTGAGCCTCCGTTATTTCCCGATCTGGGTCATGGACGCAGCCACGGCAGCCCATTGGTATGAAGCCATCCTCGCCACCCTTTCCATCCTTGTGTGGCACTGGTACCTGGTGATCTTCGACCCGGATGTCTACCCCATGGATCTGGCCTGGCTGACCGGCAAGGCTCCCGCCGACCACATCCGGGCGACCCGGCCGGGCTACTACCTGAAGACCATCGAGAAGCAGCAGCCGAAGGACGGCCCGGAAGCCCCCTCAGACCACCACTGACCTTTGCGTTTGATATCCATCACTCATAGGAATACCCCATGAATCGAACCACATCCGTAAGCCAGGATGGCTCCTCATCCCGACGCCGCAGGGGTAGTGTCCTGCTCGCCCTCTTCGCCGGGTTCCTCCTGGCGGCCACGCCCCTGCAGGCGGCCTCTCCCAATGAGAAGGCCAACGAGGCCTGCCTCGGCTGCCATGGCGACAAGGATATGGTCAAGGAGGTGCCCAATGGGGCGCCTGTTTCCCTCTTTGTGGATGCGGATCGCTTCGGCAAGGCCGTGCATGCCTCGCTCGCGTGCAAGAGCTGCCACGCCGACCTCCACAAGGACCACCCTGGTGACGGCAACCCGGTGCCCAAGGTGAACTGCGGGATCTGCCACACGGACGAGTCCAAGATCTATCAGGGCAGCATCCACGGTATGAGCAGGGCCATGGGTTCCTCAGCCGCCGCCAACTGCGTCGATTGCCATGGAAACCATTACATCGGTCACGTTTCACGGACCGATTCGCCAGTCTACAAGATGAACCTCCCGGTCACGTGCGGGAGATGCCACGCCAATAAGAACATCACCGATGAATACAAGATGAAGTATCCATCCGTGGGCTCTCAGTACATGGAGAGCATCCACGGACAGGCACTGCTCAAGAAGGGCCTCATCGTGGCGCCCAGCTGCAGCGATTGCCACGGCGTCCATGACATCAAGCGCAGCGTGGACCGCAGCTCGCCCATCAACCATGCCAACGTGGCGAAGACCTGCGGCAAGTGCCACGTCACCGTGGAAGCCATCTACGAAAAGAGCATCCACGGCCAGCTGCTGGCCAAGGGCGATCCCCGCGGTCCGGTCTGCATCCAGTGCCACTCGGCCCATCAGATCGAGACTCCCGGCGGATCGCACTTCAAGTCCCGGGCCGACCTGATCTGCGGCAAATGCCATGAGGACCGTCTGGAACACTACCGGGATACCTATCACGGCAAAGCCATGGCCCTCGGGAAGGCGAATACCGCGCCGGATGTGGCCGCCTGCTACGATTGCCACGGCCACCACGACGTACTGCCGGTATCGAATCCCGATTCCAGACTCGCACCCGGCCACATCGTCCAGACCTGCCAGCAGTGCCATCCGAAGGCCAACGTCAGCTTCACGAAGTACGCGCCCCATGCCGACCCCGAGGACCGCAAGAAGTATCCCCAGCTCTACTACGTCTTCATTGGAATGACGGGGATCCTGGTCGGCACCTTCCTGGTGTTCGGTCTGCACACCCTGTTCTGGCTCTTCCGCTCGATCTGGCTCTACCGCCACGACTCGAAACAGTTCCGCGAGGCTAAGACCACGATCGCCAAGGACGAAGAGCAGTTCACCCGGTTCCAGCCCTTCGAGCGCTTCCTCCATCTGCTGGTGGTCTCGAGCTTCCTGCTCCTCGTGCTCACGGGCATGCCGCTGAAGTTCTATTACACCGACTGGGCCAAGGCCGTGTTCAGCTTCCTGGGCGGGCCTCAGACTGCCCGTACCCTCCACCACTTTGGTGCGGTCATCACGTTCCTGTACTTCACGCTCCACGTCAGCGACACGCTCGTGCATTTCTGGAAGAACCGCAAGTTCCTCCGGGATCCTGCGACCGGGAAAGTGAAGCTCGCGCGGCTCTGGACGGCCATGAGCCTTCCGGATTCCATGATCCCCACCAAGCAGGACCTGACGGACTTTGTCGCCCACAACAAGTGGTTCTTCGGCCAGGGCCCCAAGCCGCAATTCGACCGGTGGACCTATTTCGAGAAGTTCGACTACCTCGCCGTGTTCTGGGGCATCTTCGCCATCGGGGTCTCGGGCCTGATCATGTGGTTCCCCGAATTCTTCAGCAAGTTCATGCCGGGCTGGATGATCAATGTCTCGCTCATCATCCACTCCGACGAGGCCCTGCTGGCCGCCGGCTTCATCTTCACGGTCCACTTCTTCAACACGCATTTCCGGTTGGAGAAGTTCCCCATGGATACCGTGATCTTCTCCGGCCGCATCTCGAAGTCGGAGATGCTCCACGAGCGCAAGCGCTGGTATGACCGGCTGGTGGCCGAAGGACGCCTGGACAGCTTCCGGGTCAAGGACGAGTGGGATGCCTGGAAGGGCATCGCCAAGACCTTCGGGTACCTCTTCTTCGGCCTCGGTGTCGTGCTGCTGATCCTCATCCTCTATGCCATGACCTCCCGTCTGACCCACGGTGGGTGAGCGCTACCACCAACCTTCACAGTGATGAAGCCTTAATCCTGATTCCTGTGCCTGCGGTCACTGCCGCAGGCGCTAACGGTGGACCGACTCTGCTCACCGAACACCCCTTGCGATCCGCATGGGGTGGTTGGTGCAGATTTGCCTTATTTTCAACCATTCGAACCGAATTTAAGTCCCTCGACCCAGGTGCCGAAAAACCTTCCGAGGTCAGGTATGGCTGACGAGTCCATTTTCAGGCCCCGGGCAGATCGTGGGGCCCGGATTCTGGTAGTCACTGACATCGGCACCCCTGGCCCACAGATTCCAACCACTAGACAATTCTTACAGTTACATCTAACCCAATAAAATCTCGGGGTCTCAATCCAAGAGGAGCAGCCATGCGACGCATAGCCCTGTTCACCACCCTTATTGTCTTGGCTGTGGCCCCCTCCGCCATGGCTAAGATAACCACCATAAAGGGTTGTTCCAATTGCGCCGCCTGCCATGTGGGCGTTCCCAACAAGAAGAAGTTCAATCCCGCGGCCGCCAAGATGGTCGCGAAGTACAAGGAACCCATGTGCAAGGCCTGCCATGGCTGGGCCAAGGGCAAACTGACCACCAAGGCGATGAAGACAAAGAAACCGTAGTCGGGTTCTCGCTCCAAAAGGCGGCGTCGCTATTGACGCCGCTTTTTGTGGCTATCTAGAGGCCGAGGAGCTTGCGGGCTTCTGACTCCATGCGATCCAGCAGGGCGGTGTCGGTTCGGCTTTGGAGATAGACCTTGAGTTTGGGTTCGGTACCGCTGGGCCTGAAGGCGGCAAATGCACCGCTCTCCAAGCGGAATTTCAGCACATTGCTATGCAGGATGGGCAGGGCCACCGATCGGTTATCCGGCCGATCGAGGATCGTCTCGCTCCTTCCCTCGCCATGCCAAAGCCCCGTCTGGAAGTCCTCCCAGCTGGTGACCTTTTCGCCGCCGAGGGTGGCGAGGCCCGCCGCGCGGATGCGTTCCATGGCTTCCGCGAAGCGTTTTGCGCCACCGGGCCTAGGATCCTCGAGGTTCACCAGGCGGTTGTGGAAAACTCCGACCTGGGCCATCAGGGTGTCCACCGCCTCGAAGAGGGTCTGGCCCTTGGCCTTGTAGTATCCGGCCATCTCCGCGACCACCAGGGCCGCTGTGACGCCGTCCTTGTCCCGCAGACTGGGGGGGATGAGCATGCCGTAGCTTTCTTCGGCGCTAAAGGCATAGGCCTCGCCCAGGGCCTCCAGCCGGTCCATGCACACCGCGATGTTCTTGAAACCCGTGAGTGTCCACACGATGGGCAACCCGTGACGACGTGCCACTTCGGCCATGAAGTCGGAGGTGACCACGGTGCTCACCACCGCGCCCTGGCGGCCCTTCTGGGTGCAGAGGTAGTCGAGGGTGAGGCCGGCGATATCGTTGCCGGTCATGAGCTCCCAGACGCCATTACGCTTAACCACGACGCCGATGCGGTCCGCATCGGGATCATTGGCGAGGATGACTTCCGCATCCATGGCCTCGGCCTCCCGGATGGGCGCTGCATAGGCCGCCAGTTCTTCGGGGTTGGGCCTGGGCGCCGTGGGGAAGGTCCCGTCCTGGATCCCCTGGCTGGGGCTGATGGACAGGGGCAGGCCAGCCTGTTTGAACAGGGCTGGGACGAAGGCGATGCCAGTCCCATGGAAGGGCGTGTAGAGGATCCGGGCAGGGGTGAAGGGCTGGGGATGCTGGAGCAGGCCTATGCCGAGGGCCAGGTAAGCGTTTTCCACCTCCAGGGGAATGGGACTGATGCGGCCATCAGGCACAACAGGCGGTTCGGGCACCATGGGGAGCTTGGCCATCTGGGCCTCGATCTCCACGTCCCAGGGATCCACCACCTGACCGCCGAGGTCGTTGTAGGCCTTGAAGCCGTTATACTCCTTCGGATTGTGGCTCGCGGTGATGATCACCCCGCAGGCGGAGCCCAGGGCCTTCATGGCGAAACAGAGGAAGGGCGTGGGCAGGGGACGCTTGCCGAGGAACACCTGGAACCCCGCCGCAGCCAGGACCGCCGCACTTTCTGCGGCGAAGACATCGGACTTGATCCGGGTGTCATAACCCACCACGGCGATTTTCTTCCCGGGCGCGTGGTGCTGGGTGACGGCCGCCAGGGCCATGGTCGTCCGGCGCACGTTCGGCTGGTTCATGCGCCGCAATCCGGCGGCCATGAAGCCGCGCAGGCCCCCGGTCCCGAAGGCCAGGGGCTCGAAGAACCGGTCCTCCAGTTCAGCCACGGCGGCGGCATCACCGCCCTCGGCAGCCTTCACCAGGGGCTCCAGCTCAGCGCGGAGTTCGGGTTCAAGGCGGGGGAAGGAAAGGTACTTCTTCGCGGCACTCAGGGACATGGGGACCTCGCAGGTTCCATCTTAGGATCCGTTACGAAATAGCCGGGACTTTTCTGGCTGTTTCGTAACGGCTCCTTCTGCCGCAATCCCGTTGAGATGAAACGATTAAAAAGTCAGGGCGGCCTACGCGAAGTGGCTCACGCGCCGCCGAGAGCGATGTCCTCCAGCAGGATGCTGAGGCCGGCGCTGCTGCCATACCAGCGGAGATCGCTGCCCAGCGCCACGATGCGGGTGAGGAAGTCCCGCAGGTTACCGGCGAAGGTGAGCTTGTCCACGGGCTCGACCAATTGGCCACCGCGGATGCGGATGCCGCTGGCCCCCACGCTGAGATCCCCGCTGACGGGGTCCACCGTGTGGAGGCCCATGATCTCGGTGATGAGCACGCCATCCCCGGCCAGGCGGTAGAGGGCTTCGGGTGCCGTGTTTCCAGGAAGGGGGAACAGATTGAAGGTGGTGGCGCCGGGCTGGCTGCCGAGGCCGCGCCCCGCGCTGGCGGTGGGGGCCATGCCCATCTCGACGGCGGTCTTGAGGGTGTGCAGGTAGGTCTTCAGCACACCGCCCTCCAGCAGCACATTGCGCCTGGTGGGCAGACCCTCGGCGTCCCAGGGTTCGGTGCCCAGGGCTGGGCGACCGGGCGCTTCGGTCAACCGGCCATCGTCCACCAGCGTCAGCAGGGGGGAGGCAATGGCTTCACCCAGTTTTCCGGCAAAGAGGCTCCGCTGTTTCAGCACGGATTCCGCATCCAGCATGCCCGCCACAATGCCCAGCAGATCCACCGCCACTTCCGGATGCAGCACCACGGAATACCTCCCGGCGGGCAGCCGCTGGGGGTTCAGCTTCCGCTCGCCCTTGAGAGCGGCCTCGGCGCCGATGGCGGCCAGATCCAGGTCAGGGTGGCGGGAGGCATCCCAGTGCCAGGAAGCCTGCCGTTCTTCCCCATCGGCCACCGCCAGGTCGATGGCCGCGGAACAGCTGGACCAGACGTCCGGGGTTCGCACGCCCCTCTGGGTGAGCAACAGGCTGGCGCCGGTGCCATCGCTCCAGGCGGCTTCCCGCACGGCGGCGACCTTCTTCGAGGCCCATCGGGCCTGGACTTCCAGGTCCAGGGCCCAGGCGATGCGCTGCTGGGGTGTGATGGATTCCACCGAGACGTCGAAGCGGCTGGGGAGGTCATCGATACCCGAAGGATCAGCCTGCCGGAGCCACGGATCCTCGTCACCGAGGGCGCTGAGTTCCCAGGCCTGGGCGAAGAGGTTGCGGAAATCCGCGGCGACGAGGTCCGTGGTGGTCGCAAGACCCGTCCGGAATCCCTTGCCGCCCGCGCGGATCACGCGCACCCCAAGGCCACCTCGCTTGCTGGCGGTGAGGTCCTCCAGGTGGCCGTTCTGGACCTTGGCCTTGCGGCTGTGCGAAACGGAGATGAAAGCCTCCGCCCCCTCCGCACCCAGGGACATGGCGTGCCGGATGCCGTCCTGGAGACGGGCTTCGAGAGATTCAGGAATGAAGGTCGAAAAGGGATTCATGGTCAGATCACGCTCGGCAGAGGTTCTGCAGTGCCGCCCACGACGAGGGCAGTGCAGAGGATGGTGGGGAGGGCGTCGCTGACGGGCACGCCCTGGCCGTCCTTGCCGCAGGTGCCGATGTCGAAGTGGTGCAGGTCGCTGCCGATCCGCGTGAGGCCCTTCAGCACCTCCGGGCCGCAGCCGCTGAGGGTGGCGTTCTTCACGGGATATTTGGCCTCGCCCTTCTCCACCCAGTAGCCCTCAGTCACCTGGAACACGAAGTTGCCGGTGACCGTGTCCACCTGGCCGCCCCCCATGCGCTTGACGAGGAGCCCCCGATCCAGATCCCGGAGGATGGCCTCGGGCGCCTCGCTCCCCGGGGCCAGGAAGGTGTTGCGCATCCGCGGGATGGGCAGGTTCCGGTAGCTTTCACGGCGGCCATTGCCCGTGGGTTCCGTCGCCATTTTCTTCGAGGTCTTCCGGGATTGCAGGTAGGCCTTGAGCACGCCGTTCTCGATGAGCACCACCCGGCTCACCGGATTGCCTTCGTCGTCGATGGCCTGGCTGCCGCGCTTGTGGGGCAGGGTGCCGTCGTCGATGATCGTCACGCCCTCAGCGGCCACCTTCTGGCCCAGCTTGCCTGCGAAGGCGCTCATGCCCGCCAGGGCCAGATCGGCCTCCAGGCCATGGCCGCAGGCCTCATGGATCATGGTGCCGCCGGCGCTGCTGCTGAGCACCACCGGGAAGGTTCCGGCGGGCGCAGGCTGGGCGTCCAGGGCCAGGATGGCCAAGCGAACCGCCTCCCGCACCGTGCGGTCCACGGCCTCCTCCGTGAACAGCTCGAAGCCGCGGGTCTCGCCCAGGGCCTGGTAACCGGTCTGAAGCTGAGCGCCGTCGCCCGCCGTGACGTTCGCCCGCAACACCACCTGGGTGCGGTGGTCCTCCGTGAGCCGGCCGGACCAGCTGCCCTGCTTGAGTTCAGCGGTGGCGATCCACACGCGCTGGGTGCTGTCTCCGTAGCCCACGGAGACCTGTTTCAGGGCGCCGGGGCGAAGGGTCTCGGCCTCCGACCGGGCCAGAGTCTCGGCACGGCGGACCAGCGCGACCTTCTCGGCCAGGGCTACCTGGCCGGGGTCCCGCTCCACGGGGCTGGGCGTGGGGTGGGTCGTGACCACCAGGTCTGGAACCTGGGCCGGCGACCCCTCACCCGGAGCGGCGAGAGTGCGAGCGGCCTCCAGCAGCTCCTCCAGGGTCGGGGCGATGAGATCCGCGAAACGGGTGGTTTCGCCTTCCACGAGCCTCAGGCTGGCGCCGAACGTTTCTGAGGCGAGCACATCCTCCATGCGGCCGTCGTCCATGCCCAGGGCATGAGCCCTGCGCCGCTCCGCGAACACTTCGCCGTAATCGCCACCTCGGCAGAGCAGGGTGGTCAGGACATCCCGCAGCTGGTCTGCGGTGAACGGTGCGGGCATCGGGGATCTCCAACTCCGCGCGCGGCGGACCTTCCAGTTTGCCAGAAGTTCGGCCTCCGCCCTCTCGATAAGGGTGGAGAGTTCCCTTCCGTCGTTGAGGATGATCAGGTCCGCATGGAGGGCCCGCTCGGGTGCCGAGGCCTGGGACCGCAGTCGCGCCAGCGCTGCTTCCCGGGTCAGCCCGTCCCGCGCCATGAGACGATTCGTGCGCATGTCCTCGGGCGCATCGACGGTCCAGAAAGCGTCAAAGTGATGGGCTTTGCCGCGCTCCACCCAGAGCGCCGCGTCCAGTACCGCGCCGCGGGTGGAGGCGGGAAGGGCCTGGAGGCGGACTTCCCGCAGGGCCTCGATGCGGGGATGGAGGATGGCATTGAGCCGGGCCCGCAGGGCTGCGTCCGAAAACACGCGCGCCGCCACCCAGGGCCGGTCCAGGCTGCCATCGGGAAGCAGGCAGTCCGGGCCGAAGGCTGCGGCCACTTCCCGCAGCCCCTCGCTGCCCGGCGCCACGGCCTCGCGAGCGAGGTCATCCGCATCGATGACAGCCCAACCGAGGGCCCGCAGTTGCGACGCCACAAAGCTCTTCCCCGCCGCGATGCCGCCGCTGAGGCCCAAGAGGGGGAAGTCTGTGGCCATCAGGAAGACACCTCGCTGGAGCATTGTGCCCTTTGTCCAGACTGGGATAAAAGGATGGGTCGGAACCGAACCGCCTACCCGAGGTCGGCATTCCCTATCCAATCATGCCCCAGGCCTCTACACTGGACCCTCGAACATCCGAGCTCGAGGCTTCATGAAAGACGCGTCCCCCGAACAGACCATGGATCTCTCCCAGCTGGAAAAGCCGGTACTTGAGCTGGAGGCCCAGATCCGGGCCATGGAGATGGATCCCACTTCGACCAAAGAGCGGGAGAAGCTGGAAAAGAAGCTCGACAAGCTGAAGGCGGATTTGTTCACGAACCTGACGGACTGGCAGCGGGCCCAGTTGGCGCGGCACCCCAAGCGGCCCTACACGCTGGACTACCTGGAACGGATCTGCGATCGCTTCGAGGAACTGCACGGCGACCGCCGCTACGGCGATGATGCGGCGATCGTGGCCGGCATGGGCTGGATCGACAGCAACCCCCTGATGATCATCGGCCAACAGAAGGGCCGGGACACCAAGCAGAAGATCCTGCGCAACTTCGGCATGCCCAAGCCCGAGGGCTACCGCAAGGCCCTCCGGCTCATGAAGCTGGCCGAGAAGTTCCAACGGCCCATCCTCTGCCTCATCGACACCCCGGGCGCCTACCCCGGCGTGGATGCCGAGGAGCGCGGCCAGGCTGAGGCCATCGCCCGGAACCTGCTGGAGATGGCCAAGCTTGAAGTGCCCGTGGTGGCAGTGGTCATCGGCGAAGGTGGCAGCGGCGGGGCCCTGGCCCTGGGCGTGGCCGACCGCGTGCTCATGATGGAGAATGCCATCTATTCCGTGATCTCGCCCGAGGGTTGCGCGTCCATCCTGTGGAAGGATGCCAGCCAAGCCCCCAAGGCGGCCGCGGCCCTGAAACTCACGGCTCCGCACCTGCTGGAACTGGGTGTCATCGATGGCATCGTGAAGGAGCCCCTGGGCGGTGCTCATTCCAATTACGATGCTGCCGCAGCTGCGCTGAAGGAAGCCATCGTGGAGGCTTTCTCCGAGCTTTCCGATCTGTCCGCGGAACAGCTGGTGGAGGATCGGTACCAGAAGTTCGCGCGCATAGGTCGCGTGGGCTGACATGGAAGCCATGCCTTGGCGCATCCGCCGGAGGGTTCCGGCGGGACTGGCGCCCTGGAAGGCCCTGGCCGATGCCTGGGATCTGGATCCCCGGTTGGCCCGTCTGGCCTGGATGCGCGGCGCGGACCGGCCCGAAGCTTTGGCCTGGCGCCTGGATGCGGACTGGCAGCGCACCACGGACCCCCACCTGCTGCCCGGCGTGGATCGGGCGGTGGAGCGCATCCGCAGGGCCATCGAGGCGGGGGAGCACATCGTGGTCTATGGCGACTACGATGTGGATGGTGTGACGGCCACAGCACTGCTGGTGCGCACATTGGAAAAGATGGGAGCCGACGTTTCGTTCTTCATCCCCAACCGTTTCTCGGACGGCTACGGCCTGCACCTGGACTGCATCGCGGAGTTGAAGGCCACTTGCAAGCCGGGTCTGCTTATTTCCGTGGACTGCGGTGTTCGTAGCGTGGACGAAGTGAAGGCCAGCACCGAACTGGGCCTGGACTGGGTGATCACTGACCACCACGCCCTTGGCGCGGAGCTGCCCCCGGCCTGCGCTGTCGTGCATCCCCATCTGGAGGAGTACCCCAACCGGTTCCTGGCGGGCGTGGGTGTGGCCTTCAAACTGGCCCAGGCCCTCCTCGGCGCCGTACCGCACCCCGTGGGTGCCGACGCCGTCTTCCTGGACGGGCTCCTCAAGCTGGTGGCCATCGGTACCGTGGCGGACGTCATGCCCCTGGTGGATGAGAATGCGCTGCTGGTGCGGCGGGGGCTGGATTCCCTCGGCGGGAAGAACGGTCCCGGTCTGGCGGCCTTGCTGCGGGCCGCGAAGAAGGAGGGCGCGATTGGGGCCCAAGACATCGCCTTCGGGTTGGCGCCGAGGTTGAATGCCGTGGGTCGCATGGGTGGCGCAGAGGATGCCGTTCGCCTGCTGCTCACCCGGGACCGGACCGAAGCAGAGACCTTAATGTTACGGGTGGAGGCCCTCAACCTGGAGCGCCGCGCCATCCAGCAGGAGCTGACCGCAAGGCTGCCGCCACCAGGAGAGGGAGCCTTCGACCTGGTGATGGACCCCACGGCCCACAAGGGAGTCATCGGCATCGTGGCCGGTCACCGCATGCGGACCAGCGGCCGTCCGTCGGGTGTCTGTACCGTGATCGATGGTGTGGCCCACTGCAGCCTGCGGGCCCCGGAGGGCTATGACCTGGGTGAACTGCTGACCCTGGCGCAACCTTTCATCCTGGGCGGCGGAGGTCACCGCGTGGCAGCGGGTCTGAGTTTCCTGGCCCCGCGTTTCGCCTTTGTGCGTCAGGCCCTCCAGCAGGGTGCCCGCATGCAAGCCGAGGGCCGGGAGATCCCGCCCCAGATGGTGGATGGGGGCCCCAGCGAGCTGCCCGATGACGGGGACCTGGCCCGGCTGGAACCCTACGGTCAGGGGTTTGCGCCACCGATGGGGAACCTGCAGGGCAGCCTCGTTTCATGTACCACCTTCGGGGCCGACCATTGGAAGCTGCGGTTGGCCGGCCTGGCGGATCCCATCACCTGGTTCGATCGACAGGGGCGTCCCGCCCAGCCGAAGGCGGGGGACTTCCTGCACGTGGCCGCCACGCCCCAGGGCAGCGAACGCTGGGGCCGCTCCTGGCTCGTGGACTCGGTCCTGGGGGAGGCCCTTCCATGAAGCTCGCCACCCTGCTTCAGGCCGTTCCGCCCGCCCGGAACCCGCTTTGGCAGGTCCTGGGCTGGGTCCTGGTGGCGGGCACCCTGGGCTTCACGGCGAGCTTCCTGCGGAAGGGCACCGAAGGCATGCCAGGACGCAAAGCGGGCGGGGATGCGCTCTTCGGCGAAGGCACGCGCGGGACCGTGGGCACCCTCACCGAGCAACTGGGGCCCAACCACATGGTGCTCGACTACAAGGCCATCTCCGGTTCCGAAGAGGACCTGCTCCTGGAGCAGGTGACTGGCCGACTGGATGAGCAGGCCGGGCAATGGCGCCTGGTCTCTCCCAAGGCCCGCCGACAGCTTGGTATCTGGACCCTCCAGGGACCCATGGATCTCGGGGTGGTGCAGCCCGGCACCACGGTCCTCCTGGGCAAGGGACGCGTCGAGGGAGATGTGCCTGCCATCCGCTGGACCGGAGGGGAATGGGAGGGGCTTGCGCCCCTGCGCTGGGAATCCCTGGAGGGATCTTCCCGGGGCGTTTGGAACCTGCCGACGGGGTGGCGGCGCGAGGTGGACGGCCATCTTCGGGTGGACAAGGGCCCTGTGCGATGGCAGGCCCCGGTGGATGGTCCTGCCGCACCCACCCTCCAGGCCATGGATGCGGATCGCCTCTGGGCCACGCCGGGATTCCTGACGGGTCATCTGGAGGGTGTGAAGGCCCATCTGAGCGAGGGATCCTTGCAGGCTTCCGTGGCGGATCTTTCGCCGGACACGATCACCTGGCCGGGTCCCTTGTCCTTCGAGCGAAGCGATGGCTGGCGCGGCGTGGCCCAGGGCGGCGTGGCGCCCAGGCCAGTTCCCGGCGCGAACTTCCAGCAGGTGGACCTGTGGAAATTCAAGGCTCATCGAACCCTGCCTACGGGAGAAGAGCAGCTGGCCACCGATGGGGCCCGTTGGACACCGTCAGGCCTGCGTCTTGAGGGGAACGTGGTGTGGGATCAGCCCGTGGATGGCCTGAGGCTCACGCTGAAGGCCCCCAGAGTACTCATTCGCGAGGCCCCAGGACCGGATCTGCCCGAATCCCTGCCGGTGGGCCAGGCCCTGGCTGAGGGCCAGGCCGTGCTTAGCTGGGGGCGACGGATGCTTTCTTCGCCTCGCATCCAGGTCGACCGAAACTCCCGGCGTTGGACACTCCAGGGTCCAGTATTCGGTCGTGGAGAGGATGGGACCTTCACCGGCGGCGCCGGGCAGGGCGGTCCCCGGTCGTGGACCATCGAAGGTCCCGTGCAGGTGAACCTTTTCACGGGTGGGAGCCTCCGGGGCGCCAACCTGGTGTGGGAAGAGTCCCTGTGGACGCTCACGGGTCACCCGGCCACCTGGAGCCGATTGCGGGAAAGGCTCACCGGTCCCCGCATCCTCCGGAAAGACGAGGTGGTGACCTTCCCGGAAGGGCTCAGCGGCACCCTGGCCGCCGCGGACGGGGATCTTTTCCTGCGGGCTGAACGCGGTCAGAGCGATGCCGAAAAGATCACCCTCAGCGGGGGCGTGGAATGCCAGGGCCAGGGCTGGCGTCTGGTGGCCGACACGGTGATCATCACCCTGGGGCCAGGGCGCACCGTGAAGTCAGTGCATGCCCAGGGCGCCGTGACGCTGCGTGGCCAGCTGGGCGAGGGGCAGGGCGAGGAGCTGGATTTGGAGCCAGGGCCCAAAACCGTGCATTGGCAAGGTCACGTGCGCGGCAAGGGATCGGGATCCGGATGGTGAGCTTAGGAGCTGGAACGGAATAATCGTTGCCATCGTTGGCGCCCAGCCGCGATGCCTCTGCAAGGAAGCGCCCGCAGGGCAATGTGGTTCGTTGTTCAAGGGCGCTGACGCCGCGGGGCGCGCGGATGGGCGCCAACCCTTCGGGCGCAGGGTGGCGGCCGGCGCGATCCTGCGTCGGCTTCGGTTCACGGAGTCCCGCTCCGCTGGAACCTCAGCCTCCTTGACTCGCTTGCCCGGCACCCTGCGCGATGGCATTGCTTATTCCGTTCCAGCTCCTCAGTCCAAATGGCAGCCTCGTGTGTTCTGATAGAACCATGACAGAGCAAATCCACTGCCTCGAGGCAGTGAACCTCCAAAAGCGATATGGCGACCGGACTGTGGTGCGGGATGTGAGCCTCTATGTAGGTACGGGTGAAGTCGTGGGTCTCTTGGGGCCCAACGGCGCAGGCAAAACCACGACCTTCTACATGGTGGTGGGGGTGGAAGCCCCGGACCGGGGTAGCATCCGCTGGCTGGGACAGGACATAACAGCCCTGCCCATGCATCGGCGGGCCCGCCTGGGCATCGGCTACCTGGCCCAGGAGTCCAGCGTGTTCCGCGGACTCACGGTCTGGGAGAACCTCATGGCCCTGGGTGAATTGCAACCCATCCCCAAAGCCGAACAGAAGGAACGCTGTGAACTCCTCATGAAAGAATTCCACCTGGGACAGGTTCGTGACACCCTGGGAATGAGCCTTTCCGGTGGGGAACGGCGACGTTGTGAATTGGCCCGCGCCCTGGTGACCGAGCCGCGCATCATGCTGCTGGATGAGCCCTTTGCGGGGGTGGATCCGAAGTCGGTGCTGGAGATCCAAAGCCTCATTTCCGACCTCAAGGCGCGAGGTATCGGTGTGCTCATCACCGACCACAATGTCCGCGAGACCTTGCGGATCGCCGACAGGGCCTATATCTTGGCGGACGGGATGATCATGAAGAACGGCCTGCCAAGTGAAATCGCCGAGGATCCGGATATTCGCCGGGTCTATCTGGGCGACCAGTTCAGGTTGGACTGATGGCTGCTGGACCTTTCCTCTCCCAACGCCTGGCCCAGAGCCAGACCCTCGCGCTCACGCCGGCCATGCAGCTGAAGCTAAAGCTGTGGCAGATGAACCTCCAGGAACTCTCCCAGACCATCGAGCGCGAGCTGGAGGACAATCCTCTCCTGGAACTGGCCGATGACAGCGATGAGGTACCAACCCTCGAGGCCATCGAGGAGGGACGGGATTCAGAAGTGACGGAGGGCTCAGCCGAACAGATGGCCGATGGGTCGGAGCTCCCTGAAGGGGTGGACACCGTGGATCTGGGGCCCCTGCAGGATGCGGCGGGCGAGATGAACCCGGAAGGCGATCTTGAGCGATTCACGGAAGAGGGTGTAGCCCAAGTGCAGGAGACCGAACTGGGTGCCGAGAACAGCTGGGATCAGGACCTTCCCCGCACGAGCAACCTGCCCGATGAGGATCGGCTTTCCTGGGAGGACCGGCTCAGCGCTTTCGAGTCCCTGCAGGACCATCTGCTGGGTCAGCTTTACGAAACCCTGGAACACGAAGACCCTCGGGCCCCCCTGGTGGAACGCCTCATCGATCGGATGGATCCCAAGGGCTTCCTCAGGATGGATCCCGATCGGCCCTCCCTGGAGGCCACCCCTGAATCGCTGGCGGCGGACCTGGGCGTGTCCGTGGAGGCTCTCTGTGCGGCCGTGGAGGTGCTGCAGGAGTTCGATCCATCCGGTGTGGGCTGTTTCACGGTGCAGGAGAGCCTGCTGCTGCAGCTCCAGCACGCGGGGGCCGAGCCGGATGATCTGGCCGTCCGCATCATCCAGGACCACTCGGAACTGCTTTCNNGCCTTCGATCCCGAGGGCGAGCGGGTGGTGAAGCCGGATGTTGTGGTCCTGAAGGGGGAGGACGGCAACTGGAAGGTCTACCTCAATGACGAAGGTCTTCCCCGCTTGCGGGTGAACGGCGAGTACCAGCGTTTCATGGCCTCCAGCGAAGCCAAGCACGACAAGGATTTCATCCGGGAGCGGTTCCGCAGCGCCCGGGACTTCATTCGCGGCGTCGAAGACCGGAACCGCACCGTGCTGCGGGTGTCGGCCCAGATCGTGGAGCTCCAGAAGGAGTTCATCGAGCATGGCATCGAACGCCTTCGGCCCATGGTGCTCCGCGATGTGGCGGAGGCCACGGGTTTCCACGAAAGCACCATCAGCCGCGTGGTGAAGGCCAAGACGATCCACACCCCCCAGGGCCTCTATGACCTGAATTATTTCTTCTCCGCACGGCCCAAGGACTCGGATATCTCAGCCACCGTGGTCAAGCACCGGATCAAGGCCTTCGTGCAGGCGGAGGATATTGCCAAGCCGCTGTCCGACGAGGCCATCGCGGGGCTGCTAGAGCGGGATGGCATCAAGGTGGCCCGCCGAACGGTGAACAAGTACCGGGAGGAGCTTAAGATTCCTCCTGCTTCCCAGCGCCGGTGCCGATAAAAGGGCCGGACCCACGTATTTCGGGCCACCAGGCCCATTTCAGGAGTGTCCCATGAAGGTCAACTACACCGGCCGCCACATGGAGCTCACCGAGCCCCTGAAGCAGTTCACGAAGGAACGGCTGGACAAGATGGCCACATACCTGGATGACATCATCGATGTGCACGTGATCCTGGGCGTGGAGAAACACCGGCATTCGGCAGAGATCACGCTGAAGACCCGAGCCAGCGCCTTCGTGGCATCCGCCACCACCGATGACATGTACACCAGCATCACCCAGGCCGTGGAGAAGCTGGAAGCCCAGGCCCACAGGCTCCAGGGCAAGCGCAACACCCGCCCCCACGAAAGCGTCAAGGCCGGCGCCGTCGAGGAGTAGACCTCATCTCTTTCCCTAACAAAGGCGGCCCTTCTGGGCCGCCTTTGCCTTCTGAAGCGACGGTTGGGAACCGCCCGCGATGGCGGTATCCTTGAAGGTCCGGAGTCCGCCATGCCCGATCCCACCCACCTCTACGCCCCCAAGACCACCACGGATCCCACCCAGGTCTGCGAAAAGTGCCGCTGCATGTATACCCTGGACCACTTCCAGCATGGCGTGGAAGGCCAGGAGTGCGTCTGCCGCCGCTGCCTCCAGGTGATGGGGTACAAGGTCTAGACATGTTGAGGACCCTCGTTACCCCCGAGGACATCCTGAACGGCGTGCTCCAGGGTAGGCGGATCTCTGCTTCCGAAGCGGTCCAGCTTCTGGAACAGGCTGAGCTACCGGACCTGGCCGTGGCCGCCACGGCCACCCGGGACCGCCACAACGATCCCCGCCGCGCCAGCTACGTCATCGATCGCAACGTCAACTACACGGACGTGTGCAACGTCTACTGCACCTTCTGCGCGTTCTACCACAAGCCGGGCGACAGCCGAGGCTATGTGCTGACGAAGGAGCAGCTGAAACAGAAGGCCGAAGAGACGAAGGCCATCGGCGGCACGGGTTTCCTGCTCCAAGGCGGCGTGAACCCCGACCTGCCTTGGGCCTACTACCTGGACCTGGTGCGCTACCTCCATCACGACCTGGGCATCTGGGTCCACGGCTTCTCGCCGGTGGAGATCCAGATGATGGCGAAGCTCAGCGGCCAGTCCTTGGGCAAGACCATCGCCGATCTGCGCGAAGCTGGGCTCGGCTCCATTCCTGGTGGCGGCGCGGAGATCCTGGTGGACCGGATCCGCAAGAAGATCGCGCCCCTGAAAGGCGGCCGCGAGAAGTGGCTCGAGGTCATGGAGGCCGCCCACGAAGAAGGTGTGAAAACCACGGGCACCATGATGTTCGGCATCACGGAAACGTTGGCGGAACGCATCGAACACCTGGAGGCCCTGCGCGACCAGCAGGACCGGGCCCTGGCGCGGAACAACGGGGGCGGCTACACCGCCTTCGCGGCCTGGCCCTTCCAGAGCGGCCACACACCCTGGGAAGGCAAGGTGCCCAAGCCCACGGATGTGGAGTACCTCCGCACCATCGCCGTGGCGCGCATGTTCCTCGACAACTTCGCCCACATCCAGAGCTCCTGGGTCACCATGGGCCGCAAGACCGGCCAGCTGGCCCTGCACTACGGCTGCGACGACATGGGCAGCCTCATGCTCGAAGAGAATGTCGTCAGCGCCGCGGGCACCTGCTACAGCGTGGACAAGGACGAGATGAACCGCATGATCCGTGCCGCCGGCTATGAAGCCTGGCAGCGCGACAACATCTATGGCGAGATCGGCGCCTGATCCGCTGGCGAACCCTGGGCGAACCCGTGAATCGAGCTTTCATCAAGGATCCGGATGATACAGGGCGCCCTGAGGATTTGCCCGACCGGCCGCAGAGCCCCCACACGAACTACGTGACGCCCGCCGGACTTCGGCAATTGCAGGACCTGAAGGCAGACCTGGCGACCCGCCTCAGCCAGCTGCTGGAGGAGGGCAAGCTCGCCAATCCTCAGGACCTGGCCATCGTCCAGCGTGACTTGCGGTACTACCAGGAGCGGCTGAACTGGGCCGTCCTGATCGCATCCGATGGCAAGCCAAGGGACCGGGTCCATTTCGGGGCCACCGTAGAGGTGCTCGACGAGGCTGGCGTGGTCGAGACTTACACCCTCGTCGGGGAAGACGAAGTCGATCCATCCCTGGGCAAGGTCAGCTGGGTCTCACCGCTTGGGGAGGCCCTGTTGAACGCCGGGATCGGCGATGAAGTCGTGTGGCGGCGACCGGCAGGAAAGATGCGCCTGGAGATTCTCAGCATCAGCCCCGGCACATCCGGATGACCCGGACCCGGTCTAGACTCTGGCCTTCAGTGCCCCGAGCAGCAGGTCCGCCAGGGGCCGGATGCGTCCGGGTTCGCTGAGGTAGGCGCCGCGGGCGGCGACGAGGCGGGCGGAGGAGCGGCCCAGCACCGCGGTCTCCACCAGGCCATGGGCTTTCAGCGTTCCGCCGGTCTGCACCAGGTCCACGATGGCGTCCGCCAGACCCAGCAGGGGAGCCAGTTCCGCGCTGCTGCTGAGGGGCACCAGTTCGGCGGTGAGGCCCTCCCGGCCGAGCCACGCCTCGGTGGCCTTGGGGAACTTGGTGGCCAGGCGCAGGTGCGGTTTGGCGCGGAGCGCCTCCAGTGTGACGCCTTCTTGGGCGCAGAGCGACAGGCGGCAGGCGCCGAAGCCCAGATCCGCCAGCTCCAGCAGGTCCATGTCCATTTCGTCCAGCGTGTCCGAGCCCACGATGCCCAGCTGCGCCACGCCTGCGGCTACGTAGCGGGGCAGGTCCGCGCCCTTGAGCAGCAGGGCCGCCACGTTGGGCGTGGCGGTGGGGATGCGCAGCACCCGGGATTTCAGGGCTTCGGCATCCAGGGCCAGGGGGGTTCCGGCGAGCTTCGGGACCAGTTCATCCCCGAGGCGGCCCTTGGGGAAGGCGATGAGGAGGGTCCGGTGGCTCATTGGGGTGACTCAAAGAGATCAGGCCGGGTGTCGGCCAGGTCGAGGAGGCGGGACAGGCGCACGCAGAAACCCGCGGCCTGCCAGGGGCGGCCCAGGCCAGGGAAGAGGCGGTCGTAGCGGCCCCCGGCGGCCAGTTCCTGCTGGGCGCCCGGGGCCCAGAGACGCAGCGTCGGACCCGTATAGAAGCCCAGGCCCGCCACATCCGCGAGATCGACGCGCAGTTCCAGGTTGGGGGGGAGGATGGGCAGCAGAGCCTTCAGGGCGCGGTCCATGTGGTCCCGCTCGTCCTTCAACAGGTCCGCGTAGGGGCTGGCCTGGAGGGCCTCCAGGGTGGTCGGGCCATTGAGTTCGGACAGCAGCGCCTCGGCGTGGGCCGTCAATCGCCCCGCGGAGGGATGGCCGTCCAGGGCCTCTTTGACGCGATGGGGCGCGCGGCGGGAGAGGGCCGCCACGACGGCGTCTGCCAGATCCCCGAAGAGGCCTTCCGCTTCGAGGGGGCGGCGCACGAGGGCGGCGTGGCCCAGATGGAGGATGGCGCTCTTCAGCCCGAGGACGCCGGGAATGGCCATGAGTAGACGGGCCAGTTCCAGATCGGCCTCGGCCGAAGGCTCACCCTCCGGCTGGATGCGCTCACAGCCCACTTCGAAGCGTTCCACCGCTTCCCAGGGCTGCACGGGACGTCGGAACACAGCCCCCGCATAGGCCACGCGGGCGGGTGGCGTGGGGAAACCCCGGGCCAGCAGGCCGGCCAGGGCCACGGTGAAATCCCAGCGCAGGGCCACCAGCTCGTCGCCGTCGAAGAAGCGCAGAGTGCCGTCGGGCAGGGATTCACGCAACACCAGCGAGGGGTGCAACTCACGGTAGCCGTGGTCCTCGAGCAGGCCCATGAGAGCGCCCTCCCATTTGCGGAGCCGGGCGGCGGGTCCGAAGAGCAGGTCCGGGAAGTGGGGCGTGCGAACGGGCATCAGGCTGGCCCTCCGGTGCGATCGGCATGCCGGTGGTGCAGCACGGCCACCACGTCAAGCAGGCTCGCACCGCGGTCCACCAGGAGCATCTCCAGGTGGAAGAGCAGGTCGGCAGCTTCGCCCACGAAGGCTTCCCGGTCCTCGTTCTTCGCGGCGAGGATCACTTCGCCGGCTTCCTCGACGACCTTCTTGGCGATGCGGTCCACGCCCTGGGCGAAGAGCTTCTGGGTGTAGCTGCCGGTGGGATCAGCGCTGGCCTTCCGCGCCTTCAGCAGGGCTTCCAGCCGCCCCAGCCAGGGCAGGGTGGAAGGCCAGGGGGCCACGCCGGATGGGCCCTCCAGGCTGGGATCGAAGCAGGTTTCGGTGCCCCGGTGGCAGCTGGGGCCTTCGGGCTCCGCGAGGATGAGCAGGGCATCCGCATCGCAGTCCGGTCGGATCTGGACGAGCCTCAGGCGGTTGCCGCTGGTCTCGCCCTTGGTCCACAGGGCCTGGCGGGAGCGGCTCCAGAAGGTGACGAACCCGGTGTCAAGGGTGCGCAGGAGCGCGTCGCGGTTGAGCCAGGCCACCATGCGCACCGCGCCCGCGCGGTCCTGCACGATGCCGGGAATGAGGCCGTCGGGGCCGAAGGTGAGGCTGTCGATGTCCATATCAGATCCGCACGGAAATATCGTTCTGGGCCAGGTAGGCCTTGAGACGGGGGATGGGAAGGATGCCCTCGTGGAAGAGCGTCGCGGCCAGCACGGCGTCGGCACCGTGCTCCAGGGCCTCCAGGAAGTGGATCTCGAGCCCCGCGCCGCCGGAGGCGATGAGCGGGATGGGGAGTTGAGAAGCCTTCTCCAGCAGCTGCACGTCGAACCCGTCGCCGGTGCCGTCGCGGTCCATGGACGTTAGCAGGATCTCGCCGGCACCCAGCTCGTTCAGCTCCCAGAGCCAGTCCATGGCCGACCGGTCCGTGGGCTCGGTGCCCCCCTTGAGATAGACGCGCCAACCCAGGTTGGCATCGCGCTTCACGTCCACGGCCGCCACCACGCACTGGCGGCCGAAGGCATCGGCCAGTTCCGTGACCAGAGCAGGCCGCAGGGAGGCGGCGGTGTTCACGCCCACCTTGTCGGCCCCGGCCCGGAGGAGGCTGCGGGCATCGGCCACACTGGAGACGCCGCCGCCCACGGTGAAGGGGATGCTCAGTTCGTGGGCCACCTCTCGCACCCATGCTTCCCGGGTGCCGCGATTTTCCAGCGAGGCGGTGATGTCGAGGAAGACGAGTTCGTCCGCGCCCTCGGCGTCGTAGCGGCGGGCCAGCTCCGCAGGATGCCCGAGGTCACGGAGCTCTTTGAACTGGACGCCCTTCACGACGCGGCCCTGTTTCACGTCCAGGCAGGGGATGATGCGCTTGGCGGGCATCAGTCGACTCCAGCCAGCGCGTCACGCGTGAGGGGATTGTCCAGCAGGATGAAGCCTTCCATGAGGGCCTTGCCGCTGATGGCTCCCACGATGCCGGGGACCTCCGAGAGCGGCTGCATATCGGCCAGTTCCTTGATGCCGCCAGAGGCCTGCACCAGGAAGCCCTGGTGGGCCACCCAGGTGGCGGCCTCGATGCCAGGTCCTGCCAGGGTTCCGTCCCGGCTCACATCGGTCACGAGGGCGCGGTCGAAACCGAGGTTTTTCAGGGCCTCGAAGACCTCCGTGGAGGCACTGGTGCTGGGGGCCTGCCAGCCATGGGTGACGATGCGATCCCCCTTGAGGTCGAGGGCGGCGATGACATGGTGGCCGGACAGGCCCTTGAGAGCGGAGGGCTGCTCCACGGCGAGGGTGCCCACCACCGCATCGAAGCCCAGGTCCAGGACTTCCTCGATGGCGCCGCGGTCACGCAGCCCTCCCCCCACCTGGAAGCGGATCTCCGGGAACTGCGAAGGGAATGCGGTGAACCGTCCCTGCCGGGGGCGACCGAAGGCGCCGTCCAGATCCACGAGGTGGATGCGCCGGGCTCCCGCCTCCGCCAGGCTCCCGATCCAGTCCTCCGGTTCCAGGTCGTAGAACGTGGCCTGCTGGGGGTCGCCGTGCCGCAGCCGCACCAGGCGGCCCTGCATCAAGTCCAGGCTGGGAATCAGTTGCATGGCGCCTCCGGTTCGGGGGTCGACGCACCCATCCAGGCCAGGGCGGACTTCAGCAGGAGCAAGCCCGCAGCCCCGGATTTCTCGGGATGGGGTTGGAAGCCCAGGACAGTGCCCCGGGCTTCAATGGCTGCGAAGGGACGGCCGTGATCAGCCAGATAGATGGTTTCTACCGTGGGTGCGAGGGCATAGCTGTGGACGAAGTAGAGCCACCCACCGTCGGGGTCCGGAAGGGCCGGGTGGGGACGCAGTTGGCGGACCCGGCTCCACCCCATGTGGGGCACTTTGACACCCGGCCCCAGACGCCGCGAGATGCCCGGGATGAGCCCCAGGCCGGAGGCCCTGGGGGCCTCTTCACTGCCCTCGGCGAGCAGCTGGAGACCGAGGCAGATGCCCAGGATGGGGCGGCCTTCCGCCGCCAGGCTCGACAGGGCGAGCCACCAGCCCCGCTCCCGCAGCGAATTCCGCGCAGCCTCGAAATGCCCCACCCCCGGCAGCACGACGGGCCCCGTCAGCGCAGCCTGATCGGGCGTCGCAGCCCGCTGGTGGGCCAGCCCCAGGCGGTCCAGGGCGCCTTCCAGCGAGGCCAGGTTGCCGGCGTCGTAATCGATGAGGGTGATGGGTGCGGAACTCATGCGGACAGGGTCCCTTTGGTGGAGGGGATGCCGCCGCCCTCGATGCGCGTGGCCTGGCGGAGCGCTCGGGCCAGGGCCTTGAACAGAGCCTCGACCTTGTGGTGATTGTTCACGCCGCGCAACAGGTCGGCGTGGATGGCGAGGCCTCCGCGCATGGCCAGGGCGACGAAGAATTCCCGGACCATCTCCACCTGGAAACCGTCGCCCAGGATGATGGGTGGCAGGTCCGCATGGAACTCGCACCAGGGACGGCCGGAGAGATCCACGACCACCCGGGCCAGGGCCTCGTCCAACGGCACGTAGGCATGGGAGAAGCGGGCCAGGCCAGAGCGGTCGCCCAGGGCCTCCTTGAGGGCGTCGCCCAGGCAGAGCCCCACATCCTCCACGAGGTGGTGGCTGTCCACGGGCAGGTCACCCTTGGCCTCGATGATGAGCCCGAAGCCGCCGTGCCTGGCCAGCTGCATCAGCATGTGGTCGAAATAGCCAAGGCCGGTGTGGATGCGGGCTTCGCCCCCGTCGAGGTGAAGGGTCAGCCTCACTTCCGTTTCAGCGGTGGCGCGGTGGAGGGTGGCGGTCCTCATGGCAACTCCTGGTTCAACATTGGCAGAAGGTCGCGAAGGCTCGCGGATTCGGCGTCCCCTTGCGAGGCGAAGCGGAGGCGGTCCGGGCCCACGGCCGCGAATCGCCATTCGAGCTCGGGGCGCAGGCCAGCGGCGGCGCGCAGGCATCTGGCATCGTCGATGGTGTCTCCCACGAACAGGACCTCCTCGGCGCGGAAGGCGTCCA
Organism: Holophagaceae bacterium; assembly: GCA_003158505.1. GTDB lineage: Bacteria > Acidobacteriota > Holophagae > Holophagales > Holophagaceae > Geothrix. The sequence goes on along the minus strand of PMJK01000048.1, from coordinate 12,182 downwards.
CCAACTGAAGGAGTCCGGCGGGCTCGGGCTTGCGGAGGTGGGGCGCGGCGTCGCAGACCGCGGGGAGTTCGAAGCCCAGCACGCGCCAGGCCAGGACGAGCTCCTCCGGTGGCCGTCCGGTCAGGACCGCCAAATCCCGCCCCGTCGATCGGAGCTCCTCCAGCGTCACCAGCGGCCGCTCCAGTTGGATGGTCTCGGCATAGTGCTTCTGGACCACCTCCTGCGCCGCGGGTTCGAGCGCCTGGATGCGGGCCTCGAGGTGCGGGAACCCATGGCCTTTTGTGCCCTCGATCACCGGTTGGAGATCCACGTCACCATAGGCTTCCGCCAGGGCCAGGGCGCCGGAGGTGAGCCTGAAGTCGTTATTGAACCCGCCCAGGCGCTTGAAGGCCCGGAAGGCCTCGTCGGACCAGGGCAGGGCGGGGCGCAGCTCGGCCAGGGCGCGGGCCACGGCCTCCATGAAGCTGCGGTCCGCATCGATGAGCACGCCATCGATATCCAGGACCAGCAGCCGCCGTCGCTGCCGGGCCACGGGGGCGGGAAGCGCCACTCCAAGGGCCGCGGCCACGCGGGTAGTGTCTGCCTCGGAGGGAAGCGTGACGCGGGCCGCATCAACGCCGGGGAGGCGGCGGGCCTTCATGCCCGCAGTCTCCAGAGTCTTCGAGGGATCGGGCGAGATGTGGAGGAAGTTGGCGGCGCTGGGCGCCACCTGGTGGGCCGACAGCGAGGCGGACAGGCGGTCGCGCCGCTCGGGCACGGCGCGTACAGCCGCCTCGAACTCGGCTGCGTAATCCAGGGCCACATCCAGCGCTTCCAGGCTGGCCGCCGGGAGGGAGTAGGGCAGCTGGAGCGTGGCGAGTTTCGAGACCAGGGCCGGATCGCCCAGCAGGTAGCCGATGCGCCAGGCGGCCGAGGCCAGGGCCTTGCTGAAGGTGCGCAGCAGTACCACGTTTGGGTAGCGGTCCACGGCCAGGCGGTGGGTGGCCGAGCCGAATTCAGCATAGGCCTCGTCGAGCACCACCAGGGGCGGTTCCGGCCGGACGGCAGCGGCGGCCAGCAGGGGCTCCAGCGCCTCGGGTGGAATCCAGGCACCCGTCGGATTGTTGGGGAGCGTGAGCCAGAGTTGGCGGCAATCCAGCGCTTCAAACCAGGGCTCCAGTGGGAATCCCGTGCCCTGAGGCACCAGCCGGACGCGCCCGCCGTGCCTCCGCACCAGGAGCGGATAGAGGCTGAACCCCGGATCGGGGATGGCGACCGTGTCGTTGGCGCTCAGGCCCGCCATGGCCACCAGGTCCAGCAGGGCGCCGGAAGAGGGGCCCAGCAGCAGGCCGCCCTCGGGCGCGCCCAGACGTTTCCGCAGGCGCTCGCTGAGTTCACCCTGGCGCTCGGGGTACTGGTGAAAGGGCAGGTAGCGCAGCCTGGCCAGCAGGGCTTCCCGGGAAGCCTCGGACCAATCCGCAGGCGCCTCGTTCATGTGCAGGCGCAGGCCGGTCCGAGATTCGGCCGGCCGTTGATAGGCGGGCAGATCGGCTAGGTCTGGGCGGAGGAGTGACATGGAGTGGGCTCTGGTTGAGGGTCGGAGAGTATCAGGCTTCCAAGCGGGAGAAGCAGTGCGGAGCGTCGAGGGGCGCTGTCTAGGGGCGATGGCGGGCGCGCAGGCCGGCGCTGCGGGCGTGATGCGGGAGCCCTTCTGCCTCCGCTAGCCGCTCCACCCAGGGGGCCATATCTGCGGCGTCCCCGGCAGACAGCCGGATGAGACTCTGGCGCTTGAGGAAGGTGGCCACGCCCAGGGGGCTGGTGTAGCGGGCCGTGCGATTCGTGGGCAGCACATGGTTCGGCCCGGCACCATAGTCACCGAAGGCCTCGGCGCTGGCACTGCCGATGAACACGGCGCCGGCGTTGGTGAGTCCAGGCAACCAACTTTCGGGATCGTTCACGCAGAGCTCAAGGTGTTCCGGGGCCCAGGCCTGGGCCAGGGCCATGGCCAGGTCGCGATCGGCCCGGACCAGCCGTCCATGGGTGGCCAGGCTCTGTTCGAGGATGAGCCGGCGAGGAGAGGCCTCCGTGCGGGTCTTCAATTCCCTGGCCACATCCTCCAGCAGGGCGCGATCCGCACTCACCAGCACTGCGGCGGCATCGGGATCGTGCTCGGCCTGGGCCAGCAGATCCTCGGCCAACCAGGCGGGATCGGCGCTTTCATCGGCGATCACCAGCAGTTCGGTGGGACCCGCCAGGGCATCGATGCCACAGGTCCCGATCAATTGCCGTTTGGCCTCCGCCACGAACCGGTTGCCCGGACCGGCGATGAGATCCACGGCTGGTTCGCCATAGGCCAGCCAGCCCAGGGCCTGGGCGCCGCCGAAGGGATAGAGTTCGGTGAGCCCCAGCTCCGCCGCACAGGCCAGCACCAGGGGGTCGATGCCCCAGGCGCCCGGCAGGGTGGGCTGCGCCTTGGGGGGCGTGACGCCCACAATGCGCACCACGCCCGCCACCTGAGCGGGAATGACGGTCATGGCCAAGGTGGAGGGATAGAAGGCGCGGCCGCCGGGGATGTAGACGCCCGCGGTCTTGAGCGGGCACCAGCGTTCGCCCACGGTTCCACCGCCGGGCAGGGACAGCTCCAGGTCCCGCAGGCAGCCCCGTTGGCCTTCTGCGAAACGGCGCACGCTCGCGATCATCTGGCGGAGAGCCGCCATGAGGTCCGGTTGATCCCGGTCCAGATCGGTGCGGGCCGCCTCCAGGGCGGAGGCTGGGACGCGAAGGGTCGCTGCATCCAATGGAACCCCATCCAGCCGCTGGGTCCAGCTCAGGGCGGCTGACAGCCCGTCCCGGCGCACGTCCGCCAGGATGGCCACCACGGCTTTCCGCGTGTCTTCTTCCGTCTCCCCACTCCTGGCCAATGCGGCCACCCACCCGGGCACGTCGGCCCGCCTGGTCAGGTCAGTGATGGAGATGAAGTAACACCTATGCACCTCTCGGGTGGAATGACTATCCTGCCAGCTACCGGCGGTAGGCCGCAAGCTGAAATTCAGATCCTTCTTCGATGACCAGGGCCGAGGTCATCGACCTCAAGCAGGCCGGCTCAAGCAGGCCGGGCCACCAGGGGCTGGAAGAAGAAACGCGCCTCGACCGCTTCGGCTTCTTCAGTCCACTCCCAGCAACTGGGATCCGCGAGGATCGCTTTGACCAGGGCTACATGCATGGCATGGCCGGCGGCATGGGCTTCTACAAGACCCAGCAACGGCGCGCCCAGAAGGGCCAGATCACCCACCAGATCGAGCATCTTGTGGCGCACGGCCTCGTCTTCGTAGCGAAGGGAATCGTTCAGAGGGCCGTCGGCCGCAAAGACCACGGCATTCTCAAGGCTGCCACCCAGGGCCAAGCCGCGGGCACGCAGCTGGTCCACCTCCTGAGCCAGGCAGAAGGTGCGGGCGGAACCCAGTTCGCGGCGGTACTTGTCCGGTGTGAGGCTCAGTTCGCGGCTCTGACGGCCCAGGGCGGGAATGGGGAAATCAATGACGTAGCGCAGGCGCAGGCCATCGAAGGGAAGGGCACGGATCCAGCGGCTACCGTCCCGTATCTCCACGGGCTGCGTGATCTTCATGAAGCGTCGGCGACCTTCAAGGGCCTGGATGCCCGCCTGCAGGATGGCATCCACCCAGGGGGCGGCGCTGCCGTCGAGGATGGGCAGTTCCTCGGCATCCACTTCGATGCGGAGATGCTCGACCTCCAAGCCAGCAAGAGCAGACAGTAGGTGTTCGACGGTCTGGAGCCGGACACCGTCTTTCAGCAGGGTCGTGGCCAGAACGAGATCGCCAGCCAGATCCGCCCGGGCGGGAATCTCCGTACCAGTCGGCGTGTGGACGAAGACCAACCCCGAGGGGACGGCCACGGGCACCAGTCGCACCGAGCAGGGGCGGTTGCCGTGCAGACCATGTCCCGAGATCTTGATCTCGCGGCTCAGGGTCTGGGGTGTGGTGGTGCGGGGCATGGACGATCCTCGCGTTACCTCAAGCCAGATTTGTGCCTTTATACTAGCTAAATCATTTCATAATTTAGCTAGGAACGAAAAGGGAGCGGGTGTAGGTCTCATCACCACACAGCGTGGTCAGTGGGGCCTTGCGCGGTGCCAGTCTTCGGGGGTGGTCAGCTTCAGATTGGAACTGGGACTAGGGATGAGCTTCACCGACAGGCCCAGGTGCTCAAGCAGGGCCACGTCATCCGTGCCCAGGAATCCATCCTCTTCGGCGGCCTGGAAGGCATGCAGCCAAGTTCCGAGCCGGGCGATCTGGGGGGTCTGGGCCCGGAAGAATTCTTCTCTCGGTTCGGTCCGCAGCACCCGGCCCAGGCCATCCACCCTTTTGAGGGTATCCGTGGAGGCCTCTCCTAGCAGGACGCCATCAAAGAGGTTGAGAGCCGCCAGGGCTTCCCAGAGAGGGGCAGCCGGAGGGAAGGGTCTCACGGCATCGTGAATCATCACGGGAGCGAGTGGCCTATCGGGCAGGGTCCGGAGGGCGAGCCACACGGATTCCTGTCGAGTGGCGCCGCCCTGAACGACGCTGCAGGGCACACCGAAGGACCAGCCGCAGGCTTCCTCCAGATGGGTCTCGGGAACGGCAAGCGCAATCCCGGCCAGGGATGGCATGCCCGGAGCCAGGAAGGCCTCCACGGTCACCTGGAGCAGCGGCCGTCCATCCCAGTCCCGGAACTGCTTGGGCAGTCCGCCCCCCATGCGCAAGCCTCGTCCCCCAGCCGGAATGACCAGATAGGGGCGCAGGGGATCAGTGCTGGCGGGTAATGAAGGGTTCGACACCGCGATCCTTCAGGAGCTTGGCGATTTGTTCGGCGGCCTGTTCGGCATCCTGGCGGGTGGTGTAGCTGCCTACCCGGACACGCTTCACGGACAGGCCACTTCGAGTGACGGCGCTTTGAAGGGTGACGATGCCGAAGGTGTTCTCAAGTTCTCTTGTAAGTATCTCAATATTATTAGGATCTGAAAGTGAGGCCACCTGTACCACGAAGGGGTCTGTCTGGTTGACGGCGAGATCCAGGGTGGTGGGAAGGCCCATGGCATCCACAGACCGGAGGCGGATCCTGGAGGTCCCCTGGACCAGGATGCCGAGTTCCTGGGCTCCTCGCTTGGAAAGGTCCAGAATTCTCCCCTTGATATAGGGGCCTCGGTCATTCACGCGCAGGACAGTCCGCCGGTGATTATCCAGATTCTCGACTTCCACGAAGCTGCCCAGGGGGAGGGTACGGTGGGCGCAGGTGTACTGCTCAGGATCGAAAATTTCCCCGCTGGCCGTAGGCCTGCCAGCGAAACCGTCATCATCGCCGCCGTACCAGCTGGCGATGCCCTCTTCCACATAGGCCTGCCCATCCGACACGGTGGCGCCATTCCAGGAGCCGGTCTGCGACAGGGGGATTGAGCCCGGAGGCCTGGTGCAATGAATGGTGAAGCTGAGGATGACCAGAGTCGCCACCCGCGGGGTGCTCCACCGCATGAGTCGAAGGAACCCGCCCCTGCCTGGTTCCACCGGGGCTGGAGGGTCGAAGGCGATCTGGATCTCGTGGATCCACGATGCGCAGGCCTGGCTCCAGTTGGTGGGATGGAAGGGGGACGTCATCGGGCTCCACAATGATTAATAGATTAACTCGACGTATTTAATGGACCAACTCGTATACATATAAGTATGGTCAAGGTTGGGTCGTTTGTAAAGGAGCAATCATTCGATTAGGGATATATCTTGCGCTTGTTGTATTTAGATTTGGCTATTGTCGGTCGGGAATCTGGGATACCCGGTAGGGCTTTGGCCGATTCCCTTCGGCCAGGAAGGGGGGCGGGAGTTTCTTGGCAGCGGCCTTGGCGGCGGCCTCGGATCCGAAGGAGCCGAGGAAGACCTGGTAGCAGGTCCGTCCGTCCCGCATGGCCATGGGGATGAGGAAAAGGTCCGGATCCTGGCCCTTCAGAAGTTCGGCGGCATGCTGAATCGTCAGGCCCTGGCAGGCGATTTCCAGGCGGAGGGTCCATCGGTCCTGGAGGGCCTTGGCCTGGAGTGAGCCTTGAGCCACGGCTTTCTTCCAGTCACCTTGGATGATCGTTTCCAGGCGATCGGCCTTGGAAGGAACCGAGGGGGGTTCCTTCTTCTGGGCGGGAGGAGCTGGGGGCGCGGGTTGGGGGAGGGCGGCCTCAGGCTTTTTTTCCGGTTCTGGGACGGAAGCTGGTCTCGCGGGTTCCGGGGAGGGGACGGCAGGTTTGGGAGCCGGCATGGGTTTTGTCACTGGTGGCATGGCTGGGACTGCCGGGTGGGGACGATTGAGTCGGCTGATCCCGGCCCAAAGACCTCCGATGACGACCAGGATGGCCAGCAGGACCAAGGGACGCCGGGAACGCGCCGGGGCAATCTCCCGGGCAATCTCCGGAAGGGCGGGGGCATCCATGGGCTCGGTGCTGCCCATCGGTTCATGCTGAATGGGGAGAGCGGGTTCGGAGTCCGGTGGCGCTGGAACTGTCCAGGGCAGGTCTTCTACTTCGTCTTCGGGACCCAGCTCGTCCAGGGCTTTGGAAAGGTGCTCCAGGTTGGTGGTGGGGTGCTGGCTGGCGTGGATTTCTGAAAACAGGGAAGGTTGGGGGGTCGCTGGGGGCTCTGGCAGGGCGGGCGTGATGGCGTGGTCGGTGGGATCCATGGCCATCTCCAGGGCCCTTCGGTCCAGGGGGGGCAATTCATGGAGACGCGCCCAGCCTATTTCGCGGAGGAAGAGAATGAAGGCGCCCAGCCGGAAGGGCTCAACGCCGGATTCCCTGCTCAATTCCATCAGGGTGCGGCTGCCGTCGAGGAGCCCTGGCAGCTTCGCCAGATCCGGGGGCAGGGTGAGTTCCTGGTGGCGGCGACCTTCCAGGACGACCACCTGGTTCAAGGGCCCGAGTTCCTCCAGGACCCACTCCCGATCCATCAGGTTGAGGACACCCGCCAGGAGCATGGCCGGGGTATCGAAGGGCAGCCGGACCGTGGTGGCGTCGAGATCCTTGGCTTCGAAGACGGGGTTTTCCTCGGTGTTGGCCATGCTTGCCCAGACCACCCGCTCCACCTGGGCCCGGGCNNATGGACATGGTCGGATTGAGGTTCGCCATGGCGTAGTCGAGCTGGGCCTGGGTGATCCTGCCCCTTTCCACCAGCAGATGGGTGAGGCGGTCCAACGGATGGGTGCTGGTGGCGAATACGATGTCTCCAGTCTCCATGAAGATCGTTCGATGGGGATCCTGCCCCAGCCGCCACAAGCCAGTGGCGCGGGCCCGATGCCGGGCGAATAGATCCGTGAGGGCAGAAAGACTCATGTGACCATCCATCGCTCGAGCTTGAGTTTGCCCACTTTCACCAGGAAGGACTGTCCAGAGCGCAGCGCCAGCCTCAGGGCCGGATCCGCAGTCTTCTGCCCATCCAGGCTCACCGCGCCCTGGACGATGAGGCGCTCCGCCTCTTTGCGGCTCGCGGCGAGGCCCCTCTCCACTAGGAGGCGGGTCAGGGGAACCTCTCCCTCAGTGGCGGGGACGGCCACTTCGGGAGCCTGCTCCTGGCTGCGTTCAGAGAACCGGCGGACCCAGCGTTCCTCTGCCTCCCGTCCGGCGGAAGGTCCATTGAAATCCGACACGATCTGCCGGGCCAGGGCCTTCTTGGCGGCCATGGGGTGGTCTTGTTTGAGGGCCTCGATCTCGGCGGGTAACTTGTCCGTGAGCAGCAGGTACCAGTCCCACATGAGGGTGTCGCTGATGCTCATGGCCTTGCCGTACTGGGTGTCCGGGTCTTCCATGAACCCGATGTAGTTGCCCAGGGACTTGGACATCTTCTCGATCCCGTCGAGGCCCTGCAGCAGGGGCACGGTGAGCACCACCTGGGGCTGCTGGCCCGAGGCCTCCTGGAGGATGCGGCCCTGCATGAGGTTGAAGAGCTGGTCGTTGCCACCCAGTTCCACATCCGCCTCGAGGGCGACGGAATCGTAGGCCTGCACCAGGGGGTAGAGCAGCTCATGCAGGGCAATGGGTTCGTGGGCCTCCATGCGCTTGGCGAAATCATTGCGCTCAAGCATCTGGGCCACGGTGAACCGGGAGGCCAGGCGGATCCAGCCCTCCCCGGCGAGGTTGCCGAACCATTCGCTGTTGAACCGGATCCTGGTCTTCTCTGGATCCAGGATCTTGAAGACCTGGGCCTTGTAGGTCTCGGCATTGGCCAGTATTTCGGCCCGGGTGAGAGGCGGGCGCGTCGCCTTCTTACCCGTGGGGTCGCCGATGAGGCCCGTGAAGTCACCGATGAGGAAAGTGACTTCGTGACCGAGTTCCTGGAACTGGGCCATCTTGCGAATGAGCACGCCGTGACCGAGATGCAGATCCGGTGCCGTAGGATCGAACCCCGTCTTGATCCGGAGGGGCCGGCCTTCCTTCAGCTTCGCCTCAAGCTGCTCGACCTTGTGGCAGGTCACGGCGCCCTTCGTGAGCAGGGCCAGGGCATCAGATACGGATCCAGAAGCAGCAGTCATGCCTGAATCTTGGCGGAAAAAGCCTGCAGGCTCAATGCGGAAGGGCCAAAGGGCTTAAAGGTTTCTACCGAACGTCGAGCTCGACGATCCGCCGGGGCCCTTTGTCGCCGGGCTTCCGGACACTTTCAAAGGTGACATAGACGGCCCGCCCGGATCGCGGGCTCCAGCCCACGCGCACCTGCCCGCTAAAATCGCGGTTGATCTGCAGGCCGCCGTGCTCCAGCACATCCAGAGTAAGGTCTGGGGCGGAAACCACTTCCTTGTGCCAACGGGAGGCAGCCTCCAGGAAGGCGGCTTCCGTGGGCCAGGTCTTAGCCAGGCCTGGGTTGGCGGCGTACATGGCCTGACAGCCCTCGGGCGTGCGCAGCTGTTCCACCACGATCCGGAAGTCTTCCCAGTCCGGGCGCACCTTGTCCGCCACGAGGTCCATGGCCTTCTGCTTGAACCCTTGCGGGTCCTTCTTGTATTTGTTGATGAAGATGGCGCTCACACCCACGCAGGTCACGATGACCACCAGGAAGGCGATGCCGCAGCCAAGGGCGATCTTCCCCCAGAGGGGCATTCCCGCCCGGCCTGGAATGCCTTGGCCACCGTTGTCCCAGGATGAATCCGCCATGAAGGTCTCCTACAGGAGGTTGCTCGCCAACTCAGCGAGCTTGCTGCGCTCACCCTTCTGGAGAGTCACGTGGCCGGAGATGTCGAGGTGCTTGAAGTGCTCTGCCAGGAAGCTGAGACCATTCGTGCTGGCATCCACGTAGGGGTTGTCGATCTGATGGGGATCGCCCGTGATGATCACCTTGGTGCCTTCGCCAGCCCGGGTGAGGATGGTCTTCACCTCATGCGGCGTGAGGTTCTGGGCCTCGTCTACCACGAGGTACTGCTTGGGGATGCTGCGGCCCCGGATGTACGTAAGGGGTTCGACACTGAGGTAGCCCGCCTCCTCCAGCTGGCCAGCGGTCATGGTGGTGCGGCGGCGGGCCTCGGTGTTCGCCCCCACGATGAATTCGAGGTTGTCGTAGATGGGCTGCATGTATGGCCGCAGCTTCTCGCTGATATCCCCCGGCAGGTAGCCCAGGTCGCGGCCCATGGGCATCACGGGCCGGCTGACGAGGATCTTGTCGTAGGCCTCGTCGTCCACCACCTGCTGCAGACCCGCGGCCATGGCCAGCAGGGTCTTGCCGGTGCCGGCCTTGCCCAGCAGGGTGACCACCTGGACCGTGGGATCCAGGAGCAGTTCCAGGGCGAATTGCTGTTCGCGGTTCCGAGGCTTGATGCCCCAGGGGTAGGCCTCCATGCGGCGCAGGGGCCGAAGGAGGCCCTCCCCTGCCATGAACCGCGCCAGGGCCGTATGGCTGGGGTTGGTTTGATCCACCAGGGTGAGGAACTGGTTGGGATAGAGGTTCAGTTCGGCATCGGGCTGGAGGCCGCCGTCGTAGAGCAGATCGATCTTCGCGGGATCCACTTCCCAGGTCTTGTGGCCGGTGTAGAGCTCGTCCACCTCCACCCGGTCGGTGGTGTAGTCCTCGGCCTGCACGCCAATGGCGTCCGCCTTGATGCGCAGGTTGGTGTCCTTGGTGACCAGGACCACCCGGTCCTTGCAGGTGTGCAGCAGCTCCCGGGCGCAGGCCAGGATCTGATTGTCCGCCTTGTGCTTGTCCGCCGATAGGATGCCGATGTCCAGATTGTGGGCCGCCACGTCGACCTTGAGCGTGCCGCCGCCGTCCAGGGGCACGCCCCGGCTGAGGCTGCCAGTGGCCCGCAGCTTGTCGAGCAGGCGGGAGATGCTGCGGGCGTTGCGTCCAACCTCGGTCTGGTCCTTCTTGAAGTGATCCACCTCCTCGATGACCACGATGGGGAGCACCACGTCGTGTTCCTGGAAGTGGAGGATGGAATTCGGATCATGCAGGAGGACATTCGTATCCAGGACGAAGACTTTCTTGCTGGATGGCGGGACCAAGTGACCTCCGTGTCTGCCCGCACCCTACCACCAAGCGGCCGCCCTTGCACGGGCTGGGATTCATCCGCGGATTGGTGTGAGAATGTCTCCCCTCCTGGAGGCTCTTGCATGAGGATCCTTCCCATGGCCCTCACCGCCCAGACTCCCCAGAGTTATCCGCCGACCCGGAAGGCCGATGTGGTGGATGACTTCTTCGGCACCAAGGTGGCCGATCCCTACCGCTGGCTGGAGGATGACAACAGCGCCGAGACCAAGGCCTGGGTGGAGGCCCAGAACAAGGTCACCTTCGCCTACCTGGAGCAGATCCCCCAGCGGGGGAAGATCCGGGAACGCATCACCCGGCTCTGGGATTTCGAGAAGTACAGCGCCCCCTTCAAGCGCGGCAAGCGCTACTTCTACTCCTACAACACGGGCCTGCAGAACCAGCCTGTGCTCTACGTCACCGAAGATCCCAAGGCCAAGGGCCGGATTCTCCTCGACCCCAACACGCTGAGCAAGGACGGCACGGTGGCCCTCAGCGGGGTCAGCATCACGGAGGATGGGAGCCTCATGGCCTATTCCATCTCCGTGGCCGGTTCCGACTGGCAGACCTGGAAGGTCCGGGACGTGGCCACGGGCAAGGATCTTGCCGACGAGATCCAGTGGTCGAAGGCCAGCGGCGCCTCCTGGCGGTCGGATGGCAGCGGGTTTTACTACAGCCGCTACGAGGCTCCCAGGGGTGGCGGAGCCCTCACGGGGGTGAACAACAACCATCAGCTCTGCTTCCACAAGCTGGGCACGCCCCAGTCCCAGGACGTGCTCGTCTACCAGCGTCCCGACCAGCCCGAGTGGTACTTGGGGGGATCCGTCACCGACGATGGCCGCTGGCTGATCATCTCGTGCGGCAAAGGCACCAATCCCGAAACAAGCGTGTTCCTGAAGGACCTGAGCAAGACGGGCAGCCCTGTGGAACCCTTCCTGGACAAGATGGACGCCACCTACAACGTGGTGGACAACGAGGGCGACCGGTTCTTCGTCAGCACCAACCAGGGGGCGCCGCGCAACCGGCTGGTGGCCATCCGCAAGGGCGAGACCGATCCCGCCCAGTGGGCCGAGCTCATCCCCCAGGCCAAGGGCAGGGACGTGCTGGAAGCCGTGTCCCTGGTGGGCGGGCGGTTCGTGGCCACCTGGATGCGGGATGCCCACTCCGCCATCGAATTCTATGATCTGAAGGGCAAGCCCACGGGTTCGCTCGCCCTGCCGGCCCTGGGCACGGCTGGCGGGTTCGGTGGCCGCCGCGAGGACACGGAGACCTTCTACAGCTTCGGCAGCTTCACCTATCCCGGTACCATCTACCGCCTGGACCTGAAGACGGGCAAGAGCAGCGTCTTCCGCACCCCGAAGGTGGCCTTCGAACCGGCAGACTACGAGGTGGAGCAGGTCTTCTACCAGAGCAAGGACGGTACGAACATCCCCATGTTCCTGGTCCACAAGAAGGGCCTGAAGCTGGACGGCCAGAACCCGACCCTGCTCTATGGCTACGGCGGCTTCAACGTGTCGCTGACGCCAGGGTTCTCCGTGTCCCGCATGGTCTGGCTGGAGATGGGCGGGGTCTACGCCATGGCCAACCTGCGGGGGGGCGGCGAGTACGGCCTGGAGTGGTACGACGCGGGCCGGAAGGACAAGCGGCAGAACGTCTTCGACGACTTCATCG
>PMJK01000147.1 GCA_003158505.1 Holophagaceae bacterium | reverse complement strand
ACACCCCTCAAGATGAGATCTCCCTATGAGACCCGTGGAAGACCACCACGTTGATAGGTCGCATGTGTAAGGCCGGTAACGGCTTAAGCTTAGCGATACTAATCGGTCCACAGACTTGACCTTTCATCAATGAATCGCATAACTTTCAATACCCATGAGAGCGCCACACGCGCCTCGCCAAATCCCTTCTCAACCCTTCTAAAGCCTTCGTCGTGGCTTTTCCCCAAGTGTCACACCCGTTCCCATCCCGAACACGGCAGTTAAGACTTGGAGGGCCGATGATACTGCTCTGAACAGGAGTGGAAAAGTAGGTCGCTGCGACGTTAAACCCCTCCGGGCCATCACAATTGATGGCCCGGAGCCATTTAATGATAAAATATTCCCCTTATTTAGAGGAACCCATGTCCATCGAAGTCCGCCTTCCAGACGACTCCCTCCGGCAGCTGCCCGAGGGCGCCACTGGGGCTGATCTGGCCGGTGGCATTGGTGCTCGGCTGCTCGAGGCCGCCCTGGCCGTGAAAGTTGATGGGCGCTTGACAGACCTGAAGGCTCCTTTGGTGAACGGGGCCAAGGTTGAAATCGTTACCAACAAGACTCCGGAAAGCCTTGAACTGATCCGCCACTCCACGGCTCACCTCCTGGCTCATGCCGTGAAGCGGCTCTACCCGAAGGCCAAGGTGGGCATCGGACCCGTCATCGAAGATGGCTTCTACTATGACTTTTGGGTGGATAAGCCTTTCACGCCAGAGGATCTGCCGGTCATCGAGGCCGAGATGCACAAGATTGTGGCCGAAGGGGTGGAGGTCGTTCGAGAGGATCTCGACAGGGACGTGGCCGTGGCGCGCTTCGCCGCGATGGGCGAGCCCCTCAAGGTCGAGATCGTTTCGAGCATCCCCCCGGGCGATACCATCGGCGGCTACCGGCAAGGCGACTTCTACGACCTTTGTCGGGGACCCCACGTGCCCAGCACGGCCAAGTTGAAGGCCTTCAAGCTGCTCAGCATCGCCGGCGCCTACTGGAGGGGTGACGAGAAGAACCAGATGCTCAGCCGCATCTATGGCACCGCCTTCCATACGCAAAAGGAGCTGGACGAGCATCTGAAGCGGCTGGAGGAGGCCAAGGCCCGCGACCATCGCAAGCTGGGCAAAGAGCTGGGGCTCTATACCTTCCACCCAGAGGCGCCAGCTTCACCCTTCTTTCATCCCAAGGGCACCCAGGTCTACAACGAGTTGGTCACCTACATCCGCGAGCTCTACTTCAAGTACGGCTACAGCGAGGTGATCACACCCCAGATCCTTGATGTGGCCCTCTGGAAGACCAGTGGCCACTACGACAATTACGCCGAGAACATGTACTTCACGACTGCGGAAGAGCGCGAGTACGCGGTGAAGCCCATGAACTGTCCCGGACACTGCATCATGTTCGGCTGCCAGAAGCACAGCTACCGGGACCTACCCATTCGCTACGCCGACTTCGGCCGTCTGCATCGGTACGAACGCAGTGGCGTCACGCACGGGCTCACCCGCGTGAGGACCTTCTGTCAGGATGACGGCCACATCTTCTGTACCCAGGAGCAGGTCAAGGCTGAAATGGCCGCCTTCCTGGCGCTGCTGAAAGAGGTCTACGACACCTTCGGGTTTGAAGGGATGCGCGTGGCTCTGAGCACCAGGCCAGAGAAGCGCCTGGGCTCCGATGAGATCTGGGATGCCGCCGAGCGGGCTCTGGGCGAGGCGCTGGATGAGGCTGGGATGCCCTACACGCTGAATCCCGGCGAGGGGGCGTTCTACGGGCCCAAGATCGAGTTCCAGATCCTGGATGCCCTCAAGAGACCCTGGCAGCTGGGAACCCTTCAGGTGGATTACATGCTGCCGGAACGCTTCGATCTGAAGTACACCCGGGCCGATGACACGGAGGGGCGTCCCATCATGCTCCACCGGGCCATCCTGGGGAGTCTCGAGCGCTTCATGGGCATCCTCGTCGAGCACACGGCTGGGGCCTTCCCCGCCTGGCTCGCACCGGTTCAGGTGGCGATCCTCCCCATCACCGATCGGGCCCATGAGTTCTCCAGCGAGGCGGCTGCGCGGGTGAAGGCCCATGGATTGCGGGGGGAGTTGGACCTCCGGAATGAAAGCCTGAAGGCCAAGATCCGTGAGGCTCAACTCGCCAAGGTGCCCTACATGCTGGTGATCGGGGACCGTGAGGCCGAGGCTCGCACCGTATCCGTGCGTCACCGCCACCGGGGAGATCTCGGGGTGCAGTCTTTGGAGGGCTTCCTGGAGGCTTTGGTCACTGAGGTCCGGGATCGCCAACGTTGATTCGGTTTTCCGTGCTTGGCGGAAGCCAAGTCAAGTGTTAGACTTTTTGTCCTTGTGCTACTAGGGGAGGAACCATTCGTCCAAACGAGACCCGCATCAACGACGGCATCCGGGCCCAAGAGGTCCGCGTCATCTCCGAAGATGGCGAACAGCTTGGCTTGATGCCTCCCCACCAGGCTATCCGGATCGCAGAAGAGCGCGGCCTCGACTTGGTGGAAGTGGCTGGAAACGCCAACCCGCCCGTCTGCCGAATCATGGACTATGGCAAGTACAAGTTCATGGAAGCGAAACGGGAACATGCAGCCAGGGCGAAACAGAAAAACATCGTGGTCAAGGAAGTGAAGTTCCGCCCCAAGACTGATGATCACGACTTCGATTTCAAGGTGAAACACATCCTGCGGTTCCTGGAGGAAGAAGACAAAGTCAAAGTGGTGGTCATGTTCCGCGGGCGCGAAGTCGTCCATCGCGACATCGGCTACCGGATCATCGAAGAAGTCATCCAGCGGGTCGGTGACAAGGCCATCGTTGAAAAGGGCGCCGGCATTGATGGACGCGACATGCACGCGATCCTCGCTCCCAAGATCATTGAAGTACCTAAGGCGCCGAAGAAACCCAAGGCCACCAAACCCGAAACACCAGCAACCGAAGCCCAGATCCAGTGAGGAACCCATGAGCGGTTACAAAATCAAGACCCACAAGGGCGCCCAGAAGCGCTTCAAGAAGACCGCCGGCGGCAAGTTCAAGCGCGGCTGCTCGCACCAGCGCCACATCCTGACCAAGAAGACCGCCAAGCGGAAACGCCAGCTGGACATGGGCCGCATGGTCTCCAAGGCCGATCAGAAGGCCGTCATGGCGATGCTGCCCTATGCGTGAATTCCTGCGGAGTTCCCAAGGGAGCTCCGTTAACGCGCATGCATAGCCTGCGCGCAGCTTGTCTCTCAACGCCTTCGACCCTAGAATCGAAGGTTCAACCCGGTGGCTGAGGCCACCCCCGATGAGGCCCCTAAAGTCCGTTCAAACCTGAACGCACTGCCTCGAGGAAAGGAAGCAACATGACTCGCGTCAAACGTGGATTCAAGCGCGCCCAGCGCCGCAAGCGCATGATGAAGTTCGCCAAGGGCTTCTACGGTGCCAAGTCCCGCCTGTACCGGTCCGCCAAGGAGGCCGTGGAGAAGGCCCTCGGTTATGGCTACCGCGACCGCAAGGTCAAGAAGCGCGATTTCCGCCGCCTCTGGGTGGTGCGCATCAGCGCCGCCTGCGGACAGAACGGCACCAGCTATTCCAAGTTCATGGGTGGTCTGAAGAAGGCCTCTGTGGATCTCGACCGCAAGATCCTCGCGGATCTCGCCGTGCGCAATCCCGAAGCCTTTACCAAGCTCGTGGCTGTGGCCAAGGGCTGATCGCGACCTTGCACCTCGCAGACACCCGAAAGGCCGCGCGAGCGGCCTTTCTTTGTTTTGAGACCCCGCTCCTGAGGATTCCATGGACCACTTGCTTCCCCCGGACATCGTCGAGGCAGGACATTCCTTTCCAGCTGAGCTGGCCGCATGTGGCGACTTGGATGCCCTGCTGCGTCTGAAGGGCGCCTATGTGGGTCGTGAAGGCAGCCACGCCGCAAGACTGATGGAACTGCTGAAGCTCGCCCCGAAGGAGCAGAAACGCGATCTGGGGGCGGCCATCAATGCGCTCAAGCAGCAGTGGGAGGAGGGCCTGAAATCCCGGCAGTTTGAAATCGAGACCAAGAAGAAGAACCGAAAGGCCCTTGCCGCCAGTTGGGATCCCTCCTTGCCACCGCCGGTGCCGGCCCAGGGAGCCCTGAATCCGCTCAATCGGCTTATGGACCGGCTGGTGGAGGTCTTCCGGCCCCTGGGCTTCCATGTCGAGGAAGGCCCCGAGATTGAAACCGAGGCCCACAATTTCGACGGGCTGAACATCCCCGAGGATCACCCCGCGAAGGCTTCGTCCGACACATTCTACCTTGCTGCACATCCAGACCTGTTGCTGCGAACCCACACAAGCCCTGTGCAAGTGCGCACGCTGCTGCGCGTGGCCCAGGATCTTGGCATCCGAGGGGGCGTCCGCTTCCTTTCCCCGGGACGGGTCTACCGCAAGGATGAGATCGACCCGACCCACAGTCCCATGTTCCATCAGGTCGAAGGCATGCTCGTGGGCCACGGCATTGGCATGCAGCATCTCAAAGGTACGCTGGAGTACGCCCTGCGGGCACTCTTCGGGCCCCACACGGAGATCCGCCTGAGGCCTTCGTATTTCCCCTTCGTGGAGCCCGGTTGCGAAGTGGATGTGAGCTGTCCGCTCTGCGCTGCCAGGGGTTGCCGGGTGTGCAAGGGCTCAGGCTGGGTCGAGATCCTGGGCGCAGGCCTCATTCATCCGAAGGTGCTCGAGTATGCGGGTATCGACCCGGTCGAGTGGTCCGGCTGGGCCTTCGGCATGGGGGTTGAACGCATGGCCATGATGCTGAGCCAGACGCCGGATCTGCGGCTGTTCTTCGAGAATGACCAGCGCTTCCTCAAGGCCATGGGAGGGCTGGACTGATGTGGATCGAACGAAACACGCTGGCTCAGGAAATCCCGGCCATTAGTGGACTGGATACTCGCCAGCTCTGCGAAATGCTTGCGTCTCTCGGATTCCCCGTGGACGAGGTCGCCACCCGCGAAGGCGGTGAGGTGCTGGACGTGGACATCACGGCGAACCGTGGAGACGCGATGTCACACCGCGGCATTGCGCGGGAAGTCGCGGCCAAGCTCCACCAACCACTTATGGCGATCGATGCCCTCCCGGTTGTCGAGGGGAAACCTGCGGTGGAGGTACGCCTCGAAAGCCTCGCCTGCCCCATCTACAGTACGGCCGTCCTTGATCTGGGGTCGGGTGCCACGCCTCAGGAGGCGCAGTCCTTCCTCCGGGCCATGGAGTCAGCGCCCAAGCGCCTGCCCGCGGTGGATGCCTCCAATGAGTTGCTGCACCGCTACGGCCATCCCACGCATGCCTTCGACGCCGATCGCATTCACGGGGCGGTATCCATCCGCTGGGCCAAGGATGGCGAACTGCTGGTGACTTTGGATGGGGTCAAACGCACGATGACCAAGCGGGATCTCGTCATCGCTGATGAATCCGGTCCCATCGCCCTCGCGGGTGTCATGGGCGGCGATGGCACCAAGGTGACCGAAACCACCCGTCGTGTGCTGCTGGAGAGCGCCTGGTTTGATCCGAAGACGGTTCGCGCCACCGCGCGCCGCCATAGCCTGCACACGGATGCCTCCCATCGGTTTGGCAGGGGTGCCGATCCGGCCATGGCTCGGGTCGCCCGAGACCTGCTGGTGGGACGGCTCGCGAGCTGGTGTGGTGCGAAACTGTCGGGGGCCTGGACCGCTGGCTCCACACCAGCCGTCGGCGCGTCCGTTACCCTTGACGAAGCCGTGCTGACGCGGGTGGCGGGTGAATCGCTCTCCATGCCTGACGCGGCAGACGCCTTGGAGCGGCTCGGCTGCGCCGTAGAGATCGCAAAGGGCCGCATCAAGGTGATTCCACCCACGTGGCGGCACGACCTTTCCAGCCCCGAGGATCTTGCCGAAGAGGTGCTGCGCCTTAGGGGTTACGAACACATTCCATCGGTGCTGCCACCCCTGGAAGGTCCCCCTGAGCCCCTTTCGCCGGCCTACCTTCAGCGGCAGCGCCTCTCCCGGCGACTGGCCCACCTCGGCTTTCACCAGACGGTGTCCTACGGATTCATCAGCCCGGAGGCAGACGCCGCCTTCACATCACCGGATAACAGCACCGAAGGTCGCTGTCTGGCCAATCCCTTGGGGCAGGAATTCTCTGTGATGCGTGGGTCCCTCCTGCCGAGCCTGCTGGCCGCCGCAGAGCAGAACCTCCGACGGGGTTCCCGGGAGGTTCGCCTGTTTGAGCTAGCCCCGACCTTTGTCAGTGGCCCCCAGGGCCCCTCCGAGCACATCTCGCTGGGACTGGTCTGGGGGGGCATGCTGGGCGGCGAGGACTACCTGAGTCCTGCCCGTCCCGTCCGCGAAGCCGACCTCAGCGGGATCGCCAAGGATCTGGGGTGGGACCGCCTCCCAGAGATCCGTTCCCTGGGGGAAAATCTCTTTGGATTCGAGATCCCGATCTCGGAGTTGCCCCAGGCCGCTGACCGGATCATCCCTGCCTTCCGCCCCTTCAGTCGGTACCCGGCGGTAGAACGGGACCTTTCCCTGCTGGTGGATCTGGACCAGCCCTATCAGGTTTTGGCGGACACCATGAAATCCTCCCTCCCCTCGGAAGCCCTGCAGGACCTGCGCTGTGTGGACGTATTTCGGCATAAGAGCCTGCCGGAGGGCCGCCAGGCTTGGCTCATGCGCATGCGATTCCAGGTGGACAGGACCCTGGTGGGTGAGGAGATCGATGGTTGGGTCGGGGCGGCGCTGGCTGCCGCGGAATCCCTCGGCGCGAGTCTCCGGGCGTAGAATGACCTCCTTGAGGCATTCATGGACCTTCTGAAACAGCTCGAATCGAAGATGCAGACCCTGGTCCAGCAGCGTAACCAGTTGAAAGATGAATTGGATGCGCTGAAGGCGGCCGGGGCGACGGGAGACCGGGAGATCCAGTCCCTCAAGGCCAGGCTGGAAGAAGTCATGGCCGAGAAGACTTCGCTGGAGAAGGATCGCGAAGCCGTGAAGGAACAGGTGGTATCGATCCTCCGGGCCCTGGAGGCCCTGGGATGAAGCCCCCGGTCCCGCTACCTGGCACTCAGCCGGTCACGGTGACGGTCCAGGGGCGGTCCCTGCAGGTCCAGACCGATCAGCCTGAAACCCTAGAGCCTGCGCTTCGGATTCTGGAGTTCACCTTTCAGGACATGGACTCCCAATGCCAGTTAAGATGGGGGAGCGTCCCGAAGGACCTGGATACCCCATCCTGGTACCTCCTGGGCGCCCTGAACCTGGCGCACCGCGTGGCGCGTCTGGAACAGGAAGCCAACCAGCACACCCAAAACCTGGAACAGACCCTTTCAAAGCTTCTGAGCGATGTTCCGGACGAACCTTCCGCCCCCGTGCCATTCCTCGACGAGGACGGAGACTGATTTCCCTGCGAGGCCCGTGATTATGGCCAAGCTCTTGTTCCGTAAGTCGACTCGGGAAACCTTCCCCCTGTCCTGTGCGTTCCGCGCGACGGCGCGCCTTAGCCAGGGACTCTGGTTTCCCCCCTATAAACTAGGGAACTCGGCAAGCCTCCACGACTGAGCGGGGATTTTCTTATTAGGTGCTGGTGGCTCTTTGGATCCTTTTTCCTTGGAGTCGCCCATGAATTTGATCAGTTGGATCTTCCTCGCACTGGCCTTGGCGGCGGGTACGGTGGCGTACCTGATGTCCGTGCGGGCCCAAAAAGCAGCCCTGGATGGTTCGCAGGCCCAGGCGAAGGCCGAGGCTGACACCAAGGCCCAGCGGGAACGGCTACTGGAGGAGGCGAAGCATGAAGCCCAGCGGCTCCTAGAGCGCGGGACGCAAGATGCCGAGTCCGTCCGCAAGGAATCCGAGCTGAAGGCCAAGGAACAGGCCCTCCAGGCCCGTCAGGAGGCCGAGAAACTGCTGACTGAGCGGCAGAAGAATCTGGAGAAGCAGGAACAGCGGCTTCAGTCCAAGGAAGAAGGGCTCGACAAGAAGACCCAGCACATGGACCAGAAGACCAAGGATCTCGAAACCCTGACCGAAAAGCGCAAGGCCGACTTGGAAAAGCTCGAGCTCCAGCAGGCCGAGGCGAGACAGTTGGTTGAGGCCCAGGCCAAGAAGTTGGAGGAGGTGGCTGGGCTCACCCGCGAGGACGCCAAGAAGGAGTTGATCTCCCAGCTCGAGTACGCCGCCAAGATGGATGCGGCCAAGCTGGTGCGCCGCATCGATGACGAGGCCCAGGAAGAGGCTACCAAGAAGGCCCGATGGACCATCGGCGCCGCCATCCAGCGGGTGGCTTCCGATGTGGTCACCGAGCAGGCTGTGAGTTCGGTCCAGCTGCCCAGCGACGATCTCAAGGGGCGCATCATCGGCAGGGAAGGCCGCAACATCCGGGCCCTCGAGAAAGCCACGGGCTGTGACCTCATCGTGGACGACACGCCGGAAAGCATCGTCGTCTCCAGCTTCGACCCGATCCGTCGCGAAGTGGCCAGGCAGGCCATCCTCAAACTGCTGGCCGATGGCCGCATCCACCCCGCCCGCATCGAGGAGGTGGTTGAGAAGGTCAAGTTGGACATGGACCAGCACCTCAAGGAGATCGGGGAGGCCGCCTGCATCGAGCTCGGCTTTCCGGATGTCCACCCCAAGCTGCATAAACTCGTGGGTCGCCTGAATTACCGGACCTCCTATGGCCAGAATGTGCTGGAACACACCAAGGAAGTCGCCCGGATCGCGGAGTACATGGCTGGCGAAATGGGTTCGGATGCCCGCTTGGCCAGGCGAGCGGGGCTCTTCCACGACATCGGCAAGGCCATCGACCGCGAAGTGGAGGGCACCCACATCGAGATCGGCATGCAGCTGATGCAGCGCTATGGCGAGAAGGAAGAAGTCATCCACGCCATGAGCTGTCACCACGGGGACTTCGAGCCCCGCACAGTGGAGGCCATGCTCATCACGGCCGCGGACGCCCTCAGCGCGGCCCGCCCGGGTGCCCGCCGGGAGATGCTGGAAACCTACGTCAAGCGCCTCGAACAGCTCGAGGGCATCGCCAACAGCTACAAGGGGGTCCAGAAAAGCTTTGCCATGCAGGCCGGGCGTGAGATCCGGATCCTGGTGGATGCCGGATCAGTCAATGACGATCAAGCCTACTGGATTGCCAAGGACGTCTCCCGGCGCATCGAATCCGAGATGCAGTACCCTGGACAGATCAAAGTCACCGTCATGCGGGAACTGCGGGCCGTGGAAATCGCGCGTTAGGGGCTAATCACAGGGCATTGCCGCTGGAGGCATGAACCATGCGGACCGTTCTTCTGCTGGTGCTCAGCAATGTGTTTATGACCATCGCCTGGTACGGGCACCTGAAGCACAACCGGGATAGTCCCCTCTGGCTGGTGATCCTCATCAGCTGGGGCATCGCCTTTTTCGAGTACTGCCTGATGGTCCCCGCCAATCGCTACGGTTACGGGCGATTCAACCTGCCGCAACTCAAGGTGATCCAGGAGGTGGTGACCCTGCTTGTCTTTGGGGTGTTCACCGTGGTCTGGATGCGTGAACGCCTGCACATCAACCACTTCTGGGCCGGGTTGTGCCTGGTTGGGGCGGTGTTCTTCACCTTCAGGAAATAATTCGGGCCTGAACCTCTATCAGGTGCCGATCTAGGGTTTGGCAGCGAGGTGCTTCCACTTCCATGGCAGGAAAAGGCTTCCGTGAACAGTCTGCGGGATTACAGGGCCGCCCGGAGCGCGTTGATGGCCTCGGGCAATCCGGCGGGCTTGGTCCCGCCACCCTGGGCGAGGTCCTTCTTCCCCCCGCCCCGGCCGTTCAGGGCCGGGAGCATGGCCTTGAACAGGGTGCCGGCGTCGTAGGAAAGATCTGCCGAGACGGACACCAGGGCAGCCACCTTGTCTTCGGAGACCTTGGAAGCCAGCACGATGACTGCGCTGTGGTGCCTGGTGCGGACCTGATCCATGAATTCCCGCAGGGCGTTGCCCTCCAGCCCTTCGACGATCGCCGTGACCAGGGTGGTGCCCTTCACCACCTCCACCTGTTCGGCGCCCCCGCCGCCGCCGGCGGCCTTCAGCTTGGCTTCCTTGAGCTCCCGCTCGAGCTGGGTGATGCGCTGATCTTTGGTCACCAGCAGCTCGGGAAGGGCCTCGCGGTTGGAGTTGGCCCGCCTCGAGAGTCCCTGGATCAGGGATTCATCGGCCTGAAGCAGTTCCAGGGCCATCTCGCCGGCCACGGCTTCGATGCGCCGGACACCCGCACTGACGGCACCCTCGGAGGTGATCTTCACCACGCCGATCTCGCCCGTGTTGGGGACGTGCGTCCCACCACAGAGCTCGGTAGAGAAACCGGGGATCTGGACCACCCGCACCACATCGCCATACTTCTCGCCGAAGAGGGCCATGGCACCGGAGGCGAGGGCCTCCTCGATGTCCATCTCGCGCACTTCGGTATCCACGGATTTCAGGGCCTGCCGCGAGGCCAGCCGCTCGATCTCCGCAATCTGCAAAGGTTCCAGGGGAGCGAAATGGGTGAAGTCGAAACGCAAATGGGACGCATCCACCACGCTGCCCGCTTGTTTAACATGGGTACCGAGCACTTCCCGCAGGGCCGCGTGCAGCAGGTGGGTGGCCGTGTGGTGGGCCCGGACCCGGCGTCGCCGGATGGGGTGCACCAGGGCATTGACCGCGGCGTTTTCATGGAGCGAACCCGTGATCACGACTTTGTGGAGGTGCCGCTTCTGGGCGGGCGCCGTGCAGTCCAGCACTTCTGCGTGACCACCCTCGAAGCGGAGTTGGCCGGTATCGCCCACTTGGCCCCCGGAAAGGGCATAAAAGGGCGTGCGGTCCAACAGGACATAGCCTTCACCCGTGAGCTCCTTCACTCGGCGGTGATTCGCATCGAAGAGGGCCACCACGTGGGCCTGGCCTTCGAGGTGGTCATAGCCCATGAAGCGGGTGGGCGGCAGGTCTGCCAGCACGGCCAGGTCCCCGGCCAGGCGCAAATCATGGGCCTTCATGGCGGCCCGGGCCCGGGTGCGCTGGGCGTTCAGCTCCTGTTGGAAGCCCGCCAAGTCGGCGGCAATGCCGCGCTCTCGGCACCAGTCCTCCACCAGGTCCACGGGGAAGCCGTAGGTGTCATAGAGCCGGAAGATGTCTGAACCCGTCAGGGTGCCCTTCGAAATGTCACTACCTTCGAGGATCTTGAGGCCCGCCGACAGGGTGTGGCTGAACTGCTGCTCTTCCCGATGGAGCGATTTCTGGATGCGGCCCATCTCGCCCAGCAACTCGGGGTACTGATCGCCCATGGCCTGGAAGACGGCCGGTGCGAGATCTGCGAAGAAGAGGCCTTCGATGCCAAGCTTCCGGCCGAAACGCAAAGCGCGGCGAATGATCTTGCGGAGAACGTAGCCCCGGCCCTCGTTGCTGGGGACCACGCCATCAAAGCACATGAATGTGGCGGCGCGGATGTGGTCGGCGACAACCTGGGAGGCGGTGCGGTATGCGTGATCGTGCCGCTCCTCGGGAGCCACTTTTGCGGCCTTCCAGATGGCCTCGAAGATGGGCTCGAACAGGTCGATCTCGTAATTGGTATCCACACCCTGGAGGATGCTGGCAGTGCGCTCCAGGCCCATGCCGGTGTCGATGCTTGGTTTGGGAAGGGGTGTCAGCAGTCCCTTCGCGTCCCTCTCGTACTGCATGAAGACCAGATTCCAGATCTCCATGATCCGGTCGCCATTGCCGTTGGGGGTGGCATCACCGGGGATGTGCTCGCCTCGGTCGAAGTGCATTTCCGAGCAGGGACCGCAGGGTCCGGTGTCGCCCATCTGCCAGAAGTTGTCAGACTTGCCAAAACGCATAATGCGGTCGGGTCGCACCCCGGCGGCTCTCCACAACTCCTCGGCTTCTGTGTCGGCAGGCACACCCTCCGATCCTTCGAAGACGGTGACCCACAGTTTCGACGGATCGAGGCCCAGACAACCCTGGTCCACGGGGCCTGTGACGAATTCCCAGGCGAACCGGATGGCATCGGCCTTGAAATAGTCGCCGAAGCTGAAATTGCCGAGCATCTCGAAGAAGGTATGATGGCGGGCCGTGAAGCCCACCTGGTCCAGGTCATTGTGTTTGCCTCCGGCGCGCAGGCATTTCTGGCTGGTGGTGGCGCGGCTGTAGTCGCGGTTCTCCTTGCCCAGGAACACATCCTTGAACTGGATCATGCCCGAGTTCGTCCACATCACCGTGGGGTCATCGGCAGGCCCGATGACGGCGCTGGAGGCCACCCGGCGATGCCCCTGGCGCTCGAAGTATTGGAGGAATCGCTGGCGCAGTTCAGAAGTCTTCATGAGGATTCCAGGGAGTTGAATGATCGAAAGGGGAAAAAGCGCGGAACGGACTTTGCCCGTGCCGCGCGCGGGGCCCCCGGGGGTGTAGCGCGCAGCGCGGTCCCCCGGACAGTATCAATGCCGGAAGTGCCGCATGCCGGTGAAGAAGAGCCATACGCCTAACTTCTGGGCAGCAGCGATGACTTCGCCATCCCGGAGGCTTCCGCCCGGTTCGACGAAGGCGGAGACACCATGGCTGGCCGCCACTTCCAGCCCATCGGAGAAGGGGAAGAAGGCGTCGCTGCCGAGTACGGCGCCTCGCGCGCGGTCCCCGGCCTTCCGGCAGGCGATCTCGACCGAGTCCACCCGGCTCATCTGGCCGGCGCCGATGCCGACGGTGGCACCGTCCTTCACCAGGACGATGGCGTTGGATTTCACGGCCTTGGCTACCCGCTGGGCCAGCACGAGATCCTCGGTCCTGGGATTGGCGCCCGGGCCGCTAGCCTTCACCTCCCAGTCCTCGAAGGGCATGAAGGCGTCATCCGCGCGCTGCACAAGGTAGCCCCCTCCGATGGAGCGGGTGTCCAGCCCTTCTGCACTCTGGGGCCAATGATCGGGGGTCTGCAGGACGCGGAGCTGTTTCTTGGCCGCGAACACTTCGAGGGCTTCTCCGGTGAAGGCGGGGGCCAGGATCACCTCCCAGAAATTCTGGGCCATGACCTGGGCGACCTCGACCCCAACCGGACGGTTGAAGGCCACGATACCGCCAAAGGCGCTGACGGGGTCGCCGGCCTGCGCCCGCATGAAGGCCTCCAGGGCATGGGGTCCCTGGCCCACACCACAGGGGTTGTTGTGCTTGACGATGACGCAGGCCGGGGCCGGGAACTGCCAGACCAGGCGCGCAGCGGCGTCCGCATCCAGCAAATTGTTGAAGCTCAGTTCCTTCCCCTGGTGCTGGTGGCAGGAAGCCATGCCCTCGGCCTTGCGGCCGGGTTCCACGTAGAAGGCGGCCGGCTGGTGGGGATTCTCTCCGTAGCGCAGTCCCTGCTTCTGCACCAGATTGAGGCAGAGGTGGTGGGGCAGGTCCTGGGGCTTCCGGGAGGCCAGTTCGCGCTCCATCCATCCCGAGATCGCCGCATCGTAGGCCGCGGTGCGGCGGAAAGCCTCCAGGGCGCAGCGCCTGCGGTCCTCCAGATTCCAGGTTCCTGCCTGAAGCTTCTCCAGAAACGGGCCGTACTGGGCCGGATCGGTGAGCACCGTGACCGAAGCGTGGTTTTTCGAGGCGCTCCGGATCATGCTTGGACCGCCGATATCGATCTGTTCGATGGCCTCGGCGGCGGTGACGCCTGCCCGGGCGATGGTCGCTTCAAAGGGATAGAGGTTGATCACCACCAGGTCGATGGGCTCGATGCCCTGGGCCTTGGCATCGGCGACATGGTCCGCCAGGTCCCGCCGGTAGAGGAGACCGCCATGGATGCGGGGGTGGAGGGTCTTCACCCGTCCATCGAAGCATTCAGGCGCGCCGGTATAGGCCGCCACCTCCATCGCCTCGAGCTTTGCCTCCTGCAAGGTGCGGAGGGTCCCGCCAGTGGCCAAAATCCGCCACCCCTGGGCCAGCAGACCCTCCGCCAAGGGGATGAGCCCCGCCTTGTCATACACCGAGATCAATGCCGTCGGCATGTCCGCCCCCTGAACCCTTGATTTTTCCATGCTCTTGGTCGATCTGGAAGCCTCGGATGTCCAGGTTTGGGTTTTGGGCGATCCTGGCCGACAAGGATTGCAGGGCGGAGGTCGAAATGGATGTCCAGGTCGAGGTTCAGTTCACGGTCCAGCACACCCTGGAGCAGCTGAAGGCCGAGTTCGTGAAACGGGCCCACATCCCTGCTTGGAAGACGCCGGAGGACGGGGGCGCCCCCGACCTCTTCTTCGAGACCAAGGTGGTGAGCCTCACCCTCTCGTCGGAGAAGGACCGGCTCAACTGGTTTGTGTTCTCCCTGGAGGCCACGGGCGAGCTGCGCAAGCGGGTGGTGATCCCGAATGTGATCCCCGCCACAGTGAACGTGGATATCCCGGATCTGGAGGATTTCCTGGACTTCTGCCGGCGCTGCATGGTGGGGGCCGTCGGAAGGAGTTGATCTGGCCTCCTTTACCTTGAAGGCTCCAAGCCCCATCCTGGAAGCCCTGGAGTGGGCCCATGCCGACGATCAAGATCAACGACGTTGCAATGAGCGTGAACCCCGGCACGCTCGTGCTGGATGCGTGCCGCACGGTGGGCATCGACATCCCCCACTATTGCTATCACCCGGCCCTTTCGCCCGTGGCCACCTGCCGCATGTGCCTGGTGGAGATCAAGGGCCAGCCTAAGCTGGCCACCAGCTGCACGACCACGGTGCCGCCTGCGCCCAAGGACAATCCGGACGCCGTGGTGATGGAGGTCTTCACCAACACCCCCGCCGTGGCCGATGCCCGCGCTGGAGTGATGGAGTTCCTCCTCATCAACCACCCCCTCGATTGCCCCATCTGCGATCAGGCTGGCGAGTGCAAGCTCCAGGACTATTCCTACCACTACGGCAGCGGCGACTCGCGCATGGGCGAAGTGAAACGGCGTTACCGCTACGAGGACCTGGGCGCCAAGATCGTCATCGACAAGAACCGCTGCATCCACTGCACCCGCTGTGTCCGGTTTACCCGCGAAATCAGCGGAGGCGGTGAGCTGACGGTGGCCTCCCGCGGCTCGCGGCTGGAAGTCACGACCTATACAGGCAAGAGCATGGACCAGAACCCCTTTGCCGGGAACGTGGTGGACCTCTGTCCTGTGGGCGCCCTCACGAGCCGTGATTTCCGCTTCCGCAAGCGGGTCTGGTACCTCAAGAGCGTTCCGTCCATCAGCCGCCACTCGGCGCTGGGAAACCCCATCTGGATCGACCACGAAGGCAACAAGGTCTACCGCTTCCGGCCGCGGCCCCTGGAGGGCAAAGAGACCACTTACTTCATCAGCGACGAGGAGCGGTACGCTTACACCCGCTACAACCGGAGGGGCCTGGCACCGGTCGCCCAGCTAAAGGGCGTCCCGACCTCGATGGACGACATTCGTGAGGCCCTCCAGTCTGCCGGTCCAGTGGCCGTGATCGGCCAGGGTACTTTTGGTTGCGATGCCGCCCAGCGCCTGGGTGAACTGGCCAACTCGGCGGAGTTGCGATTCGGAAGCGGTGACAAGACTATCGCTGTGGCGCTTCCCAAGTACCAGACGAGCGCGGACGGCATCCTGAACCGTCGCGGCTTCATGGAGCGGGGCTTCCGCTTCGGCGTCCTCGAGGAACTCCTGGGGAAGGTGGAACGGCGAGAGGTCAAGGCCGTGGTGCTGCTGCACGACACGTTCTTCACCAGCCTCAAGGAGGCGGAACTCCTGGGGCAGATCCTCAAGGCCGCTGCCTTCAGCCTGGTCCTGGAAGTGGAACCCTCGGATCTGGGTCGTGCGGCGACTGCGTGGCTGCCCATCACGAGTTTTGCCGAAGAGAGCGACTTCGTCGTCAACCATGACGGCGAGCTGCGGCGCTACCAGAAGGCCCTTCAGCCTCCCAAGGGCGTCCGCACCGTTCCCGCCTGGGTGAAGGATCTGGCCGCCATTCCCGCAACCGTTTAGCCGGACGTGGAAAGCGGGCGCCCGAAAGCGCCCGCTTTCTTTGATGGAAGACGAGGATCTACTTCTTCACGACCTTTGCATCCTCGACGAGCATCCCGTATCGATAGCCTGAGCCGAAATCCTTGTCCAAGCGCACCACGCCCTTGGCGGTCACGACATCACCCTTGGTGACGGTGTCCTGGCTGGTGACGGTGATGTCATGGGTGCCCTTCGACGGGTCACCGCTGCCATCCTGCAGATGGATCCAGTTCTTGCCCATGACTCCCGGGTTGTACTTCACCACCTTGCCGCGGATGCTGACGGGTTTGTCCTTCAGTCCACCCTTCTGTGCCCAGATCTCTGCCACGGTTCGCGCGTCCGTACCGGCGGCCTTGTCCACCTTGTCGATGAGCACGGGCGCGGGGGCGGGGGCGCCCATGGGGGCAGGAGTTCCGACCGCCGGTGCCGCGGCTGGACCAGCGCCAGCAGCACTGGCCAGGGTCCCGAAGAAGATCTCGGCGAAGGTGCGGTTCAGGGTCTTGGATTCGAAATTGGACATCAGCATGGGATTGATGACCGTGACTTCCGTCCCCTTCTCGACCTTGGCCTCGGGGACCGCGGCCCAGACTTCGCCCCGGGCGGTCTGGAGGCGCAGGTAGCAGTAGGGGGAGGCGGCGATGCGCTCCAGCACCTTGCCGCTCAGCCCAGGAGCCTGGACAGGGGCGCCCGGTGTGGCATCGGCCATGGGCTGAGTGGGGGCGGCCACGATGGCATCCGATTTCTTGGACTGGCAGCCGAGGGCGGTCGCGAGGACGAGGAGAAAGGGAATGGCGCCGCGCATGAATGGAACTCCTTGGGGGAACCGGAAACGAACCGGGGCAATCTGAGCTTAAGGCAATCGTCCTATGACGGGGGACAAGGTGCGGCAATCGCGGGGTAGCAGGACTTTGATGCGGGCAGATCAGGATGCGTTCCGGGCAGGATCGTCCCAGAAGGGGTAGAAGCAGTACCACTGGCTGGGGTGGCGGCGGATCAGG
Organism: Holophagaceae bacterium; assembly: GCA_003158505.1. GTDB lineage: Bacteria > Acidobacteriota > Holophagae > Holophagales > Holophagaceae > Geothrix. The sequence goes on along the minus strand of PMJK01000147.1, from coordinate 1,623 downwards.
GCTTCCAGATCAGCCACATAGGCCCTCATGCCGGCTTCGATGGCCGACATGCGCTGACCCCTCTCCCCATATATGTGGATGGGCTCCCCAAAGTGGGCGTGGAATCGACGCTCCTCGTCGGTGTAGAAAAAGGTCGTGATGATGGGTGCGCCGGTCATGGCGGCCAGTTCCCAGGGGCCCCTGGGAAAGGGTACATCGCGTCCAAAAAAGGGCATGGATACTCCGTTCAGGCTGAAGTCCCTGTCTCCTTGCATGCCGACCAGGGCACCCTCCCGCAGAAGCTTCACCAGGGGGAGGGTCGAGAATCCCACGCCGTCCACAGGGATGCCCACCACCCCCCCCTGACTGCGCATGCTCTCCCGAAGACGTTCCACGGCCTCGAACCGGTCGGGCTTGTAGACCGCATGGACCTTCAGATTTCGACCCCGCAGCAGGACGCCGCCCAATTCGAAGTTCCCCGCATGGGCCGTGAGCAGGATGGCGCCGCGGCCTTCAGCGAGGGCTGCATCAAGATGGTCGGTGCCTTCCAGGCTCGCGAACTGGGCCAGAGCCTCCTCTACGGGCCGCTGTCCGTAGTAGAAGAAGTCCACCCAGGCCCTCGCGTGCTGCCGCACCATGTCCCGCGCCGTGCGGTCGACAAGAGGATGCAAAGGCCCCAATCCCATGACTTGCGCGGTGTTGCCCAGGATGGCTTCGAGGTACCTGGGTCGAAACATCAAGAAGGCACTGGCAATCTGGTCCGCGATGTCATGGGCCCGCTCCCTTCGCGAGAAGGTTCGAGCGGCGAAATGGAACAGGGGAAACAGGGATCCGAACACGGCTCCGTAGACGAGACCCAGCAACTTGGAATTGGATTGCATGCGGTCTTGCACGGTCTACCGCCAGACATTCTGATTCGGGTTTCGGTCATCCATCTCCTGCCAGAGCCGTTGGAGGCTCTGTAGCCGTTCAGGGTAGTCAAGACAGAGACGCTCAAGGGTGTCGTCGTCCCCAGCATCAAAGGCGAGGGGGTCCTCCATCACCTCGGGGGGGAATTCCGGGAATACCCGACCCAGCAGGGACCGGTCGAAGCCGCGCACGCTGAGACTGCGGATGCCCGGCGTGTCCACCAGGGTGCCACCGGAGCTGATGGGCAACCAGCGGGCCGCGGTCGTGGTCTGTTTCCCCGTGCCGAATTTGGTGAGGCCTCCTGTCTTCAGAGCCGAGTCAGGATGAATGGCGTTCACCAGGGTGCTCTTGCCCACGCCGCTATGGCCCAGCAGCACCACCACCTGCCCTTGGAGGAGCCCACGCAAGGGATCGATGCCCTCGCCCTTCAGGGCGGAGGTCTCATGGATCGACACACCCTGCTCGCGCAGGGGGTCCAGTTCGGGGAGTGTGTCTTTTTTCGAGGCTCGGTCGCGCTTGGTGACGAGTACGCGGAACGTCAGGCCCGCATCGAGCGCAAGCACCTGGGCCCGTTCCAACAGGCCGGGGCGCAGGGGGGGATCCACCACCGCGGCGCAGATCCAGAGCTCGTCGGCATTCGCGCAGATGAGCTGCCAAGGTTCGCGGTCGTCGCCGCCTCCCCGCTTCAGCAGGGTCTTCCGGGGCATGACGGCCACCACCTGGGCCTCGGGCGAC
>PMJK01000011.1:2205-2995 GCA_003158505.1 Holophagaceae bacterium | reverse complement strand
GAACCAGCGACCTGCAGCTTAGAAGGCTGCTGCTCTATCCACCTGAGCTATGGGCGCGCAGGGGATAGTCTAGCGGGTTGGCGCGGGAGTGGATCTGCGGCTAATTCGAACCGCCTGAGTCCGACAACGCCCCGCGTAACTCCCTCCTCGCCGGGTTCCCGGCTCCGCGCGCATGCGCGCTCCGCCACCCGGCGGTCGGGACTGTCGTGGGTTCGAATCCGGTTGTCTCAGATTGAAAAGCCCTCCCTGCGGGGGGGCTTCGAACCCACCCAACGGCTGGCCCCGGCCATGACGGCGTCGGGCCGACATCTAGTCGGCCCTTTGCCTATGGCCTACCGGGCCGCCGTTGTTTCTGTCGTGGGTTCGGGTCCAGGTCATCCCAGATTGAAAAGCCCCCCATGCGGGGGGGCCTCGAACCCACCCATGGCAGACCTCGAACCCCCCGCGTCCTGCTGCGCCGTCCGCCGGTCCCGCTCCCGACAGCGCCCCGCGCTGTCTGCGCGGTCTCACTGTCATGGGCCGGAGCCAGTCAGTCGCTGCGACCCACCCTGGCAGGCCTCGAACCCCCCGCATCCGGCTGTGCCGTCCGCCGGTCCCGCTCCCGACAGCGCCCCGCGCTGTCTCCGCGGTCCCACTGTCATGGGTTCGAGTCCGGTTGTCCCAGATTGAAAACCCCCCATTCGGGGGGCTTTCAATCTGGGGCGACTGATGGGACTCGAACCCACGACACCTGGAATCACAATCCAGTACTCTAACCAACTGAGCTACAGTCGCCGTTGGACCATTCAGA
>PMJK01000011.1:0-2122 GCA_003158505.1 Holophagaceae bacterium | reverse complement strand
CTGAATCCCACGGTGGTGGCCATCACCAACACCAGCTTCGTCAAGAACCGTCGCTTCGAACATCCCCAGGTGGGCGGCCAGGACTTCTTCGACTTCTTCTTTGGCCCCGGCGGCCCCCAGCAGCGGCGCGGCCCCCGGGGCGGTGACGACGAGCAGCGGGCCGTGTCGGGTGGGTCTGGCGTGATCATCAGCCCCAACGGGGAGATCCTCACGAACTACCACGTGGTCGCCAGCATGGGGAGCACGGATAATTCGCTGGAAGTGAAGACCAGCGACCTGAAGACCTACAAGGCCACCGTGCTGGGCAAGGACAAGGAGCTGGACATCGCGCTCATCAAGATCGATGCAGCGCACTTGCCCTACGCCAAGCTGGGGGATTCTGACGGGCTGCGCATCGGCGAATGGGTGGTGGCCATCGGCAACCCCCTCGGGCTGGAACACACGGTCACCCAGGGCATCATCAGCGCCAAGGGCCGCAAGCTCGATACGGGCCTGAGTTCCTTCCTCCAGACGGACGCGGCCATCAATCGCGGGAATTCCGGCGGTCCCNNGGCAAGCCAGTCAGCCGCGGCTACCTTGGGATCGGCCCCACGGAACTGGACCAGGCCTACCAGGACGCCCTCGGGGCCAAGGAAGGCGTGGTGGTCGGTACCGTGGAGAAGGGCCAGGCCGCTGACAAGGCTGGCGTGCAGCGGCTGGATGTCATTACCGCCCTGGACGGACAACCAGTGCGAAATCCCGACGAAGTGGTGGCCGTGGTGTCGGGCCGAAGGGCTGGGGACACCCTCAAGCTGACCATCCTCCGGGACGGCAAAACCCTCAACCTCGCAGCCACCCTAGGGGACCGCAAGGCCCTTGAGGAGCAGCGCCGCCGCGAGGCCGGGGAGGAACCCGAGGAGGAACCCGGCCAGAAGCCCCAGGGCGACATGAACAGCCTCAACCTCGAAAAGGCCTACGGGTTCACCGTGGAGTCCATGGATGCCAAGAACCGGCTGAAGGGTGTGGTGGTGACCTCGGTGGATCCTCGCTCTCCGGCCGCTGATCGGGGACTGGCCCCGGGCATGGTCATCACCGAGGTGGGCCGTCAGCCCGTGAACACCCTGGCCGAATTCAACACCCAGGTGAAGAAGGCCGGGGGCCATACCCTGCTGCTGTATATCCAGTCCCCCAACGGCAGCCAGAAGTTCACCCTGCCCATCGCCCCTCGCTGATTGGCGATAAGTTGCCTTGGAATGAAGCCCCGGGGTACCGGGGCTTCATTCATTCCGCTAAACTCCAAGGTTCAACCCTGCTTAAGGATCGATCATGGGCCAGCGCCTTCTCCTCGTGGACAGCGATCGGAGCTTTCTGAAGGAGCATCAGGTCAGCCTAGAAGCGGCTTTTGATCTTGAGGTGGCGTCATCCCCGGATCGAGTCGTGTCCCGGCTCGAGAGCGGGGCCTTTGCTGCGGTGGTCATCTGCGTGGAAGTGGGCGAGAACAAAGGCTATGCCCTCTGCTCCAACATCCGTAAGAGCCCGAATATGGATGGCCTGAAGATCGTGCTGATCAGCGCCAAGGCGACCGAGGAAGAGTACCGGCGCCACCAGAGCCTCAAGGGTAAAGCGGATCTCTACCTTCACAAACCCATCGCGCCCAGTGCCCTGGTCGCCGCGCTCACGCCCCTGGTGCCAGGCAGGGTTCTGGATCCAGATAATCCCCTGGGCGAACTGGTGGACGCCGAGTTGGGCGACGACTGGCTGGATGGCCTCAAGAACTCCCTGGACAATCCACATTCCCACGCGGCCTCGGGGCCGGTTATCGACGTGCGCCCCCCAGCGCCTGTCCCCACCACCCACCAAACCCGGNNGCGCAGCAGGTCCAGCGACAGCTGAATTCCGTGACCTTGAACCTGGATGAACTGGAGCGCAGCAATCGCGAATCGGAAACCCTCAAGGCGCGCCTCGCAGAAACCGAATCGGCCCTTGGCAATTTGGAGGGAAGTCGCGTGCGCGAAGGCGAGACAGCCGAAACGCTTAAGTCCCAATTGAGAGAGGCTCTCCTCGAGCGCACGGACCTCATCCAGCAGGTGGAAACCCTCAACCACCAGGTGGGTGAGAAGGCCCAGCGGGCCATCGAGCTGCT
>PMJK01000145.1 GCA_003158505.1 Holophagaceae bacterium | reverse complement strand
CCGGCGCAAAGCGCCAGCAGGATGAGGGAGGACTTCTTCATGTTTCTGCTCCGGAAGCAGGGACCCCTTGCGGGGTAGTGGTGGGGGGGGTGAAGAGAAAGGGTCTTCTATAGCAAGTTACTTGATCGGTCAGGAAAGGGGATTGATTGTATGGACGGTCTCTGGGGTCAAAGGTTTAGGCAATGGGTTCAAAACCTACCACCAGGATGATAGCAAGGCCAAACGGGCCAATGGCGTCATGAAAGGGATGGGGACTGGCTCAAGCTAACCGAGGGACCGAAGTGCGTCCATGAAAAATGGACCTCAAATGACACGCATTGTGATCGAATGCACTATCAGTAATAGTGGACCTATATGTTGAGAATATTAAAGAAAGTTGGAGATCTTTTACCATGTGATGAGGTTCTCCATCAATGATGAGGTGAAAGCCTTTTGTGACAGACATCTAGGGCCGGGATAAACCCGATTCCATTTCATCCTCTGGCGGATTCGCGAGGGTGACGGTGCTGTAACAGCAGTGGGACTTCTGGTTGGTGGCGGCACGGGGATTGCAGTTACGGTGCCACTGCCCTTGAAGTCTGATCGACGAATTTAGGTCCAGGCAATGGGCCATGGCTATCGGTGCGCCCCGGTACCTTTGAGTTCGGGGGTCGTGGTCCGGTGGGCCGCGAAGGCTTCAGACAGGGCCTGCACTCGAGCCATGATGTCCTCGGCCCGGCTGCCATCCTGGAACGGGAGGATCTGGCCATCCAGTTTGAGCAGGCGCCCCGAGGCCACCACCGTGTCCACCTCGGATCCGTCCGCCGCCCACAGCAGGTTCTCGGTGAGGTTGTCCAGCCGGGTGGGCACCAGGTTCGGCCGGGCCAGATCGAGCAGGATCCAGTCCGCCTGGCGGCCCGGAGCCAATTCCCCCTGGTCGAAGCCCAGGATGCGGTTGGGGATCACGGTGATCATTTCCAGCAGCTGCTGCGAGGGCAGGAGCGTGGCGTCCTGGTGGAAGGCCTTCTGGTACTGGGCCGCCAGACGGGCCGCCGCGAACAGGTTCTGGTTGTCGGCGGAGCCTGACCCGTCCGTGGAGATGGCCACCGGCACNNTCCCTCGGCCCGCAGTTCACCTGGTGGGCCAGGACCGTGGAACTGTCCAGGATCCCGATCTCGTGGAAATACTCCACGGGCGTGAGGCCCGGTTCCACCTCCTGGGTGAACCAGCGGGTGGTCCGGGGCTCCTCCGCGCTGTGGATGTGCAGGAGGGTGCCGTGGCGACGCGCCCATTCCTTCTGGGGGATGAGCGACGCACGGCTGTTGGAGAAGCACTGGTCGGGGCCAGGGACAAAACGGGTCCGGGTGCACCCCGCCTGGATCTCCAAGGCACGGTCCAGGCGGGCCAGGGCTTCGCCGGGCCGGTCCAGGAGATCTGCTGCGTAATGGCGGTCCTGGCTGCCCACGGCCACGATCATGCGGGTTCCCGCGGCCTCGTTGGCTTCGGCGATCTCCGCCAGATGATGCTTGTTCCAGTTGCAGTGATGCACCATGGAAGCAGTGATGCCGTAATGGATGTCGCAGACCCGCGCCATCCGGTAGACCGCCAGCTGGGGGCTGCAGCCGAGCAGGTCGGAGAGTTCCGCCCGGTGCGCGTTCATGAACCCGGTGAAGGGATTCACGGCATGATCCAGCCAGTCCGTCAGCGCCTCGTCCCGGGCCAGGCCGATGAGGGGCTGCTCATGGTCATGACCGTGGGCCTTGACCAGCGCGGGCAGCAGCACCATGTCCTGCATGGGGATGGGGTCCGAGGAGGGGACTTCCCGGCGGGTGTGCAGCACCTGCAGGTGATCCCCCCAGGTGCGAAGCAGCCGGGATCCGGTTTCAGGGGTGTAGGGTCCCACCTCCAGCAGACGCTCGTTAGAGGCCAGGACGTAGCCGTCCTGGATGCGTTGCGCCCGGTCGGGACCGGCCAGGGGGAGCATGAAGCGGGCCCGGCAGATGAGGGCAGAGGCATCAGTCATGGCGGACCTAGTGACGGAGGTGAACAGGGCGAGATCGGAGTTAATGGAAGAGAGGCTTTCTTGGTTTGGTAGATTTTTTATAGTCACAATAATTTTTTGTTCGCCAGGCCATGCTATTCGTGTACCTTCCAACTGTCTACTCGCCGATCATCTTTTCAAGGACACCGCCTGACCTCACCAGACTCTCTCCAATTGGCGGCTGTCACGGGATGATTTCGGGAGAATCCGAACTCCACCCGCGCCATGTTCCCTTGAACCCATCCCACGGCAGGACGTTCCATGTCCCACCCCATCCAGTCTGCGCCAAGGATTGTGCTGAAGGGAATCCGGAAGGCCTATCCCTCCGTAGTGGCCAACGACGGCATCGATCTGGAGGTCCTGCCTGGAGAGATCCACGCCGTGGTGGGGGAGAACGGTGCCGGGAAATCCACCCTCATGAAGATCATCTATGGAGTCATCCGGCCTGATGCGGGGGAGATTCTCTGGGAAGGCCAGCCGGTGCGCATCCACAATCCCGCTCAGGCACGGGAACTGGGCATCGGCATGGTGTTCCAGCATTTCTCGCTCTTCGAGACCCTCTCGGTGACCCAGAATGTGGCCCTGGCCATGCCGGGCCCCTTCGATCTGGTAGGCCTCGCCAAGCGCATCGAGGAGGTCTCCGAGCGCTACGGGCTGCCGGTGGATCCCCATCGCCTCGTGCATGACCTCTCCGTGGGGGAACGCCAGCGGGTGGAGATCATCCGCTGCCTCCTGCAATCACCCAAGCTGCTGATCCTGGACGAGCCCACTTCGGTGCTCACGCCCCAGGCGGTGCGGAAACTCTTCGAAACCCTGCGGCAACTGGCGGCGGAGGGCTGCAGCATCCTCTACATCAGCCATAAGCTCGATGAGATNNTCCCGGACGATCCCTTCGGTGTGGTGCTGAGGAACGTGAACCTCGAAGTGCACAGCGGCGAGATCGTGGGCATCGCAGGGGTCTCGGGCAATGGCCAGCAGGAACTTCTCTGGGCCATCTCCGGTGAGGAACCGATCCACGATGGAGGTTCCGTGCAGGTCTGTGGGATTCCGGCCGGGCGCATGGATTCCAGTCGGAGGCGGTCTCTCGGCCTTTGTTTCGTACCCGAGGAACGGCTGGGCAGGGGCGCGGTGCCGCGTCTCTCGCTCACGGAGAACATCCTGCTCACCGCCTACCGCAAGGGAATGCTAGTCCTGGGACTGATCCGTTTCGGTTCGGCCCGCCGCTTCGCCGAAGATTGCATCAAGCGCTTCGACGTGAAGTGCGGTGGTCCCGACTCCGAGGCGAAATCCCTTTCGGGTGGCAACCTGCAGAAATTCATCGTGGGGCGGGAGATCATGCAGAACCCCAAGCTGCTGGTTCTTGCACAGCCCACCTGGGGCGTGGACGTGGGCGCCGCTTCCTTCATCCGGCGGCAGTTGCTGGACCTGCGGGAGTCCGGAACGGCCATTCTTGTGGTGTCTGAGGAACTGGACGAACTCTTCGAGATCTGTGACCGCCTGGTGGTCATCTCCAAGGGCAGTCTCTCCCCGACCAAGGTCACCTCCGAGACGGGCGTGGAGGAGATCGGGGTGTGGATGAGCGGCATGTGGCCAGGGGATGGAATCGGTGAAGCCGGTGGGGCCCCCGATGTGGCTTAGGATCGAGCCCCGCCCGGAGCCCTCCCGGCTCATGCGCTACCTTTCACCACTGCTCGCGGTGGCCCTGATGCTGATCTGCGGCATGGTGCTGTTCAAGGTCCTGGGCAAGAGCCCTGTGGAGGGCTTCAAGGTCTTCTTCCTCCAGCCCATGGCGGATCGCTATAGCGTTGCAGAACTCTTCCTGAAGGCCACGCCCCTCATGCTCTGTGCCGTGGGGTTGTCCGTGGGCTTCCGGGGCAACGTCTGGAACATCGGCGCTGAGGGACAGTTGCTGGTGGGCGCCTTGGCGGGCGGCGGTCTGGCCTTGCACTTCCCCAATAGCCAGAGTCCCTTCCTGCTGCCCGCCATGTTCATGGCCGGAGCCCTGGGCGGGATGCTCTGGGCCGCCATTCCCGCATGGCTGCGCACAAGGTTCAACGCCAACGAGATCCTCACCAGCCTGATGCTCGTCTACGTCGCGGAGCTGATGGTCTCCTGGCTGGTCCATGGTCCCTGGAAGGATCCCGACGGATTCAATTTTCCCCAGACCCGCATGTTCCAGTCCAAGGCCATCCTCCCGGTCCTGGTGGAGGGTACCCGGGTCAACGCGGCGCTGGTGGTGGCCCTTGGCGCCTTGGTCGTAGGCTGGATTTTCATGAACCGCAGCTTCCTCGGCTATCAGATGAAGGTATCGGGTCAGGCGGAGCGCGCGGGGCGCTATGCAGGCTTTTCCGCCCGCCGCACAGTCTGGCTGGGCATGCTGATCGGGGGCTGCTGCGCGGGTCTGGCGGGCGTTTCGGAAGTGGCCGGGCCCATCGGGCAGATCACCGAACACATTTCGCCGGGCTATGGCTTCGCCGCCATGATCGTGGCCTTCGTGGGCCGTCTGGAGCCCGTGGGCATCTTTTTCGCCAGCCTGCTCATGGCCCTGCTGTACATGGGTGGGGAGCAGGCCCAGCAGTATCTAGGGCTGCCCTATTCCATCTCCAAGGTGTTCCAGGGACTGCTGCTGTTCTTCCTGCTGGGATCCGACGTCTTCATCCACTTCCGGCTGCGGCTGGACCGTGGAAGAAAGTAAGGGTTCGCCATGGCACCGGGCCTCGTTTCCGCCGTCCTCTTCGCCACCGTGGTGGCAGGGACGCCCCTCATCCTCACCGCGCTGGGAGAGCTGGTCACTGAGAAATCGGGGGTCCTCAACCTGGGGGCCGAAGGCATCATGTCCGTCGGGGCGGTGGCCGCGTTTGCCGTCACCATTCACACCGGCAGTCCCCTGCTGGGGGTCTTGGCAGGCATGGTGGCGGGCATGGCCATGTCGGTTCTCTTCGGGTTCGTGGCTCTCACGCTGCAGGCCAACCAGGTGGCCTCGGGGTTGGCCCTGTCGATCTTCGGTGTGGGCCTCTCGGCCTTCGTTGGGAAGCCCTACGAATCGCAGACCCTGGAAAGTGTGCCGCCTTTGAAGATCCCACTCCTGTCGAAGATCCCCGTGCTCGGCCATGCCCTGTTCGAGCAGCAGGCGCTGGTGTATGTCTCCTGGATCATGCTGCTCGCGGTGGCCTGGTTCCTCTATCGCACTCGCTGGGGTCTGGTGCTCCGCGCCGTGGGCGAGACTCCGGTCGCGGCCCATGCCATCGGCTACAACGTGCTGCGCATCCGCTACCTGGCCGCCATGTTCGGAGGGGCCATGGCCGGCATCGGGGGCGCCTTCCTGTCGGTCTTCTACACGCCTTTGTGGGTGGAGGGCATGGTGGCAGGGCGAGGCTGGATCTCCCTGGCCCTGGTGGTCTTCGCCACCTGGCGGCCCCTGCGGGTGATGTTGGGCGCCTACCTTTTTGGTGGGGCCATGATCACCCAGATGTTTGTCCAGGGTTCTGGCCTTCGCCTGGACATTCCGGCCCAGTTCCTTTCGGCGCTCCCCTACCTGGCCACTGTGGTGGTGCTGGTGCTAATCTCCCGCAACCGCAGTACGATCCGCCTCAACTCGCCCGCCTCGCTGGGCCAGCCATTCATGCCTGACGCCTGATACTGCTCCAACACGCCGCTTATTGCGGATTCCCACCACTCTTTCAGAAAGGAAACTCTCATGCAGAGACTGAAATCCTCGATCACCCTCCTCGGGCTGGGCCTGCTGGCCGCTTCGCCCCTGGCAGCGGCTGACCCCGCCCCGACCCAGGTCGGCTTCGTCTATGTGAGTCCCGTGGGCGACGCGGGCTGGACCTACCAGCACGACCAGGGCCGCAAGGAGATGGAAAAGGCCTTGGCCGGCAAGGTCACCACCAAGTTCGTGGAGAACGTGCCCGAGGGCGCCGATGCCGAGCGGGTCGTACGCCAGATGATCACTGGCGGGGCCAAGATCGTCTTCACGACCTCCTTCGGCTACATGAACGCGACCGAGAAGGTGGCTGTGGCCTTCCCGAACAATTTCTTCTTTCACGCCACCGGCTATAAGACCGGCAAAAACATGGGCATCTACAACGCCCGTTTCTATGAAGGCCGCTACCTCTGTGGCGTCATCGCCGGGAAGATGACCAAGTCCCACATCGCGGGCTACGTGGCTGCCTTCCCCATCCCCGAGGTGTTGCAGGGCATCAACGCCTTCACCGAGGGCATGCGGAGCGTGGATCCCAAGGCCGAGGTACGGGTGATCTGGGTGAACAGCTGGTTCGATCCTGGCAAGGAGCGGGAAGCCGCCCTGACCCTCATTTCCCAGGGTGCGGACATGATCACGCACCACACCGATTCCACCGCCGTGGTCCAGGCTGTGGAGGAGAAGCACAAGGAGAACGCCAATCTTTACTCTTTCAGCTACCACTCAGACATGAGCAAATACGGCCCCAAATCCTGCCTCACGGGCACCACCCACCTCTGGGGTGACTTCTACACTCGTGTCGTCAAGGAAGTGATGGCGGGCACATGGAAGGGCACCAATGTGTGGGGCGGCATGAAGGACGGCATGATCAAGTTGGCGCCCCTGAACGCCGCCGTGCCTGCCCCGGTCAAGACCCTCGTGGTCAAGCTCGAGAAGGAAATCATCGCCGGCAAGCTGCATCCCTTCGATGGACCCGTGATTGCCCAGGATGGCAAGGAGCTCGTTCCCAAGGGCAAGAGCATGACTGACGCTGAGCTTGGCGGCATGAACTACTACGTGAAGGGTGTGGCCTCGACCCTGCCCAAGAACTGATCGACAGCCTGGGCCGGGCAGAAGGAGCTCCCCTTCTTCTCTCCGGCCCGGGCTCTTTTTTGGCCGCTCCGTGCTGATCCGCGCATCCCTCCTTTCTGCACCCACCCTCCAAGAGCTTCATTTCGAGGCCGATGGGGGGCTAGTGGTGGACGGAATGGGGACCATCGCCGATGCCGGAGCCTTCGATGCGGTGTCGGCCCGCCATCCCGGCCTGGCGGTGGAAGATCTGCGACCCTTCTGGATTCTGCCGGGGCTGGTGGATCTGCATGCCCATCTACCCCAGTACGAGGCGGTGGCCGCCGACGGGTTGGAGCTCCTGCCCTGGCTGGAACGCCACATCTATCCCGCCGAGGAGCGCTTTTCCGATGGAGCGCATGCGAGTGCGACGGCGCGGAAGTATCTCAACGACGCGCTGGCCCTGGGTACCACCACGACGGTTCTGTATGCCACCATCCATGCCGAGGCCACGGACGCCATCTTCCGGGAGGCGGAGGCCTGCGGTATCCGCGCGATCATCGGCAAGACCATGATGGATCGCCATGCTCCTGAGGCCCTGCTCGAAGACACCGAAACCAGCCTGAAGGAGAGCGAGGCCCTCTGTCGCGCCTGGCATGGAAAGGATGGCGGGCGCCTGCACTACGCCTTCACGCCCCGGTTCGCCCCCAGTTGTTCCCGGGAACTCATGATCGGGGCAGGGAGGCTTGCGCGGAAATACGATGCCTTCGTCCAGACCCATCTGGCCGAGAACCTGCAGGAACTGGAATGGGTGCGCGGACTCTTCCCAGAGGCCGACTGCTACACCGACGTCTACCGCCGCTTCGGCCTGCTGGGCTCCCGCACGCTCCTGGGTCATGGCATTCACCTCCTGCCCTCGGAGCGGAAGCTCATCCGGGAACACGGCTGCAGCCTGGTCCACTGCCCCAGCTCCAACGCCTTCCTCCAGAGCGGCATTATGCCCCTTCGGCGATGGCTGGAGGAGGGGCTCACCATAGGTCTGGGCACCGATGTGGGGGCTGGCCCCAGCCTCTCCATGTTCAGGGAGATGGGTGGAGCCTGCACCGCGAGCAAGCTGAAGCGGGCGGCTCAGCACCTGCAATCCGCCCGCCTGCGTGAGGTGGGTGGCCTCACGGAAGACCAGAAGGCGCGCCTTTCAGAAGCCCTGGACTTGGACCCACTTCCCGCACTTGACGCTACGGGCGCTTTTCACCTGGCCACCCGGGGAGGCGCCAGGGCCCTGGGTTTCGGGGACCGTCTGGGTGCGCTGGAGGCGGGCTTCGACGCGGATTTTCTGGTGGTGGATGTCCGGCTTTCCGATCCCTTCGGCCAGGTCTCCGCAGACCCAGCCCACGTGCTCTCCCGGCTCATCTACCGTTCCGACCCCCGCCTGGTCCAGTCGGCCTATGTGCGGGGAAGGCGCTGTTTCCACCGAGCCTGAACTGAGAGGCTTGGTCCAAGCTGCCAAACTAGAACCTGATTGAGGACACCCTATGAACGACTACGCCCACATCGGTCGCTCCGTGCTTCGCCGGGAAGGACGCGCCAAGCTCACCGGGGCGGCCCTCTTCACGGATGACCTGAAGATCGAGGGGCTGCTCCATGGCACCACGGTCCGCAGCCGAGTTCCGAGGGGACGGATCATGGGCATCCATTTCGAAGAGGGCTTCCCCTGGGAGGAGTTCATCATCGTCACCGCCCAGGACATCCCCGGAAAGAACGTGGTGGCCCACCTGATCCAGGAGCAGCCCTGCCTGGCCGATGGCGTGATCAACCATGCGGAGGAGCCCATCCTGCTGCTGGCCCATCCCGATCCGGAGCGGGTGCAGGATGCCCGGGAACGGGTGCGGGTGGATGTGGAACCCCTGCCTCCGGTCCTCAGCATCGAGGACAGCCTGCGCTGCGACCCGGTCATCTGGGGCGAGGACAACATCTTCAAGACCATCCTGATCACTAAGGGAGATCCAGAGCGCGCCAGGGCGAAGGGCCATCTCCAGCTGGAGGCCACCTACTACACGGGTGCCCAGGAACACGTCTACATCGAGCCCAACGCCATCATTGGAGAAGCTACGCCCGATGGCGTGCTGGTGCGGGGTTCCATGCAGTGCCCCTACTACGTGCATCACGCCCTCCACGAGCTGTTCCAGCTGCCGCTCGACAAGGTGCGCGCGGCCCAAGTGGAGACGGGTGGCGCCTTTGGCGGCAAGGAGGACTATCCCTCCATGCTCGCCTGCCATGCGGCCCTGCTCTCCTGGAAGGCCGGCGGGCGTCCCGTGAAGATCGTCTACGATCGCGAGGAGGATATGGCCTGCACCACCAAGCGCCACCCCTCCCGGACCCGCATCCGCAGTGCCTTCGCGGCCGACGGGACTCTGCTTTCCCTGGACGTCGAATTTCTGTTGGACGGGGGGGCCTACATGACCCTCTCGCCGGTGGTCCTCAGCCGCGGCGCCCTCCATGCCTCGGGGCCCTACCGCTGTCCCGACCTGCGGATCCACGCCCGGGCCCTGGCCACCAACACCCCGCCCCACGGCGCCTTCCGGGGATTTGGCGCCCCGCAGAGCCTCTTCGCCATCGAGCGGCACATGGACGAGGCGGCGCACCGCCTGGGCCTGGATCCAGCCGAGCTCCGGCGGAAGAACCTGCTGCGGACCGGGGATGCCATGGCCACCGGTCAGATCATGCGCGACGAAGTGGACCTGATCGCCCTCATGGACCGCGCCCTCGCTGAGATCCGCTACGCGGAAAAGCGGGCCAGCTACCCCGTCCTCAACGCCGGTGACGAACCGGTCAAGCGCGGCGTGGGGTTCTCCGTGTTCATGCACGGGGGCGGCTTCACTGGCAGCGGCGAGACCATGCTGCATTCCGTGGCGGCCCTGGAAGGCACCGCCGATGGTCAGGTGCGGGTGCTGGCGGCCTCCACGGAAATGGGGCAGGGCGCCAACACTGTCTTCACTCAGGTGGCCGCGGAGGCCCTGCAGGCGCCCTTGGACCTCATCGTGGTGGCCACCCCGGACACGGGCGTGGTGCCCAACAGTGGCCCCACAGTGGCCTCCCGGACGACCCAGGTGGTGGGCAAGTTGATCCAGGACGCGGCTCTGGCCATGCGGAAGACCCTCCTGGATGCCGGGTATCTTCAGGATGGGGACGTGGCGGCAGCCATCCGGGCCTATGTGGCCCAGCACGGCACCCTGCGCACCGAGAGCCAGTACCAGAAGCCGGACTTCGTGCAGTGGGATGACACCACCTACCGTGGCGACGCCTACGCCACCTACGCCTGGGCCTGCTATGCGGCCGACCTGCGCATCGACCTGGTGACTTATGAGACCCAGGTGGCTGATTTCGTGACCGTGCAGGAGGTGGGCCGAGTGCTCAATCCCACCCTGGCGGCCGGCCAGATCGAAGGCGGCGTGGCCCAGGGCATCGGCTGGGGCCTGAACGAGGAGGTGATCTGGCGCCAGGGCAGCATGGCCAACCACCAGATGAGCAACTACCTCATCGCCACGGCGGTGGACCTGCCGCGCATTCGGGTCTTCTTCGAGGAGCGCCCCTACGCCTATGGTCCCGGCGGGGCGAAGGGCATCGGGGAACTGCCCATGGACGGCCCGGCGCCGGCCCTGCTCAATGCTGTTCAGCACGCACTCCAGATCACACCAAGGCAGGTACCCATGACGCCCGAGGTCCTGATGGACTTGGTGGAAGGAGCCTGAGATGACGACGCAGAAAATCCTTCTGAAGCTCACAGTGAATGGGGAAGCCCGTCAGGCCCTCGTCCACCCCATGTCCCGGCTGCTGGATGTGATCCGCGAGGACTTCTGCCTCACGGGCACCAAGGAGGGTTGTGGCGAAGGCGAATGTGGCGCCTGCTCCGTGATCCTGGATGGCAGCCTTGTGAACGCCTGCCTGGTCCCTGCCATCCAGGCCCAGGGCTCGACCATGCGTACCGTGGAAGGTCTGGCGGGTGTGGACCTGAGCCCACTGCAGCAAGCCTTCCTCCACCACGGTGGTGCCCAGTGCGGCTTCTGTACGCCCGGGATGCTGGTGGCAGGGACCTACTTGCTGGAGACGGATGCGGTGCAAGACGAGGACCGGGCTCGGGAGGGCCTGTCCGGGAACCTCTGCCGCTGCACCGGCTATGTGAAGATCGTGGACGCGCTGCTGGCGGCCAGGGAGGGGCGCCCATGAGAGGCCAACCCTCCCTTTGCGAGGTGCTCACGCCCTTGAATCTGGCGGAGGCCCTGGCCCTGCTGGCGGCCCACCCCGAGGCCCGGCCCCTGGCGGGCGGCACGGATCTGATGGTGCCCTTTGCCGCCGGTCGTCTGCCAGACCGACTCTTCCTCAACCTGTGGGACCTGGAGGAGCTGCGGGGAATCGTCGTCACCGACGGCGAGGTGACCTTGGGCGCCCTCACCCTGTTCCGGGAGATCGCCGCCCATCCTTTGTTGCAGCGGGAATTCCCCAACCTCGTCCGCAGTGCCATGGTCACGGGTGCCCTGGCCATCCAAAGCCGGGGCAGCCTGGGCGGCAACATCGCCAACGGCAGTCCCGCCGCGGATACGCCACCCAGCCTGTTGGCCTATGGCGCCGAACTGGAGCTGACCTCTTTGCGGGGCTCGCGCTGGGTGCCCTACGCCGACTTCCATACGGGCTACAAACGCAGCCTCCTGGCGCCCGACGAACTCATCACCCGCATCCGTCTTTCCAGAATGGGGGAAGGCGGTTTCCACTACTTCCGCAAGGTGGGAACTCGCCAGGCCCAGGCCATCGCCAAGGTGAGCCTGGCCGCCTGGGCCCGGGTGGCCGATGGGCGGATCCAGGACCTGCGCCTCGCCCTGGGCAGCGTGGCGCCCATGCCCATCCGGGCCAAGGGCACCGAAAGGATCCTGCAGGGTCAGGCCATCCGGAACCTTCCGCTCGATGCGGCCCTGGCGGCACTCCAGGCCGACATTTCGCCCATCGATGACCTCCGCTCCTCCGCCGCGTTTCGCCGCAAAGTGGCCGGCAATCTCCTGGTGGATATGCTCAGGGGCCTAGCCCCGACCTGAGGGACTCGTCAGCCGTCCGGTGGAAATTAACATCAGGCCTAACTTGGACTGGGGATTTGCGCGGACTCCAAGGATACTGAATCCGCCCTTTGAACCTATCGAGACCCACGGCCTCCACAATGAGGTTCTGTCGGGTCGCAACCCCCAAACGCCCTGCGCGAGGATCCCATGCTGCAACGCACGATCGGAGTGGATGAACGGCTTCCGTTGCTCCAGACTCTGCCCCTCAGTCTCCAGCACCTGTTCGCCATGTTCGGCGCCACGGTGCTGGTGCCCTTCCTCTTCAAGGTGAATCCCGCGACCTGCCTGCTGATGAACGGTGTGGGCACCCTGATCTACCTCTTCGTGGCCAAGGGCCGCATTCCTGCCTACCTCGGATCGAGCTTCGCCTTCCTCTCGCCAGTCTTTGCCGTGATGGCGGCGGGGCTGAGCTATTCCGCGGCCCAGGGGGGCTTCATCGTCTTCGGGCTTATCTTCATCCTGATCTCCCAGGTGGTGCGGGTTGCTGGCACAAGCTGGATCGACGTCATCTTTCCCCCGGCGGCCATGGGCGCCATCGTGGCGATCATCGGCCTGGAGCTGGCACCGGTGGCCACGAACATGGCGGGCCTCACTCCGGGCCCTGCGGTGCTGGGCATGCCCCTGCCCACGGCGTTGATCGTGTCCCTTGGCACCCTCGCCGTGACCATCCTGGCCTCCGTCCTGCTTCGCGGCTTCCTGGCCGTAATCCCGGTGCTGCTGGGCGTCATCGCCGGCTACCTGCTCTCCCTCGGGCTCGGCGTGGTCGATCTCCAGGCCGTCCACTCGGCGCCCTGGTTCCAGGTGCCCACCCTCTACGCGCCCAGCTTCAATCTCCAGGCGATCCTCATCATCCTGCCCGCCTCGCTGGTGGTGCTCGCCGAGCACGTGGGGCACCTGGTGGTCACGGGGAACATCGTAGGGCGTGACCTCATGAAGGACCCCGGTTTGCACCGCTCCCTGCTGGGCGACGGCATTTCCAACGTGCTGTCGGGCCTGGTGGGCGCCACGCCCAACACCACCTATGGCGAGAACATCGGCGTCATGGCCATCACCAAGGTCTACAGCGTGTGGGTCATCGGCGGCACGGCCATCATCGCCATCCTGGTGTCCTTCTCCGGCAAGCTGGCGGCCCTCATCCGCAGCATTCCCACCCCCGTCATGGGCGGCGTGTGCATCCTGCTCTTCGGCATCATCGCCGCCGCAGGCATCCGGATGCTCGTCGAGAAAAAGGTGGACTACACCAAATCCCGCAACTTGATCCTCACCTCGGTGGTCCTCATCAGCGGCATCAGTGGCGCGGCCGTGAACCTGGGCACCGTGCAGCTCAAGGGCATGGCCCTGGGCACCATGGTGGCCATCCTGCTCAGCCTGCTCTTCTGGGGTTTCGATCGCATGGGCGTCAGCAACGACGCCGCGAACTGACCCGCGACCCGATAACCGAATGGCCTGGGTCATCCCAACGGGTGACCCAGGCCATTGAAGTGCAGGGGGACTGACCCGCCATCACACTTGGGCAAACACGCTGGGGAAGCGGGCCAGGAAGGCGNNGCCGAACATGGCCGGGTGCTTGTAGGCGCCGGAGACAACCCACTTCTTGGCCTGTCCCACGGGGATCTTCTTATCTTCCTTGGGCACGGGGAAGCCCACGCCATCGGTCGAGAAGATCCAGCGCTCCACCCGGGGCTCGGTGGGAATGGTGCCGCCCTCGCCACGCTTGCCGCTCACATGCGGGCTGATGACCTTCGTATAGGTCCTCACGGCGGATTGGATGGCGGGATGGTCCTCGGGCGTCACCCAACCCAGATAGACCTGGGGGTTGTTGAGCACATAGCCTTTCCAGGAGGGTTCGGTATAGGTGGGCACAGAAATGTCCACCTTCAGCCCGGCCTTCCGGGCCGTGGCCACGGCGCCTAGGGACTCCACATCCGCCACGGCCCCCTCGGGGGTTTCGCCCACGGTGAGGCGGCGGTCGAAGCGGAAGATGAAGCGGTCCGGCACGGCGCAATCACTGGGCGATTCCAGGGTAGCCCAGGAGGCGGTGCGGGTGCCGTGGCCCAGGAACTCATTGTCCAGGAATCCCACCCGCTTCTCGTAGTTGTCCGCCGCCTCGCGGATGATGGCCCCACCGTATTCCAGGGGGTTCAAGCCCTCCCAGGGCATGGACCCGTGGCAGGAGCGGCCGGTCACCGTCACCTCGATCTGCATGCGACCCCGCTGGCCCCGGTAGATGCCCATGGCACCCTTCTTGGAACAGCCGGTCCCCTCCGTCAGGATGATCACGTCCGGGATCAGTTCCGGGGCGGCGCCCGGCAGCACCTTATTGACCACGAACATGGGCCCGGCCCCATCGTTATCCTCTTCGCAGACGGTGGCATAGGCCCGGACAATGGCGCCCTTCAAGGCCCCTTCGGGGGCCAGTTCGAGCAGGATCTTGGCCGCCACCGCCTCGGCAATCACGCCCCCCAGCTGATCGGCCGAGCCCCGGCCGAAAAGCAGGTTGTCCCACTCGGCATCCGGGGGCAGCCAGCCCAGTTCCTTTTTCAGGAAGGTCTTGTCCACCTTGGCCGGGTTCACCTGTCCCAGGTAGGAGTCCACGCCGCCGCCGATCTTGCTCAGCCACTGGGGGCGCAGAGCCTTGACGGTGTCGGAATGGCCGTCCAGGTAGATGACCTTCTTCTGATCCCGGGGAATGCCGTCGGAGGGGTCCTCCACCACCCAGACCAGGTTGCCGAAGTCGTCGAAGCCGACGTCCTCGGGGCGCCGGACGGCGCCGATCTCGATGATCTTCTTGCGGAGGTACTCGAGGCGGGGAAACTCGTGGTTGGAGAGTCCGCATAGGGGATCGCCCCCCTGGTCCACGGGCTTATCCACGAAATCAGCGGGAATCCGGATCACTTCCGCCAGCATCTCAGCGGCCAGGGGACGGTATTTCGCCGCCAATGAAGCAACACGGGCATCCAGGTTCGACATGAGTCCTCCATGGCTGGAAGGAGGCTTCCAGACAGGGCAAAATCTAACGTTCTGGACGGGCGATAGTCAATAATTTTCCTACGAGTAGAAATTTTTATCGCCCCTTGTCCAGGCCAACCATAGAATGGGCAAGCGTACTATTTGACGATGAGAACTGATCACAAAATCCTCCTGTTTGATCCGGCGGGATCACACTTACAGAACCTCAGGGTCTCCCGACACCCGAAGGCTTGAGCAGAGGTACCCTATGGAATTCATCCTCAATGGTCAGAGCCGGGCTTTCACGGCAAGCCCGGACCTCAATGTGCTCACCTATTTACGTGAGGTGGCCGGACTCATCAGTCCCAAGGATGGCTGCTCCGGCGAGGGTGTGTGCGGCTGCTGCACGATCCTGGTGGATGGCACGGCCCGGCTAAGCTGCCGGATGAAGATGAAAGACCTGGAGGGCAAGTCGCTGACCACCGCCGAGGGCCTGTCGGCGCGGGAGCGGGACGTGTTCGCGGATGCCTTCGTGGTCAAGGGCGGCGTGCAGTGCGGCTTCTGCACCCCGGGCATCGTCATGAAGGCCAAGGCCATGCTGGACAAGAACCCGAGTCCCACGCGGGATGACATCGCCGGCTGGCTCTCGGGGAACATCTGCCGGTGCACGGGCTACAAGAAAGTCATTGATTCCATCGAGTGCGCGGCCGGCGCCCTGCGGGAAGGCAAGGCCGTGGATACGCCCCAGGGCACGGGCCGTGTGGGCACGCGGCACGGGAAATACACGGGCCGGGAGGCCGTTCTGGGCGACCGGGTCTTCGTGGGCGATATGAAAGAACCCGGCATGATCTTCGGGGCGCTGCGCTTCTCGGACCACCCGAGGGCCAAGGTGCTCCGGATCGATATTTCCGAGGCCCAGTTAGTGCCCGGGGTGATCAGGGTACTCACCGCTAAGGATGTTCCCGGCAAGCGGCAGATGGGTTCCATCACCATGGACTGGCCCGTGCTGGTGGCCGAGGGCGAGACCACCTGCTGCGTCGGTGACGTGCTGGCGACGGTGGCGGCCGAGACAGAAGCCGTCGCCCGGGAGGCCGCCGCGAAGGTGAAGGTGGAGTACGAGGTGCTCAGCCCGGTCACCGATTTGTTCGAGGCCCTACAGCCCGGGTCTGACCAGGTCCATCCCATGTTCCCGGGCAACGTGCTGCACCGGGCCTCGGTGAAAGTGGGCGATGCGGAGGCGGCCCTGGCGGGCTCGGCCTATGTGACCCGCAACCGCTACACCACCCAGCGGGTCGAGCATGCCTTCCTGGAGCCCGAAGCCACCCTGGCCCTCCCCTGGGAGAAGGACGGCCAGCCCGGCGTGAAGGTCTACAGCTGCAGCCAGGGCGTCTANNTGCGCATGCACACCAAGCGCCACCCCATCGTCATGGACTACGCCGTGGGCTGCGATAAGGATGGCAGGCTCACGGGCCTGGTGGCCACCATGCACTCGGACAGCGGCGCCTACTCCAGCGTGGGGCTGGCGGTGATCGAGCGGACGGTATCCCACTCGGCCGCGGCCTATTACGTGCCAAACGTCCAGGTGGATGGCACGGCGGTGGTCACCAACAACGCCCCCTGCGGCGCCTTCCGGGGCTTCGGCGTCAACCAGTCCAACTTCGCCTTCGAGTCCTGCCTGGACGAGCTCTGCAAGTTGGGCGGCTTCGACCGCTGGCAGTTCCGCTGGGACAACGCCCTGACCGAGGGGCGGACCATCGCCACGGGGCAGACCCTCACCGCCGGCGTGGGGGTCCGCAAGTGCCTGGAGGCCCTCAAGGACCGCTTCTACGCGGCCAAGTGCGCGGGAATCGCCGCGGGCATGAAGAACACTGGCATCGGCTGTGGCCTGGCTGACTTCAGCCACGCCAAAATTCTCATCAAGGCCGAGGATCGGGTGGAGCTCCACCACGGCTGGTGCGAGATGGGCCAGGGCAACTACACCATGGGCGTGCAGACCCTGGTGGAGGAGACCGGTATCGCCCCGGAGCTCATCGAGGTGCTCGTGGAGACCAATGAGGAGGCGGAGGCCGGCATGACCACCGGCTCCCGTGGGACCTCGCTGCTCGCCAACTCCGTGATCGCCGCCTGCAAGGAACTGAAAAAGGACCTGGCCTCAGGCCTGACCCTCAAGGACCTGGTGGGGAAGGAATACCGGGGCAGCTGGGTCTGCGACTGGACGGTGCCGCCCGGCAAGCCGCCCAAGCCCGGCTACGACGTGATCACCCACTACTCCTTCGGCTTCGCCGCGCAGCTGGTGGAACTGGATGAGACCGGAAAGATCACCCGGATCACCGCCGCCCACGACGCGGGCCGCATCATGAATCCCACCCTGTACGAGGGCCAGATCGAGGGCTCCCTGCACATGGGCCTGGGCTACGCCGTGTCGGAGGACTTCCCCTACAAGGACGGCCGTCCGGTCTCCCTCAAGATGGCCGACCTGGGCCTCATCAAGGCCAAGGACATGCCGCCCATGGAGATCATCGGCATCGAGGTGCCGGACGCGGTCGGGCCCTATGGGGCCAAGGGCGTGGGCGAGATTGGCCTGGTCCCCACGGCCGGCGCCGTGGCCAACGCCCTCTGCCAGTTCGACGGCATCCGGCGCACCACCCTCCCACTAAAAGACCTGCGGCTGCTGGGCAGAAAGCCCAAGGCCTAGCCCATGATCGCCCTGGAAAAACCCTTCCGCCCTCTCCCCCTCGACCGGCTGGCCCGCTGGGTCTTCGAGGGCCTGGAACACCAGGACACGGTCCTCGGCATCCCGAAGCAGAACTTCCAGGTCCCGCATCCCAAGCTCGCCCGGAAAATGTTCGGCCACACCGTGGCCGCGCCCCTGGGCGTGGCTGCCGGGCCGCACACCCAGCTGGCGCAGAATATCGTGTCCAGCTGGCTCTGCGGCGCCCGGTTCATCGAGCTGAAGACAGTCCAGATCCTTGACGAGATCGAGGTGAGCCGGCCCTGCATCGATGCCATGGACGAGACCTACAACTGCGAGTGGTCCCAGGAACTGAAGCTGGAGGAGTCCTTCACGGAGTACCTCCACGGCTGGGTGCTCATCCATGCCCTGGCCCACAAGATAGGGTTCCAGGATCCCGGCACCCACTTCAGCATGAGCGTGGGCTACAACCTGGAGGGCATCCAGCATCCCCGGGTGCAGAAATTCATCGCGGACATGCGGAATGCCGGACCGCGCCTGGACGGGGCCATCGAGACCGTGGCCAAGGTCTACCCAGGCGTGCGGGACATCGAGATCCCCCGGCAGCTTTCCAACCAGATCACGCTGTCCACCATGCACGGCTGTCCCCCGGCGGAGATCGAACGGATCGCCACCTTCCTGCTCACCGAACTGGGTGTACATACCTGGGTGAAGCTCAATCCCACCCTCTTGGGGCCGGAACGGCTGCGGGGGCTGCTGAACGACACGCTCGGCTTCGACATCACCGTGCCTGACGAAGCCTTCGGCCACGACCCCAAGTGGGAAGATGCCCTGGCCATGGTGAAGCGGCTGGCCCAGGTGGCGGAGGGGCGCGAGAATGGCTTCGGCCTCAAGCTCACCAACACGCTCGAAGTGATCAACCACCGGCCCGTCTTCCCCGCCAACGAAAAGATGATGTATCTCTCGGGCCGGGCCCTCCATCCTCTCACCCTCACGCTGGCCCATCTGGTGATGGAGGCAACGGAAGGGAAGGTTCCGCTCAGCTTCTGCGGCGGGGCCGACGCACGGAATTTCCCGGACCTCATCGCCGACAACCTGGGCCCCGTGACGGTCTGCACGGACCTGCTCAAGCCCGGTGGCTATGCGCGCCTCCAGCAGTACCTGGTGAACCTTGAGGAGGCCATGGACGAGGCTGGAGCGGACAGCCTCGACGCCTTCATACAGGCCAGCTCTGGCGGGCACGGCGCTCGTTTCAACCTGGCCCGCCACGCAGTGAAGGTGCTGGGCGACGACAGCTATGTGCGCCGCATCCGCCCCCTGGACTTCAAGGGCGACCGGCCCCTGGGCTATTTCGACTGCATCAACGCGCCCTGCGTGGACGCCTGTCCCACCAACCAGAACATCCCCGACTACCTGTGGCTGGTGGCCCATGGCAAGCCCGAGGAGGCCATGGAGGTGATCCTCCGCACCAATCCGCAGCCGGGTATCACCGGCAGCGTCTGCGACCACCCCTGCACAGACCGCTGCGTCCGCAACTTCTATGACGCGCCCCTGGCCATCCGCGAGATCAAGCGCTTCGCTTTCGAGAGTGCCGGGAAACGCCCGGCCGAGGTGCGGGGCAAGGCGCTGGGTGTGAAGGTGGCCATCGTGGGCGCCGGTCCCGCGGGCCTTTCCGCGGCCTACTTCCTGGCCAAGATGGGCTTCGAGCCGGAAGTCTTCGAGGCCAAGCAGGAACTGGGCGGCATGGTGGGCGGCCTAATCCCGGCCTACCGGCTGCCGAACCAAACCCTTGAGGGTGACCTGGTCCGCCTGCGGGAACTGGGCGTTCCGATCCACCTGGGCCAGTTGCTGGGCCGCGACTTCACCCTAGAGGCTCTCCGCCGGGACTACGCTTATGTCTTCCTGGCGGTGGGGGCCCAGAAGGGCAAGCGCCTGGGCATCCCCGGCGAGGACACGCCCGGCGTCATGGACGCCCTGGACTTCCTCGACAAGGTGCGGGCTGGAACGCCCATGGACCTGGGCCGGCGCATCCTGGTCATCGGCGCCGGCAACTCCGCCATGGATGCCGTCCGCTCCGCCATCCGGCTGGTGCCCGGAGGCGAGGTGACCATCGTCTACCGCCGCACCCGCGCCCAGATGCCGGCGGATCCCGCCGAAGTCCACGATTGCATCGAGGAGGGCATCCAGATCCGGGACCTGCTGGCTCCGGCCTCGGTCCTCGCAGAAGGCGGCCGGGTGACCGGACTCTCCTGCACCCGCATGCGGCTGGGTGAGCGGGACGCCTCGGGTCGGCCCCGCCCGGTGCCCGTGGAAGGTGGCGAGGTGGTCCTGCCCGCCGACACCATCATCTCGGCCATCAGCCAGGAGGCTGTGCTGGACTTCCTGGAGGGCCTGGAGATCCAGCGGAACAGCAACGGCTACCTGGTAGTGGACCCCATGACCCGGGAGACCTCGGTGTCCGGACTCTTCTCGGGCGGCGATGCGGTGCATGGCGCCTCCTCGGTGATCCTGGCCATCGCCGATGGCCGGGCGGTGGCCGAGGGCATCGCCACTCGCCACGGCCTGGAGTTGAAGCCGGAGCCCCTTCTGGAGAAGGGCCAGGCGGACGCGGCTCTCATGGAAAAGAAAGGCCGGGTCATGGGGGCGCAGAAGGTGCCTGTGCTGCCCCTGACAGACCGCCATGGCTTCGACGAGGTGCTCAAGCCCTTCGATGCCGAGGCCGCGGTGAAGGAGGCCAGCCGTTGCCTGGACTGCGACGACCTCTGCAGCCTCTGCGTCACGGTCTGTCCCAACCGGGCCAACCTCGCCTATGCCATGGCGCCCCTGGACCTGCAGCTGCCCATCCTGGTCCAGTGGGCGGGACGCCTTCGCGAGGAAGGGTTTCGACCCTTCCGGGTCACCCAGCCGGTGCAGATCGTCAACCTTGGCGATGCCTGCAACGACTGTGGGAACTGCACGCCGTTCTGCCCCACCAGTGGCGCGCCCTACAAGGATAAGCCCCGGTTCTGGGCGGACGAACAGGCCTTCGAGGAATCCGAAGGGGACTGCTTCCACTTCGAGAGACAGGGGGAATCCCTGGTGCTTGAGGCCAAGCTGGGTGGGCTGCGCCATCGGCTGACCCAGTCGCCGAAGGGCATCGAGTACCTCTCCCCCAGCCTCCGGGCCGAACTGGATCCTACCTCCTATTCCCTACAGCGGTACGAGCCCAGGGTTACCCTTGACGAGGGCTATGTCCTTGACCTCCATTCATTGGGGGTGATGCTGGCGCTGCTCCCCGCCGAAAAGGCGCTTCCAGTTTGAGCACCAAGGCATTCCGGCCCTAAGGTGAAAAATTTATCGCAGCGGTATAAACTATTGCCACATCGGGTTTGCTCCATTAAATTTTAACGGTAATTCATCCATGCCGTCGACCGTTCGAGAGGCAGGACCTCCGGCTTCTGTACGTGGGGGGAAGGTTTCAACTTCCCTCAAGCGACATCCGATCCATCCAACTCACCCCCACTCCCAACCCAAGGCCCAACCTCCCAGCGGGCCACCTCCCAGGAGATCCAGCATGAAGAAGTTCACTTCTACCGTCCTAGGGCTTGTCGCCCTGGCCGCGCTCCCCGTCAGCGCCGCCAACTGGAGCGACACCTACCTCGGCTATCAGTACAGCAACCAGTTCCGCGATCCGGGCCTCACGGGTACTCAGGTCAAGAACCGCATCGAACTCAGCGGTGTCTACGGCTGGGACTACGGCACCAACTTCTTCGACGTGAATATGCTCTCCGCCACGAAGAGTTCCCCTGCCAACACTTCTGACTATCCCAACAACGGCTATAGCGCTGGGCAGCCTGCTGCCGGGGCTCCCGGCAACACTGAAGTCTACGTGGTCTACCGCTCCAACTTCGACCTGGGGAAGATCTTCAAGACCAACCTGAGTTTCGGCCCGGTGCGGGAAGTGGACTTCACGGTGGGTTTCGATTTCGACTCCCAGGACAACCACTTTGCCTCCAACAAGAAGCTGATGATGGCCGGCCCCCAGGTCGGGTTCAACGTCGAGCACGGGTTCTGGAACCTGGGCGTCGGTGGCTGTCGTGAGGCCAACTTCAACGGCGTCGTACAGCAGGAAGTGGATTTCAAGACCACCTATATGGTTTGGACCGCCTGGCACAAGACCTTCGACATGGGCGTGCCCGTCACCTTCAAGGGCTGGCTGGACTATATCGGCGCCAAGGGCAAGGACGGCTTCGGGGTCGATACAAAGCCCGAGACTGTCGGCGACATGTACCTGATGTTCGATGCCAGCAGCATCTTCGGCCGCAAGCACGGCGCCTTCCTGATCGGCCCCGGCTTCGAGTACTGGAACAACAAGTTCGGCGGCAAGAACTTCACTTCTTATCCGGGTGCCAACCCCTTCGGAGCCTGGCAGGGTCTGAACAACGAGCGGACCACCGCCCTGATGCTCTCGGCCGAATTCCACTTCTAGCCATTCCTGAACACCCGCGCGGGAGCCCTCTCCCGCGCGGATTTTGTCTGAGTTTCGCTGCATGATCTCCTTCACCTACCGATGCACAGATTGTGGGCGGCAATACTCCCGC
>PMJK01000030.1:752-2743 GCA_003158505.1 Holophagaceae bacterium | reverse complement strand
GGCCAGGAAGATCCACAGCGTGAGATACCGATCCAGGAAGGAAAGACGCTTGGGCGCGTTCATGCCTGGACTCCAGTGAGATGGAGTAAGGTCGAACGACTGAAGGAAAGTGGTTCCAGCACGACTCGGGGTGCGTGATTCAAAAGCTCATTCAAGTGCTTGGTCTCACCGGCCTGACGCGACCTGAGAACCGGGTCCGTCACGGTGAGTGGGGTGAGGCTTTGGTTCACCAGCCATGCGAAAGGGTGGATCCCAGCCCGTGCCAGATCCCGTTCGAGCTGCATGGCTTCGTGAATGGGCGTGGCTTCTGGCAGGGTCACCAACAGGATCCGGGTGAAGGCCGGATCCCGCAGCCTGGGAAGGAGCTGTCTTACGGCCTCTGGCATATCGCTGGTCTTGCGGAGCACCTCTCGGTGGTAGGCCTCAGCCGCATCCAGGAGCAGCACGGTGTGCCCCGTGGGAGCGGTGTCGATGACCACGAAGTGATCCTGTCCCTGGGCCACGGTATCGGCAAACGCCCGAAAAACGGCGATCTCTTCGGTGCAAGGTGAGCGGAGATCCTCTTCGAGCATCGCCCTTCCCTGCGCATCCAGTCCCTCGCCTGCGGTCGCCAGAATTTCTTTTCGGTATTGCTGCACGACCAGTTCGGGATCGATCCGGGTAACCCGCAGGCGAGGAGGCCGCTCACCGAGCGCCCGTTCCACATGGGCTGCCGGATCCGTGGTGGTGAGGGTCACGTTGAACCCCCTACCGGCAAGGATGGTGGCCAAATGGGCCGCCAGGGTGGTCTTCCCCACGCCGCCTTTGCCCATGGTCATCACCACGCCCTTGCCCTGTTCGGCGAGGCTGTCCACAAGGGAAGCCATGGTGTCGAAACGGGAAGCGTCGATCGCCGCACCCATGGTCAAAGCTGGACCCGACAACTCGGGATTCCCCATACTCCGCAATGCTGGGATGCCCACCAGGCCAAAGGGAAGCAGGGGTATGGTAGTCCGTGGAAGGCTCCGCAGTCCTTCTGGAATCCCTTCCAGTGCCTGGTTGGCTTGATCCTCCATCGCCAGGGCAACTTCATCTGAGCGATCCGTGGCCTTGAAGAGGCCATTGAGGATCAGATGGACATTCTGGATGCCGAGTTGGGCAAGCTCTGCTCGGGTGCGCTCCGCCTCTTGCAAGGAAGGCTTATCCGGTCGGGCCACCAGCACCAGGGTGGTTTTGGCACCATTCCGAAGCACGGCGTTGGAAGCCACGTAGAGGGCTTTCTGGGCGGCGAGTCCGGAGAGCGGTCCCAGGCATGAGGTCCCTCCGACATTCGTATCAATAAAGTTGGACCAGGCTGAGGGAAGTTCCAGCAGCCGGAGGGTATGGCCGGTGGGTGCGGTGTCAAAGAGGATGTGGTCGAACGCCGCCGTTCTGGCTGGATCACCCAGGAGTTTGGAGAACTCATCGAAGGCGGCAATCTCTGTGGTGCACGCACCCGAGAGCTGCTCTTCCATGCTGGTGACCACTGCATCCGGGAGAACCCCCCGGACCGGGCCAATCATCTTTTCCCGGTAGGCTCGGGCAGCCTCCTCTGGATCGATATTCAGCGCGGACAGGCCTGGCACCTCCGGGATCGCAAGCGCTTCTCCTGTGAGGCTGATGCCCAGGACCTCATCCAGGTTGGAAGCGGGGTCTGTGCTGACCAGCAGCACTCGCTTGCCGGTTTCGGCGAGTGCTATGGCCGTGGCACAGGCGGAAGAAGTCTTACCGACACCCCCCTTGCCGGTGAAAAACAGGATCGGTGTGGGGTGGGGGATGAGTGGTGACATGAGATGGCGGCCTTAGCCGCAGGAGCCGTTGGTCTCGCCGGAGCCACCGCAGCAGGTTGTCGGGGCTCCCGTGGGGAGGAGCTTGATCTCTGGAGTCCCAAAAATGGACGCCGTCTGCTCGTTCAGGAATCGTTCGGCGAGGCCCAGTACGGCATTGGCGGGCACTTCCTTTACACCCTGGGC
>PMJK01000030.1:0-690 GCA_003158505.1 Holophagaceae bacterium | reverse complement strand
TGAAGGGCCGCTTTGACCTCTGCGTCTCCGGCGAAGGCCATGGGCTGCTGGGAGAGGTTGAACCGTTCCACCGTGACGCCCTGCGTCTTCAACCAATCCAGGTCAGCGGCAAAGCGGACCAGATGGGGCTCCACGGTTGGACCACAGATGCCAGTGGAACAGCACATGGCGGGATCGAACACTTGGATGCTGGTCATGGAGATCTCCTCTTGAAACGTCAGTGAGATTGGGTTGCGCAGACCCTTCCCGTGCTTATTTGCACCGGCGGCGATGCTGCCGGTGAGTCACTTGGGGCGAGGTCATTCGAATGGGCACTGATACCTCCTACGGCAGGCACTGGGGATCGCGACACCCGCCTCCACAGCAGTCCTGCCACAGGTATTCCGTGAGGGCCTTGAGCTGGTCGAAGCGGGCCGCGTAGCGGATCGTGGTTCCCTGCCGGGCCGCCGTCAGCAGGCCCGCCTCGGTCAGTTCGGCCAGGTGGTGACTGAGGGTCGAAGCAGCCATGCCCAGGTGGGTCTGGATCTGCCCAGCAGGTGTGCCCTCGACCGGGCCCTGCACCACAGCCCGAATGACCGAGAGGCGACCCTGATGAGCCAGGGCCTTCAATTGCTTGGTGATGTGCTGGAGGGTAGGGTCGGGGTGGCTCATGATCCTTTAATTCTAAATTTCTTAAAATAAGGAAGCAAT
>PMJK01000168.1:3374-3659 GCA_003158505.1 Holophagaceae bacterium | reverse complement strand
TGCGCCTGCCCATCAGCTTCTCCGAGGCGGCCCTGGGGGCAAAGGTGGACGTCCCGACCCCCGGCGGGCAGAAGACCATCAAGGTTCCGCCAGGAACCCAGACCGGCGCAAAACTTCGGCTCAAGGGCCAGGGCATGCCGATCCCACGGAGCAGCCAGCGGGGGGATCTCATTGCAGAAGTGGTCCTGGTGACGCCTTCGATCAAGGATGAGCGCAGCAAGGAACTGCTACGGGAACTGGCCGACCTGAACGATTCGGACGTACGCAAGCAGCGGAGTGGGGTAT
>PMJK01000168.1:0-3359 GCA_003158505.1 Holophagaceae bacterium | reverse complement strand
TTGCCCTGCGGGCCCTTCCTTGCGATGCATCCCGCCTGGCTTCATCGCGGTATTGTGGGGAGGCGATATGAGCTCTAGGGATCCCCGTTTGGGCGCCTACATGATCGGTGTGGTGTCGATGCGCTACGGTGTGCACCCCCAGACCCTGCGTCTCTATGAGCGGGAGGGTCTGCTCACCCCGAGCCGCACGGAAGGGAAAACGCGTCTCTACAGTGATGAGGACCTGGAGCGCCTGGAATTCATCCTGAACCTCACCCGCGATCTCGGCGTGAACCTGGCTGGCGTCGATGTCGTCCTGGGCATGCGGGATCGCCTGAACCATCTGCAGGAAGAGTTGGAGCGGCTGGCGCACGCCCTTGAGGCGGCGGGCCTAAAGGATGTGCCTCGGCCCACCTCGGCCACCGGGCTGGTGAAACTCACTCCCCACGGACTGCGCAAGCGCTGATGTCGTCTGGAGTTGCCCAAGGGGCCAGGATCGCTTGCTATGCTGGTGGCTCCCCCCAGGTGATCTGTGCCCCTCAGGCATCTCGAAGAGCGCTCGCTCGACAAATACTTCGACTCGATCCGCCATCTGCCTCTGCTGACGGCCGAGGAAGAGCGGATCAACGGGCGCCTGTGGCAGAACGACCGCAACCCCGAAGGCCTGCGCAAGCTGGTGGAGGGCAACCTCCGCTTCGTGGTGAAAGAGGCCCGCAAGTTCGAAGGCATGGGACTCGACCTGCTGGACCTCATCAGCGAAGGCAATCTTGGCTTGATCGAGGCGGCCAAGCGTTTTGATCCCGAGCGGCAGAACAAGTTCCTGACTTATGCCTCCTGGTGGGTGCGTCAGGCCATCTTCCACGCCCTGGCCGAACACGGGAACAAGATCAGGCTGCCGCAAAAGGTGGCAGGCCACCTGGTGCAACTCAACCGCGTGACCCAGAAACTCAGCCAGGCCCTGGGCCGCACGCCCATGCTGCAGGAGATTGCCGAGGCGGCCAGCCTGAGCATTGAGGATGTGGAGCGGTACCAGCTGCTCCAGCAGACGACTTCGACCGTCTCCACAGAGCAGGGTCTCGGCGACTCTGATCTCACCGTGGGAGACAGCCTCGAGCAGGAGGTGGAACCCTCCGCCATGCACACGCTGGACCAGGAGGCTTTCCTCGAGCAGATCGAAGTCAGCCTGGCTGCCCTGAGTGCCAAGGAACGCACCATCATCTCTTTGCACTTCGGCATCGGCGGCGAGGATCCACTCACCCTTGAACAAATCGGTAAGCGCTTCAATCCACCCATTTCCCGCGAGCGCGTGCGCCAGTTGGAGGAGCGGGCCTTTGCGCGCATCCGCGAGCGTCGCCGGGAAGTGCTGGGTGGCTTTCTGCGAGGAGGGGACGGGCCATGAAGGGTCGACCGGACTGTCCCCGCTGCCAGGGCAAAGGCCTGGTGTTCGATCCGGATCCGCAGAAGCCGGTGCTGGTGTGCGGATGCACGGCGGACATGGCGCCCGATGCCGAGACCCTGGGTCTCCCCTCGCGCTACCGAGAGGCGGATTTCACGCGGTTCTGGAAGTGGTGGAACAACTCCCAGGCCAGCGGCGTGCGGGCCCTTCTGGACCGGGTATCGGACTTGGAGGATCTGTTGACGCGCCCGGTGGCTGAGGTCGGGGAGCTGGAGGGCCGGGAGGATCTGACGAAGCTGCTCCAGGCCCTGCGCAAGCGGCCGGAGCACGGCATCCGCCCCGCAGGAGCCGATGGCCTGGCCCAGTGGGCCACCGCGGGCAAGCACAAGTTCCGTCACGGCTGGGAGCTGTGGTGGATCCACGGTCCCGCGCAAAGCGGCCGCAGCACCCTGGCCGCAGCGGCCCTGCGGGCCTGGACCGAGCGCACGGGTCGGGGCGGGAGTTTCGTCTCCGTACGGACCCTCAGCCAGGCCATCAAGGACGTCTACCACGACGTCCGAAGCTATCAGAACCAGGCCTTCCAGAGCGTCCGCGACCTCATCGAGCCCCTTCAAGAACAACCCATCCTCGTGCTGGATGACTGGGATCGCATGGATTCAGACATCCGGGTTGCCCAGGCTCTGGCTCAGTTGCTGGATTATCGCTACAGCGAAGAACTGCCCACGATCCTCACGGCGTCCTATGCGCCGGAGGCCATGGATCGGCGCGAGAACCATCCCCTCGTCCGCCTCGAGGACAGCAGCCTGTTCGAGCGGTTGAGGGGCGCCGAGCGGGTGGAGATGGTGCCCGCCCTCCGACCCTGGATCGATCGGATGGAGCGGTCCTAGTCGATGAAGGCCCTGCTGCGGCGCCTGCTTCGTCTGCACCTCTCCCGGTCGCGAGGGCTGTGGCTGCTCGTGGCGGGTCTGACGCTCATCCTTGGATGGGGCATGCTGCGGGTGGAGCGGGCCCTGGATCTCATGAGCCTGCTGCCTTCGGAGCATCCGGCGGTGCGCGCGAACCTTGAGGCGGGCGTGGGCCAGCAGGAATTGATCTGGCTGGTGGCCGAGGGCGACGAGGTCGACCTGGACGCTCGTCGCGCCTGGGCCGAAGGCCTGGTAGACCGTCTGCTGACCGAAGGGAATCTGCCCCTGAATGGTCTGGCCGCGGAGGGCCGCCTGTCCGATCCCGTTCCGGTTCCGGGACCCGGCGGGGCCAGCCCCTGGCCCGCCCTGCTCGCGGTGGGTGCCATTACAGAAGGGGATGCCGCCGTGAGCCGCCTCACGACGGAAACGCTATACACCCTGGCACCCGCCTGGCTGGGGAACCGCCTGGCACCGCTGATGAACCCCCTTTGGCTCCGGACCCGTCTTCAGGCCACCGCCAGGAATCTGGCCTCACCGGAGCCCCTGTCGGCGGCCTTGGCCCGGCTCGATCCCCTGGGCCTGCGCGACCTCGCGCCTCAGACCGGGGAAGGCATGGCCAAGGCCATGGAACTGGGCCGATCCTTCACCTTGCGCGTGCGCACCGGCTATTTCGAAACGAAGGATGGACACTTCGTGCTGCTGCCCCTGGTGGCCGGCTTTCCGGCCACGAACACGAAGGCCACCACCTGCCTCATGACCTGGCTGGGGCGCGGGGCCCAAGGGTCTTTGCCCGTCTCCGCGAGCCTTCGGGAGGCAGAGGCTGCGCTGGCACCAACCAATGGACGCACCTTCCCCATCCAGGTCACCGGCGCCCACGCCATCACGGCCTGGGAATCCCATCGCCTCACCATCGAGGTCCTTTTGAGCCTCGGCCTGAGTTTCGTCCTCATCGGCCTCGTCTACTGGCTGGGCTTCCGGACCCTGGCAGGCTACGGCTTCGTCATGGTGCCCCTCCTCATCGGCATGGTCTGGGCCCTGGGGCTCACGGGTTGGATCCTGGGCCGGGTGAACCTGATGGC
>PMJK01000089.1 GCA_003158505.1 Holophagaceae bacterium | reverse complement strand
GTTCAATTTCCCCGGCATCAACCAAGTGCAGATGAAGGAGCAGATCGGCCTGAACTTCGCGGCGGCGCTGAGGTCCTTCCTCCGGCAGGATCCGAACATCATCCTCGTGGGCGAGATCCGGGATTTCGAGACGGCCGAGATCGCCATCAAGGCGAGCCTGACGGGCCACCTAGTGCTTTCGACGCTCCACACCAACGATGCACCGAGCACCATCAACCGTCTCATGAACATGGGGGTGGAACCCTTCCTGGTGGCCACTTCCGTGAACATCATCTGCGCCCAGCGTCTGGTGCGCCGCCTCTGCGTCAACTGCAAGGCGGTGGATTCCCACCACCAGCCTGAGGAAGCGCTCTACAAGGTCGGCTTCACTCCCGAGGAAGTGCAGCGCGGGATCACCTTCTACAAGCCGGTGGGCTGCGATATCTGCAACAGTCGCGGCTACAAGGGGCGAGTGGGACTCTACGAAGTTTTAGAAATGTCCGAGACCCTCAAGGACATGATCCTCACCGGCGCCTCCGCCATCGAGATTCGCGAACAGGGCCAGAAGGAAGGCATGATCACGCTTCGCCGCTCCGGCTGCCGCAAGGTGTTGGATGGCATGACCACCATCGAAGAAATCGTCCGAGAAACCGTGTTGTAGATGAGGCTCATATGAGCGAAGTCGGTGCCAGCTATGTTGCCCCCCTGCAGCAGCTCCTCAAGACGATGGTGGAGTATGGGGGCACGGACCTGCACATCACCACGGAATCGGCACCTCAGATCCGCATCGACGGGCGCATGGTGCCCCTCAAACTGCCGCCGATGGACGCGGCCCAGACCCGCTGGTTGTGCTATGGCGTGATGACCGATCAGCAGAAGCACCGGCTCGAGGAGGATCTCGAGGTGGACTTCTCCTTCGGCCTCCAGGGCGTGGCCCGCTTCCGCGCCAATGTGTTCAACCAGCGAGGCGCCACGGCGGGAGTGTTCCGGACCATTCCCGAGCAGATCCGCAGTTTCGAGCAGTTGAATCTGCCGCCCGCCATTCAGGCTCTTTGCGACAAGCCCCGGGGCCTGGTGCTGGTGACGGGCGTGACCGGTTCCGGCAAGTCCACCACCCTGGCGGCCATGATCGACAAGATCAACGCCGAAGAACCGGTGCACATCCTCACCATCGAGGACCCGGTGGAATACGTCCACAAGCATCGGCGGGCCCTGGTGAACCAGCGGGAGATCCACGCTGACACCCACAGCTTCAAGAAGGCCCTGCGCTCTGCCCTGCGGCAGGATCCCGATGTGGTGCTGGTGGGTGAGATGCGCGACCTCGAGACCATCGAGTCCGCCCTGACCATCGCGGAGACCGGCCATCTCACCTTCGGCACCCTGCATACCAACAGCACCGTGCAGACCATCAACCGCATCATCGACGTGTTCCCCAGTCACCAGCAGCCGCAGATCCGCGCCCAGCTTTCTCTGGTGCTGGAAGGCGTCATCTGTCAGAGCCTCATTCCCAAGGCCAGCGGCAAGGGCCGTGCCCTGGCGCTGGAGATCATGCTCCCCAATCCCGCCATCCGGAACCTCATCCGGGAGGACAAGATCCACCAGATCTATGGGGTGATGCAGGCCGGTCAGACCAAGTACGGGATGCAGACCTTCAACCAGAGCTTGTCGGAGCTGGTGATGCGCAAGGAGATCACGCAAGAGCAGGCCTTCGACTACTCTTCCAACGTGGACGAATTGCGCGAACTCATCAACCGCGGCGTCGGCGTCGGCGCCGCCGGTGGCCGGACGGCCGCACCGGCCCAGACCGCCAATCCTGCCCTTGGTGGCCGAAACCCCAATATCAAGTACACCTAGGACTTCTCCATAACTGCTTTCCTGCCTATCCTGAAGGCACCATTATTGCTACCCCTTTGCCGAGGTCCGCATGCCCGCTTATGCATGGAAAGGCAAGAATCGAATGGGGGAGGTCCAGGAGGGCGTCCTGGTTTCCGATTCCCGCGATGCTGCGGCCAACACCCTGAAGCGCAATGGCATCGAGGTCATGAACATCCGGCTCACGGCCGCCCAGGGGGGGAAATCCTTCGGCAAGGTGCCTCCCAAGGAACTGGCCATCTTCACCCGGCAGTTCAGTGTGATGATCGATGCGGGTCTGCCCCTGGTGCAGTGCCTGGAGATCCTGGGTGCCCAACAGGCCCACAAGGGTTTCCAGCGCATCATCGAGGCCGTGCGGGACGATGTGGAAAAGGGCTCCACCCTGCAGGCCTCTCTGGCCAAGCACCCCAAGGCCTTCAGTGATCTGTACGTGAACATGGTGGGCGCCGGGGAGAGCGGCGGTATCCTGGACGTCATCCTGCAGAGGCTCTCGGGCTACATCGAGAAGGCTGTGAAGCTGACCTCCAAGGTGAAGGGGGCCATGACCTATCCTGTGGCCATCATCACGATTGCCATTGCCGTGGTGGTCATCATCATGCTGAAGGTCATTCCCGTGTTCTCTGCCATGTATGAAGGACTGGGCAGCAAACTCCCCTTCCCGACCCTGGTCTGCATCGGCATTTCGAATGCTCTCATCAACTACAGCTGGCTCATCATCATTGCCATCGTCCTCATCGTGGTGGGCCTGCGGCAGTACTACAAGACGCCGACCGGAAAACTCCAGATCGATGCATTGATACTGAAAATCCCGATCATCGGGGATGTGCTCCGCAAGGTGGCCGTGGCCCGGTTCTGCCGCACCCTGGGCACCCTCATCAGCTCAGGCGTGCCCATCCTCGAAGGCATGGATATCACTGCCCGCACCGCCGGGAACATGGTCATCCAGAACGCCATCCTGAAATCCAAGGATGCGGTGGAGCAGGGGCGCAACATCGCCACACCCCTGGCCGAAACCAAAGTGTTCCCCCCCATGGTGGTCCAGATGGTGGGCGTGGGTGAGGCCACGGGCGCCCTGGATGCCATGTTGTCCAAGGTGGCTGACTTCTACGAGGACGAGGTGGACAACGCTGTTGCCAACCTCACCAGCCTCATGGAACCGATCATGATCGCCCTGCTCGGTGGCATCATCGGCTTCATCGTGATCGCCATGTACATGCCGATCTTCAATTTGGCTAATGTGATGGGCAAGGACTGATTACACGATTCTTGCTACTTCACGACCACTGGCCCATGGAGGCTCCCATGCCGAGTTCCACCCGATCCCATGGTTTCTCACTGATTGAGCTGCTCTTGGTACTGGCGATCATCGGCATCCTCGGTGGCATCGCGATCCCCTCCTTCATGGGGCAGCGCAAGCGGGCCCGGGTGATCGGGGACGCCCAGTCCAATGCCCGCGTCCTGGCCATGGCGCTGGAGTCCCGGAAGGCCGATGTCGGCCTCTATGGAACCGCTGGCACTAGTCAATTCTGGTCTGCTTCCGGGCAATCCCCCACTGCCAGTACGAGTTGGGCCCCGACCTTCATTCCCAAGGGGAATTCGAAGATGAACTACAACGTGTCCGTTAGCGGAGGAGGCCTGACCTACAGCATCACTGTCAAGGATCCCAATCGGAGCAGTGGCCATAGCACTGTGCTGACGGGCGACCAGACGGGTGCCCTCGCGGTGAGTTCCACCTACTGACAGGCAAGGACTGAACCAACAAGAGGGATCGGACCCTTCCGATGCCTTCGATCTCTCTTGGATTGCCCAATTGAATTCCTAGCTGGAGCAGGAGGCCTCAGGGCTTGGAGTGGGAGGGAACCCCATCGGTCCAAGGCTTCACGAAGGCCTTGAAGATGCGCTTCCTGGCGGCCTGGAAACTGACTTCATCCACATCCTCATACCCTGTCATCCGGTAGCCATCGTAGTCGATGCGCCTGGCGCCGCCTTTCTTCATGGGGCGCCAGACTTTCAGGACCTGTCCGCGGGCCTCTGCGACCGTCAGGTCCTTCTCCCGTTCCGCTTCGGTGCTTCCGTACTTCACCAACCAAACCCCATCGGGAAGCACGACAGCTTTGCTGGCGATCTCCTCGGTGCTGAGATCCCGGTACTCTACCTCTTCGGCCTGGAACATGTCCCGGCCAATGGCGTGCATCCGCAGGGGCGCATAATCTTTGGCCAGCATGGCCTGGAGGTTCGGAGGTTCCTGGCGCAGCAGGCGGCGGGCCACGGCGTCCCGCACTTCCAGCAGGCTGAGGGCATGGTCCCCATCGCGACCCGGCTGGATGCCCGGCCCGTCGAACACCATTGGAATCCGAGCCTCCCAGGGGTCCAGATTGTAGCCGTGGGAGCCGCCCATCTGGATGTCAGGTTCCTCCATCCAGTGATAGAACCGTTCACCGTGGTCCGTGAACATGATCCGCAGGGCCTGGCCATAGTCCCGGTCCCCGGGGAGGCCGTTCCAGACTTCCCGCCAGGCGGAGAGCAGGGAGCGGATCCGGATCTGGTAGGCCAGGAAGGGGCCGTACTCTGGTCGCCAGGAGGCGATGGCCCCAGGGCTGGGATAGGACCAGTAGGGCGACATCCGCCGGGCGGGCAGGGCCCACCATCGGGGGATGTTCCCCAGCTCCTTCCGGGTCAAGTAGATGGGCTGATGGGCGAGGCAGGAATGGTACATCACCCAGTCCGAGCCCCGCCCGAGGTTCAAGGCGGTCTTCAAACCCAAATCCAAAGGCGTCCAGGGCGTGGTGCTCGGGAAGACCCGCAGGGCATCCAGCCAGACGGCGAAGAGGGGGAAATGCACCTCGGCGTTGGAGTTCAGGAAGTTTTCCCAACCCCGGGCAGGGGTGAGGGCCTGGTCGAAAGCCTGGTTCCGGTCCGCCAGGGCGATGGTGCCGCCATCGTCGATGTAGAACCGCGCTTTGAGTCCCTGAGCCTTGGCCGTTTCAAGCAGGGTGAATGGGTAGTTGCCTTCGAACTCCTCCTGGGCGGGGAGCAGGTTTCCCACGGAGTAGTGGCCGGGATCGCCGCCCCACAGGATGCTCCACATGACCCGGGTGGCGGGAATGGCGGTATACCCGTTCTGCACCTGGAACCCGCGGAAATCCTGGAGGCCTTCCTGGAAGGCCGTGTCCTGTCGCAGCCCATCGATGCTCACCATGACCACCCGGGCAGGATGGCCCACGGGGCCGGACTCGAG
>PMJK01000087.1 GCA_003158505.1 Holophagaceae bacterium | reverse complement strand
AGCAGGATGATGCCGATGAGGGCGATGACGCTGAACTCAGTGCCCGTGAGTAGGAGGGCCACGAAGGCGCCCACTCCGGCCGAAGGGATGGTGGACAGGATGGTGATGGGGTGGATCAGGCTTTCGTAGAGGATGCCGAGCACCAGGTACACCGCCAGGACTGCCGCGAGCACCAGGACGGGCTCATTGGCCAGGGAGGCCTTGAAGGCCTGGGCGGTGCCCATGAAGGTGCCCTTGATGGAGGCCGGCAGGCGGATCTGGTCCTGGGCCTTTTCGATGGCCGTCACCGCATCCCCGATGGCCACGCCGGGTGGCAAGTTGAAGGTGATGGTCACCGAGGGGAACTGGCCCTGGTGGTTCACCGCCAGCAATGTGTTCTCCGGCTTGAAGTGGGCGAAGGCGGACAGGGGAACCATGGGTCCCAGGGTGGAATGGGCGTAGATCAGGTTCAGGGAGTTCGGGTTCTGCCAGTACTGGGGCGCCACTTCCATGACCACGTGGTACTGGTTCAGCTGCTCGTACATCGTGGATACCTGGCGCTGGCCGAAGGCGTCGTAGAGGGCATCGTCGACCATCTTGGACGTGACCCCCAGGCGGGAGGCGGTGGGCCGGTCCACTTCCAGGGTGGTCTGGAGGCCCAGGTTCTGCTGGTCGGTGTTCACGTCGGCGATGGTCTTCAGGGTCTTCAGTTTTTCGAAGACCTTGGGAGCCCAGGCGAACAGCTCCTTGGCGTCATCCCCCTGGAGGGTGTACTGGAACTGGGCGTTGCCTCCGCGGCCCCCGATGCGAAGGTCCTGGATGGGCTGGAAGAAGAGGCTGGCCCCGGGCACCTTGGCCAGTTTGCCCCGCAGGCGGGTGATGATCTGGTCCGCATTGGCGCCCTTCCTCTCCTCGGTGGGCTTGAGGGAAGCGAACACGCGGCCCGTATTGGTGACGCCGCCCCCACCCACGGATCCGGTCACGGCCAGGACGCCCTTGTCCTCCTGCACGATCTTCAGGAATTCCCGGAGGCGGCCCCGCATGGCCTGGAAGGAGGTGCTCTGGTCGGCCTGGATGGCGCCCATGATGCGCCCGGTGTCCTGCTGGGGGAACAGGCCCTTGGGGACGATGATGAACAGGACCACCGTGGCCGCAACGGTCGCGAACCAGGTTCCCAGCGTCCACCACTGGTGGCGCAGGACGAAGGCGAGGCTCTGGCCATACTTCTCGATGGTCCATTTCAGCCAGCGATCCGTGGCCTCGAAGAACCGCCCGTGGTGTGCCTCGGAGGTGGGCCTCAGCAGCCTGGCGCACATCATGGGGGTGGTGGTGAGGGAGATGATCATGGAGATGAGGATGGCCACGGAGAGGGTGACGGCGAATTCCCGGAAGAGCCGTCCCACGATGCCGCCCATGAGCAGGATGGGAATGAAGACGGCGCATAGCGAGATGCTGATGGAGAGCACCGTGAAACCGATCTCCTCGGCCCCCTTGAGGGCGGCCGCCATGGGCTTCATGCCCCCTTCCAGGTGCCGGGTGATGTTCTCGACCACCACGATGGCNNGCCACGCTGGGGATCAGGGTGGAGCGCCAGTCCCGCAGGAAGATGAAGACCACCAGGATCACCAGGGCGATGGAGATCAGAAGGGTCCGCTCCACGTCTTTCACGGAGGCCCGGATCGTCCTCGTGGCGTCGATAACTTCCTCCAGGTTGACGCTGGGGGGAATGAGCGCCAGGAGCTGAGGCCGCAGGGCCCGCACTCGGTCCACGGTGTCCAGGATGTTGGCCCCGGGCTGGCGGAAGACGACCACGGCGATGGAAGGCTTGCCATTGGTGATGCCGATGTTCCGCAGGTCCTCCACCGAGTCCTTCACTTCCGCCACGTCCTGCACCTGCAGGGCGGCGCCGGACTTGAAGGCGATCACCAGGGGAGCGTAGTCCTTGGCCTTCAGGATCTGGTCGCTGGTGTTGATGGAGGATGTCGTTTCTCCATCCACGAGGGAGCCCTTGGGCTGGTTGACGTTGGCTGCGGCCAGGGTGGCCCGGACATCATCGAGCCCCACCCCCCTGGCCTGAAGGGCGTTGGGATCGACCTCCACGCGCACCGACGGCAGGGCGCCGCCCCACACGAACACCTGACCCACGCCGGGCACCTGGGACAGCTTCTGCTGCAGGAGGCTGGAGGCGATGTCGTACATCTTCTCCCGCGGAATGATGTCCGACGTGAGGGCGTAGATGAGGACGGGGGCGTCCGCCGGGTTGACCTTCCGATAGGAGGGATTGCTGGGCAGGTTGGCCGGGAGCTGGCCGCGGGCCGCGTTGATGGCCGCTTGCACGTCCCGGGCGGCAGCGTCGATGTTGCGGTTCAGGTCGAACTGGATGGCGATGCTGGTGGACCCCAGGGAGCTGGAGGAAGTCATCTCCGTGATGCCGGCGATGCGGCCGAACTGCCGCTCCAGAGGCGTGGCCACCGAGGAGGCCATGGTCTCGGGGCTGGCCCCCGGGAGCCCCGCCCCCACCTGGATGGTGGGGAATTCCACCTGGGGCAGGGGTGACACCGGCAGGAACTTGAAGGCCAGGCCGCCGGCCAAGGCGATGGCGATGGTCAGGAGGGTGGTGGCGACCGGGCGCCGGATGAAGGGGGCGGAAATGCTCACGCGGCACTTCCTGTGCCGCGCCCTGTGGGCTTCGCCTGCGGCAAAGTGGCCCTCCGCTCCTGCTCCGGGCTCATGGGCTGGCGCTCCAGGCGTTCCGCCTGGAGATGAGCGCTGCTTGTGCAGCGCGAATAGCAAGAATCAGGAAAACAAATCATGGCTGCTGCGCCGCAGGCGCAGCCTCTCGCACGCCGCGCCAGCGGCGTGCGCGGGCGGCGATGCGATCAAAGGCCAGGTAGATCACCGGTGTGGTATAGAGGGTGAGCACCTGGCTGAAGATGAGCCCGCCGATGATGGAGATGCCCAAAGGCCTGCGCAGTTCTGCACCTACGCCAGTGCCCAAGGCTAGCGGGACGGCCCCCAGGAGGGCGGCCATGGTGGTCATCAGGATNNGCCGATGAGGGCGATGACGCTGAATTCCGTGCGGCAGAGCATGAGGGACAGGAGAGCCCCCACCCCTGCGGAAGGCAGGGTGGAGAGGATGGTCACCGGATGGATGTAGCTTTCGTACAGCACGCCCAGCAGGAGGTACATGGTGACCAGGGCCGCGAGGATCAGGAAGGGCGTGTTCACCAGGGAGGCCCGGAAGGCCTGGGCGGTACCCTTGAACTCCGTCTGGATGCTGGGCGGGATATCCATCTCCTGGCGGGCCTTCTCGATGGCCTTGACGCCATCGCCGATGGAGACGCCCTTGGCCAGGTCGAAGGAGACAGTGGCGGCGGGGAACTGTCCCTGGTGGTTGATGGCCAGGGGAGCCATCCGGTTCTCGATGCGGGTGATGGCGCTCAGGGGCACCGAGCCGCCGGCGGTCGAACGCAGGAAGATGGAATTTAGGGCCGAGGGCCCTTCCCGGAAGCCCGCCTGGGTTTCCAGCACCACCCGGTATTGGCTGATGTCCGTGAAGATGGTGGAAATCTGCCGCTGCCCGAAGGCATCGTACAGGGCATCATCCAGCATCTTTGGCGTGATCCCTAGGCGGGCGGCGGAGGTGCGATCGATCACTAGGCGGGTCTGGAGGCCGCTGTCCTGGAGGTCGCTGGCCACTTCCCGCAGTTCCGGCAGGCTCTGCAGCTTGGTCACGAACTTGGGCACCCACACGCCCAGTTCCTTGGCGTCGGGATCCTCCAGGCTGAATTGGTACTGGGTCCGGCTCACCCGGTCCTCCACGGTGAGGTCCTGCACGGGCTGCATGTAGAGTTTGATGCCGCCCACCCGGTCCAGCTCCGGCTTGAGCCGCCGGATGATGTCGCTGGCATTGAGGCGACGGACGTCCAGGGGCTTCAGGTTGATCTGGATGCGGCCGGAATTGAGGGTGGTGTTGGTGCCATCGATGCCAATGAAGGAGGAGAGGCTCTCCACCGCGGGGTCCCTGAGGATCACCTCTGCCAGGGCCTGCTGGCGCTTGGCCATGGCCGGGAAGGAGACAGACTGGGGTGCCTCAGAAATGCCCAGGATCACGCCGGTGTCCTGCACCGGGAAGAAGCCCTTGGGAATCCAGAGGTAGAGCAGCACCGTCACGCCCAGCGTGCCCACGGCCACCCAGAGGGTGGTGGTCTGGTGCTTGAGTACCACCGTGAGGGTGCGGCCGTAGAAGGCGATGATCTGCTTGAAGATCCGCTCCGAAGCCTTGTAAAGTCGTCCTTCTTCGCTCTCATTGCGGTGGCGCAGGAGGCGGGCGCACATCATGGGCGTGAGAGTGAGGGAGACCACGGCGGAGACCAGGATGGTCACGGCCAGGGTCACTGCGAACTCCCGGAAGAGCCGCCCCACGATGTCTCCCATGAAGAGCAGGGGGATGAGCACCGCGATGAGTGAGACCGTGAGGGACACGATGGTGAAGCCGATCTGCTCGGAGCCCTTAAGGGCCGCGACCATGGGCGAGTCACCCGCTTCGATGTACCGCATGATGTTCTCGATCATCACGATGGCATCNNGGCATCGTCCACCACGAAGCCCGTAGAGATGGTCAGAGCCATGAGCGTGAGGTTGTTGAGGCTGTAGCCCAGGAGGTACATCACGCCGAAGGTGCCCACCAGGGAGAGGGGCACGGCGAAGCTGGGGATGATGGTGGCCGCGAAGGTCCTCAGGAACACGAAGATCACCAGGATCACCAGGACGATGGTGAGCATCAGTTCGAACTCCACATCCTCCACCGAGGCCCGAATGGTGGTGGTGCGGTCCGTGAGGAT
This sequence comes from Holophagaceae bacterium, assembly GCA_003158505.1. Taxonomy (GTDB): domain Bacteria; phylum Acidobacteriota; class Holophagae; order Holophagales; family Holophagaceae; genus Geothrix. The sequence goes on along the minus strand of PMJK01000087.1, from coordinate 3,167 downwards.
CTCCAGCTTCACCGCCGCGGGAAGGGAGCCCTTGAGCTGGGGCAGGAGGGTCTTGATCCGGTCGACCACGGCGATGATGTTGGCGCCCGGCTGCCGCTGGATATTCAGGATCACCGCAGGCGAGAGGTTCTTCCAGGCGGCCTGCTTGACGTTCTCCGTGTCGTCGATGACGTTGGCCACATCCTGGAGGCGGATGGGATTCCCGTTCTTGTAAGCGATGACCAGGGGGCGGTATTCGGCGCTGGTGAGGAGCTGGTCGTTGGCGCCGATCGCGAAGGACTGCAGCTTGCCATCGAAGGTGCCCTTGGCCTGGTTGACATTGGCCGCGCCCACCGACGCGCGAATGTCATCCAGCGTGAGTCCGTAAGACGAAAGGGCGACCGGGTTGACCTGGACTCGCACCGCAGGTTTCTGGCCGCCGCTGATGCTCACGAGGCCCACCCCCGGGAGCTGGGAGATCTTCTGGGCCAGGCGCGTATCCGCGTAATCCTCCACCTTGGGCAGGGAGAGGGTGTCCGAGGAAAGCGCCAGGGTCAGGATGGGAGCGTCCGCGGGGTTCGTCTTGCTGTAGATGGGTGGATTGGGGAGATCCGGCGGGAGGTAGGTACCAGCGGCATTCACGGCGGCCTGAACCTGCTGTTCCGCCACATCGATGTTCAGGTCCAGCACGAACTGGAGGGTGATGATGGAACTTCCATCGGAAGAGCTGGACGTCATCTGGTTCAGGCCCGGCAGCTGGCCGAACTGCCGCTCCAAGGGCGCCGTGACCGCCGTCGCCATCACATCGGGGCTTGCCCCTGGGTAAAAGGTCAGGACCTCGATGGTCGGATAATCGACCTGCGGCAGGGCCGAGACCGGCAGCTGCTTGAAGGCCAGGAGGCCGACGAGCATGATCCCCGCCATCAGCAGGGAGGTGGCGATGGGCCTGAGGATGAAGGGTTTTGAGGGATTCATCCCTTGGCCTTGGATCCATTCGCCGCGCCCTGGCCCTCCGCATCCACTGGGGCCACCTTGCTCCCGGGCCGCAATTTGTCCAGGCCGTCCACGACCACCTTCTCACCGGGGGCCAGGCCCTGCTTCACACAGGACAGGTCACCATCCGTGGTCAACACCTCCACCGTCCTGAACTCCACGGTGTTGTCGGCCTTGACCACGTAGACGAAGGTGGCCTGAGGGCTCCGCTGCACTGCAGCCGAAGGGACGATGATGGCGTTGTGGAGTGTGTCCACCAGCAGCCGGGCATTCACGAACTGGTTGGGGAATAAAGCCAGATCCTCGTTGGTGAAGAGGGCCTTGAGGCGCACGGTGCCGGTGGTCACGTCCACCTGATTGTCGATGGCGGCCAGGGTCCCGACAGCCAGCCGGGCGGTCATGTCCCGGTCCCAGGCTTCCACCGTCAGCTTGCCGGGCTTCCGGTCCTGGGCCAGGACCTTCTGGATGTTGTCGGCGGGGATGGTAAAGATCACGTTGATGGGCTGCACCGGGGCGATGACGGCCAATCCGTTGGCGTCCGTGGCGTGCACCATGTTCCCCAGGTCCACGAGCCGGAGGCCCACCCGTCCGGAAAGGGGAGCCGTGATGCGGCTGTAGATGAGGTTCAGTTTGGCGCTCTCCACTTGGGCCTCGTCGGACTTGATGGCCCCTTCGGCCTGGACCACGGTGGAAACCTGGGCATCCAGCTGCTGCTGAGCCAGGATGCCCTGTTTCACCAGGCTGATGTACCGTTCCTGGTCCATGCGGGCGTTCTTGAGGGCCGCCTGGTCCTTGGCCAGCTGTCCCTCGGCCTGCATGAGCTGGACCTGGAAGGGCCGGGGATCGATCTCGGCCAGGAGGTCCCCCTGGCGCACCAGCTGTCCCTCCGTGAAGGCGATCCTCATGAGCTGGCCGTCCACCCGGCTGTGAACGGTCACTGTGCTTAGCGGTACGACGGTGCCTAGCCCCGTCAGGTTCACGTTCATGTCGCCTTGGCGGGTGGTCGCGACCACGACTGGTACGGATCGGCCGGCCCCGGCGGGGGCAGCGGAAGTCCGGCCTGCACGGATGGCCCAGACGATGAGAATCACCAGCACCACCGCGCCGATGCCCAGCTGGAGCCGCCATCGCCTAAAGAAACTGGTGGCCGTGTCCGGGAGTTCGGAGGGCGTCGTGGCTTCAGGAATCAAAGTGTCCATGGAGTTCCCGGGTGTCGTTGTGGAATGGGGCGAAGATGCGGAGCCAATAGGCAAGGGTGAGCCTTCTGGATGCGGCCGTCACAGGTGGGGCGGGCGGGAGAAAAGGTCCCGGGAACCGAGACAGGGTCAGGACGCGACGACGGCATCCTGGTCGGGATCTGCGGAAGGGATCTCGACGAGCATGCCATCCAGGTTCGTGATCATGGCGAGTAGTCCATGACGCATGGCCGCCTGCTGGTCCGCCCCAATGCCCATCACCAGCCCCGACTTGATCTCCGCAGCAAGGCCTTGAAGCTCCTGAGCCAGAGAAGCCGAACTGGCCGTGAGGCTGATGAGGATGCGTCGGCCATGTTTGGGATCCGGCTTGGTGCGAAGCAGACCGCGCTCCACCATCGCTTTGACCACCCGGCTGGCCGTGGGATCGTCCATCCAGACCTGCTGGGCCAGGGGATGAAGAGAGCAGGGTCCATGCTCCAGCAGCACGAGCATGACCCAGAACTGCTGGATGGTGAGCCCGTAGGGCACGAGTCGGGACGCCACGACATGCTTCAGACGCTTGCGCACAGCCGAGGCGAGGGTGCCAAGACCGGCATGGGTGAGGGAATCGGGCATGGGTTCTTGCATAAGCAAGAATCCTGTGGCCGTACAGGCCTCGTGTCAATGGGTATATGAGAGCTTGGCCCTCTTGCTACTTCTATTTCCCGCGGGCGCCGGGACGCGAAGGATGTCGGCCCCGCTCACCGCGGGGTGCCGTGCCTGAAGCGGCCCTGGGGGCTCGGGCTGGACCACGGCCCCGACCGCCGCTTCCCTGCCGTCCGGTCTGGATGGGCTCGGCGGGGATGCTGGGGTCCGGGGCATAGCCGCTGACCACGTCCTTGGGCAGATCCTTCCGCAGCAGCTTCTCGATATCCCGCAGGAGGGACTGCTCGTCCACGCAGACCAGGGAGAGGGCCTCTCCCTCGCTGCCCGCGCGACCGGTCCGGCCGATGCGGTGGA
>PMJK01000001.1 GCA_003158505.1 Holophagaceae bacterium | reverse complement strand
AACACACCGGACGCCGTGGTGAAGTTGGTCAGGCGGCTCAGAAAGGAGGGCTCGAAGCTGTCGTTCTGCTACGAGGCAGGGCCCTGCGGCTATGGCCTTCACCGGCAACTGCTGGACCTCGGGCAAGACTGCCAGGTGGTGGCGCCGTCGCTGATACCCAAGAAGCCAGGTGATCGGGTCAAGACCGATCGGCGGGACAGCCTGAACCTGGCCCGGCTCCATCGGGCCGGGGAACTGACGGCAGTCTGGGTGCCTGATGGCGCCCAGGAAGCCCTGCGTGATCTGACCCGGGCGCGGGAGGACATGAAGCATATTCAGCTCCAGGCCAAACAGCGGCTGCTGGGGTTCCTGCTTCGGCACGGGAAGCGCTTTGAGGGAAAGGACAACTGGACGCAGGCCCATTTCCGCTGGTTCGAGGAAGTGAAGTTCGGGCAGCCCGTGCAGCAGATCGTGTTCCAGGAGTATGTCGATTCGGTCCAGGCCATAACCCGGCGGATCTCGGCGCTCGATGAACAGATGGAAAGTGCTGCCAGGGATTCCGTGTTCTGGCCAGTGATCGAGGGCCTGATGGCGCTGCGGGGGGTGAAGCTGATCACGGCAACGACCATCGTGGCCGAGATCGGCGACCTGAGGCGGTTCGCCAATGCACCCCAGTTGATGGCCTACCTGGGAGTAGTGCCCAGTGAGCATTCCAGCGGGNNCAAGACCGGCAATGGGCACGTGCGTCGGGTGCTGGTGGAAGCGGCCTGGCAGTATCGTTACCCGGCGAGGAAGACTGCGGTCCTGCAACGGCGGGCCGAGCGGGCATCAGAGCAGGTCCAGGAGATCGCCTGGAAGGCGCAAAAGCGTCTCTGTGCGCGGTATCGGTTGCTGGAAGCCAGGGGGAAGTTGAAGGTGCAAGTGTGTATCGCCATCGCCCGGGAATTAGCCGGATTCATCTGGGCGATTGGCCAAGCGCTGCCACAACCGGCAGCAAGGGCATAACCGGCAGGAAGAGGCAGTGTGTCGGCAGCAGAACGGACCACGGTGGGAGAACCCTCGATGAAGCTAGGAGGCGCCCGGCAACGGAATGACCCTCGACGTTAGAGCAAGGCAGCTCCCCGACGAATCGGTTGTCATGCGGTAACCAACCCGCGAATATCAGACTGATCAACCGTCGGCATGCCGTCCGTTCTGCTCCCCACACACTGCTGAAAAATATCTGGCTGGCGACCTTGACTGGCCAACACATATCAGCTTCATTCGTTAGGCCGCCATGAAAAGTGATGAAGCCCTCAAATTATTAGATGAATCACTCTCGCGGCCTTCCTCTACACCCACATTGGGTGATGAAGACCGAGATCAATTTCTTTACCGCCAGCGCGAAGCATTACGCGGTTGTGTCATTGAACCGGTTCTCATCAAGGCAACAGCCAGCACATGGGCCAAGGAGTAATGTGGGCTGCCAGATGTTGAATTCGAAATGCTGGCCCTCGTCCACCAGGAACGAAATTGGTTACTTTTGAATCCTGAGACAAAGGAATTCTTCCTCGCTTATGGGAATCACCCCGATAATGACCGTATTGAATTGCTTGGTTTCTCATCTGATGACGCACTTGCTGAGTGGCTTGGGTAGGCTCTCGCCTGGCCGGCCTAACCTTCCGCTCAAGTCGGACCCCGCCTGCATTGCCTTCTGTTCTCTCTCAGCATTTCGCTATCTCGGCTCCGTTCGTCCTCTCGGCGCAGGCGGTGCCGCTTAGCTTCCTTCGTTAGGCCTCATCTAAGTCGCGAGGATTCATGGGTCAAACCCGCCTGTTCACAAACACGGTTCCCATCTACTTTTCGATTATTCCGATTTGCATTCTGATTCAAACCTTCTACTGGTTTGCCACGAGTGAAGTAAATTTACTGTTCATCAAACCGATAACTCGACAAGATGAACCACGCCGTTTTTGGTTCGTCCTTGTTTGCAGTGCATTACTCGGATTGGTTCTGCTCGTGCTAGTCGCATACAAATGGTTCACCACTCCAAACTGGCACTGACGTCCTCCCCTAAAAGTAGCCCATAGGATATGGCGGAAAAACGGGCAGGGTGAGTCGGTAACAATCGGCGCATCTAGCAAAGTTCCCATGCTCATCTTGATTTCCCAGGCTTCTTTCTGGTTTTAGCCTTGGACGAAGGAGCCTTCGAGTCGGCTTTGGGAACATCCTTATAGTCCCCTATCACGGCCTTGAATGGGCAGACAGGGAAAGCTATGCACTTCTTGCATCCAATAGCCAGGGCGATGGGGCAGAGAATCATGGTGTGCTCCTGCGGCGCCGCAAACGGCCACGTGGCAGGCATAGATAAAAGCAAGCTCCGTGCCGTTCCTTTGTCCCAAGTAAGTGCTTGAATATAGGCATTCCCAAATACCCAATGAAAGAGGGGGTTAACATTCCTTGATCAAAATGACTCGTCGTCTTTCAATACGAATGGCCTGAATGGGGACCTCATCCACCTATTCCAAAGCTATCGCCTACGGCCTAACCCTCCGCTCAACTCGNNTTAGCTTCATTCGTTAGGCCGCTCAAGGAGCATTGATGCGACTCTGGTCCATCCATCCTCGCTACCTTGATTCCAAAGGTCTCGTAGCCCTGTGGCGAGAAGGATTACTTGCGCAAGCCGTTCTTGCTGGTGAAACCAAGGGATATCGAAATCATCCGCAGTTGGCAAGGTTTAAGGCGTCCTCTGACCCGGTGTCTTTCATCGCAGCCTACTTGAAAGAAGTTCATGTCGAATCACTTCGGCGTGGTTATCACTTCGATGGAAAGAAGATCGGTAGGATTCGTATTTTGAGCCCTCTCACTGTCACAGAAGGTCAGATCGAATATGAGTGGGATCATCTCGTGGCAAAGCTCAAAACGCGTGCTCCTGATTGGCTTAAACAATGCGAATTCACTAAACACCCACTCCCACACCCACTTTTTCGTGTCATAAAGGGTGGCATTGCCCCATGGGAAGTCGTCTCGGCCTAATCCCCGCTCAACTCGGATCCCTCCTGCATTGTCTTCCGCTCTTTCTCTTCGTCCCGCTTCCTCAGCTCCGTTCATCGCCTCGGTGCAGGCGGGGCCGGTTAGCTTCATTCGTTAGGTCGCCAACATGATTCCCACCCCAGACAAGAACTCCGACTATTGGTTTCCAGCCAAACGTCAAGGTTGGGGCTGGGGCCTCCCTTCCAATTGGAAAGGCTGGGTGGTACTGGTCGTGTTCTACGCACTAATCGCCCTCGGGGCAGTCATCTTTCTTCTGCGGCAACAGAATGCAGGGTTTGTCATCTACTGCGCAGTCCTCTGCCTTCTCTTACTTCTTGTCTGCCATCTCACTGGTGAGCCACCGCAATGGCGTTGGGGTTCAAAGTGAGGCGCCTAACCCCCAACTCAACTCAGACCCCGCCTGCTTCGTCCTCCGCTCTCTCTCATCTTCCGGATTCCTTGGCTCTGCTCGTCGCCTCGGTGCAGGCGGGGCCGGGTAGCTTCCATTGTTAGGTTGCAATCCGAGGGACAAACCAGTCGTCCAAAAACCCCAACCTTTTTGAAAGGAAACACGATGAGAGCAGTCTTCGCCCCAACGCTGGCCTTTTGTCTCGCATCCATACTTTCCGCAGGTCAGTCTTTGCCTGCTGGATGGATGCTAGCTGGTGACAAACCGAATGAATATGCGGTCAGCATCGTGGCAGCTGCCCATACTGGCAAAAATGCTGCTCTTCTTGCTTGCCTAGCTACAAAACCAAGCGGATTCGGCACCCTCATGCAGATGTTCGATGCCACTAAGTATCGAGGGAAGAGAATTCGGTTAACCGCGTATGTGAAGACCCTTGATGTAACCGGCTGGACCGGGTTATGGATGCGAGTTGACGGGTCATCAGGTCCTTCCCTTGCCTTCGACAACATGCAGGATCGGCCAATCAAAGGCACTACCAGTTGGGCCCAGTACAACGTCGTTCTCGATGTTCCCGATGGTGCCCAAGCCATTGCATTTGGTGTTCTTCTCTACGGTACGGGTTCAGCATGGGTTGATGATTTTGATTTCGAAGTTGTGGGCCCAGAGGTCGCAACTTCTGGAAAGTCCCCACTTTCTAGCTCCCCGCAAAATCTAGGCTTCGAAAATTAGCATCCCGCAACCTATCCCTTCGCTCAACTCGGACCCCGCCCGCATTGTCTTCTGTTCTTTCTCTTCGTTCCGCTTTCTCGGCTTCGCTCATCGCCTCGGTGCAGGCGGGGCCGGTTAGCTTCATCCGTTAGCCCGTATCTGGAGGCCGCCATGTTGAAGGTTTTCACTGCGCAACATCAGGCTGAAGCCCACCTCGTAGAAGATCTTCTTCGTTCAAATGGGATAGAGGCGCATGTGATGGGAGATTCCTTCCTCAACACGGCCCCAGGTCCTCTAGCCTTCCCCGGCACCGCTCCCGAGGTGTGGATATTGGACTCCGATCAAGCGGAACCCGCATTTGAACTTATTCGTGAGTTTTCATCAGGCAAGCCCCTGCCTGAAGAATCTGGCCCTTCCTGGCAATGCCCAAAATGCAGTGAAATCCTTGAGTCCCAGTTCTCGGAGTGTTGGAAATGCGGAACTTCAAAACCAAGCGACACATCGCCGGTCTAACCTCTTGTATGTTGGTGGTGCCCCCGCATGGCACAACATGACTTATCGGTTGACCATAGACTCCTTTGGATCAAATCCTGGGACGAGGAGGAAACAGGGTATGCCGTACAAAACAATTAGTGATCTGCCAAAGGCGCAGGTACAGAAATATGCTGCGCACCAGAAGAAAGCATTCCTTGAGGCATTCAATAATGCGTACAAGGAATATGGCCGCGACGAAAGCAAGGCTTTTGCGGTGGCGCACCACGCTGCTCAACAGGCGAGTAAGAAGGCCAAGAAGGGTTGAGGTGACCGTGGCTTCCCCAACGCATTGTTCGTTACTCACGGTCGGTCTAACCCTTCGCTCAACTCGGACCCCGCCCGCATTGTCTTCCGATCTCTCTTCTCCCCGCTACCTCGGCTTCGCTCATCGCCTCGGTGCAGGCGGGGCCGGTTAGCTTCACCCGTTAGGCGCGCCCGGAAATCCCTAATGGTGCATCGCCCTGCAATTCGATTCGCACGGCTTCATGGCCCGTATTGTGAATTGCAAGGCGTGCGTTAAACTATCCTGATGAGTCCGCAATCGAAGGCAGCGAGACGCCGCTATCACGCGCACGTGGGTTCGCGTGCCGAATTGCTCGACGGGATTCTCTTGGCAACCTTCTGGCAAAGGCTGCTCGGGTACTGCGTCGATCTTCTGGTCGCTGTCATCATTTGGTTCCCACTTGAATTATCCTGGCGATATTTCTTCCTTCACGAGACAAACATTCACATCGTTTGGGACTTTCACGAAGCCGGGAACATCGTTGTGATGGTTCTCTATTGGGGGTTGGCCAACTATTTTGGCAACGGACGGACCCCCGGCAAGGTGGTAGCGCGCACACAAGTTCTGTCGCTTACAAGCGAGCGCATGGGCCTCTGGCAATCCGTCGAGCGCGGGCTGGGCTATGGTGCTGCCGTGCTGGAGCTAGGTTTAGGATTCTTGCAGTTCTTTTGGGATCGCAATCGGATGTGCGCGCAAGATCGCCTCGCGGAAACAATTGTGATCGACGTGAGAAAGCAATAGCCCCAATAGTTGACGTCGAATCCGAAGTAGGTAGGTACCAAAAAAGGTACGCCTAACCCTCCGCTCAACTCGAACCCCGCCTGCAGTGTCTTCTGCTCTTTCTCTTTGTTCCGCTTCCTCGGCTTCGCTCAGCGCCTCGGTGCAGGCGGNNTCTGTCGAGCTTCGCCGATTTCAATGGATAAAGTGCATACTGGCCTCAAAGACTAAGGAGGAAAGAAGATGAATGCCACAAGGATAATCGCAATCGTTCTGATCATTGCTGGCGCGCTCGGGCTGCTCTACGGCGGCTTCAGCTATATGAAGGACTCAAAGGCAATCAAACTCGGCTCGATTGAACTTTCCGTGAAGGAAAGGCAGACGGTTAACATTCCAACATGGGCAGGCATAGGAGCAATTGTGGTTGGCGGCTTTCTCCTTGTCCTTGGCGGAAAGAAAAGCTAGGTTTCAATTAAATTATCAAATTGTTCGCCTTAGTGACTGGATCACCGCCAGTCAACATACGGACTTGCGATAATGATCTGATTCCGTCGCCGCCTACCTTCACCCGCGAGTGTCTGGCCATTGAGATGTACACCAGCCTGTCAGGTCCGCGGGTTGGTCGTGCTCTGAATTGGATCATCCATGAACGGGCTAGCCAGAAGGTTATCGTCACGGACAACGGCTTGGAGTTCCTCAGCCCGGCGTCCGACCAGTGGTGCTATCAGCGAGGTCCTGGCACCAATTCATCCAGCCGGGCAATGCCTTGCAGAACGGCATCTGCGATAGTTTCAAGGGGCGGTTTCCGAATGAATGCCTCAGCGAGCGTTGGTTTCAAAGCATCCAGGAAGCCTGACGGATCGCCAAAGCCTGGCAACACGATTACAATCGCCACAGAGCCCGCAGTGCCCTCGGCGAACGAACCCCAGCGAAATCCTTTTCAACCCCTGACTCCCACTACCCCTGGTCTAGGAGTGGGGAGAACGTCAGACTTCCATGCATCAGGATAGAATCAGGATCTACCTGCGCAAAACCCCCGGGGACGAACCATGGCCATCTTGGATTGGGACGAATGGTATGAGATAGGGATTCTGAGCATCGATCATCAGCATCACAACATGTTCGATGCGCTCAACCGGATGCACGATGCCGTCTCCGCGGACGAGGGCGAGGCGAGGGTAAGGCAAACCCTCGACTCCCTAGTGGATTGCACGGTCACGCATTTTAGGGACGAAGAGGCTCGGTTGGCAGCTATCGACTTCCCGGGACTGAAGGAACACCAGGCTGAACACGCCAAGCTTCTGGATCAAGTAGCCGAGTTCATCGCGACCTACAACGCAGACCCAACCGCGGACAATGCGAACAAGTTGGCCCTTTTCCTCGTCGAGTGGATCGTCCGACACATCAATGAGATGGACATGCGATACATAGAGGCGATGAAGGCCAAGGGAATGACTTAGACCCTTGTAGTGATAGCCTGGCATCTATTCCCTACCCTTCAGAGCATGCCATGAACCTGAAATGCTGAATGGTCGCATCTGACCTAACCCCCTGCCCAACTCGGACCCCACCTGCATTGGCTGGCGTCCTTTTTCTTGGTTCGGCTTCTTCGGCTTCGCCCCCTCTCCTTGTCCCATCCCGGCGCGCCGCTGGCGGCACTACCGATTGACTTCTTCCGTAAGGCAGGCCCATGTCGATTGCCCAAAAACTCGGACACTCAGAATTCGGCTCTCGCGATCTTTACGCCTTAAACCTCCGGCACTACAGAATTCCCTCAGGCGCCTTCACGGAAATCACCGGGCACTTCATCGCGTGCCTGGCAATGGATGGGGCTGAAGCCACCGATGAAGAGATAAAAGCAATCGCTGCAGACTTAATTCAAGCTGGCTGCGCTTACATCTGTTGTTGGGGGCCGGATTCTGAACGAGTTCACGGCCTCATTGACCAGGAAGACCTTGTTCTCCACCCAGGTGGCCCCTGGAACATGACCACTTGGCAGAACGATGTGCCTCTCTCTGAAGCGCTTTGGTTCTCCATCAACTCAGCCTGGCCTGATCCCACCTTCGACGAATCTACCCATGCAGTGGTTGGCATTTCTTTCAATAACCCAGATTGGTCCGACCTAGTGTCGGAGGCATTTTCAAACCCAATCGAGTTCTTCCAACATGTCCGTAAACCATAGCCAGGATCACCCCACGTGCAACCCGAACCGGGGCCGCATGGTCTAGCGTCCTCTCTTGGTTCAGCCTTTTGGGTCTCATCGTCATCTCGTCGTAGACTGGGCCGGTTAACTTCATTTCATTGGCCACCCATTTTGCATCCTGGCCATGGGATTGATTTTGGCTATCCTTCAGGAGGAATGACGAATCGCCGGCATAAGGGGTTGATTCATGGAACAAGGAAAAGGCTCTCTGATTCTTGCAGTGGACGACACGCCAAGTGATCTTGAACTTTTGGCCAAGATTCTGGAACGCGAAGGATACAGCCTGGCTCTTGCCAAGGACGGTTCGCAAGCCTTGGATATTGCCGCCAAGGAGAAACCCGATTTAATCCTGCTGGACATCTTCATGCCCGGAATGGATGGGATTGAAATCTGCAGGAGGCTCAAAGCGGACCCAGCCGTCCAGGATATTCCCGTTATCTTCGTCACTTCCCAATCCGGGTCGGACGAGGTCCTTGCCGGGTTCGAGGCGGGTGCCGTGGACTATGTCACCAAGCCCTTTCGGATTCCCGAACTCCTGGCTCGAGTGCATGTCCAGGCGGAACTCCGCCGCGTTCAACATGAGATCCGCACGCTTCACGGCATATTGCCTACGTGTGCCCATTGCAAGAAGATCCGAGATGAAAAGGGGATATGGCACTCTATCGAGTCCTATATTTCTCAGCATTCAGAGGCCCACTTTTCCCATGGCATTTGTCCAGACTGCATCTCCATCTATTTTCCAGATGCCCATGCAGACACAAAAAACTCTGGTTGATTGTGCAAACGGTCCGTTGCACCAATTCCCCAATTTGGCCCGACCCCTCGTTCAACTGGACCTGGGGACAACCACCTGGTCCGATAGCCCTCGTCCAATGGGCTCATCGCCCCTCACAGGAGGTCATATGAAGAATTTCTTAGTCGTCACCGAGCACCCGATCGAGCGCATGCTCCGTGTTCTCGTCGGTCTTGCTCTCATCAGCCTAGTGTTCGTCGGGCCCAAAACACCCTGGGGCTGGATCGGGATCGTTCCAATCCTGACGGGCGCCTCTGGGCTCTGCCCTCTCTACACGCTGCTGGGATTCTCCACTTGCCCAAAGAAGTCCGCGCCTTGAATGGTTCATCGTCATTATGGGCCTAATCCCTCATTCGGCCCGGACTTTGCCCGCATCATCTGGTTTCCTCTCCCTCACAATTCAATTTTCTCGGCTGCGCTCCTCGCCTCGATGCAGGCGGGGGCGGTTGGTTTCATTCGTCATGATCCAAAAGGGACATCGTTCTATTCCGGAGACCAGACATGAGCGAAGAGAAGCCGTTCCGGACCTTTGAGGATTTCTATCCCTTTTATCTCAGGGAACATGCCAATCGGATCTCCCGCCGGTTGCATTTCATTGGTACCAGCATGGCTGTCACTCTGCTCATCGCTGCTTTGGCGACGCGATGGTGGGGGTTAATCCCAGTGGCGCTGGTCCAAGGCTATGCTTTCGCCTGGGTCGGCCACTTCTTTTTTGAGCACAATAAACCAGCGACCTTTAGATACCCACGCCTGAGTTTTATGGGGGATTGGCACCTTTGGTGGGAAATCCTTACAGGCAGAGCTCGGTTCTGAGAGGGGTCGATCGGTGGGGTTAACTTCTTCCTGAGGCAGCGCACGTATGAAGCTCCGATTCAAACTCGCCTTGGCCCTGGCTGCAGTCCTGGCCTTTGGCCTTGTCCTTGGTTGGAATCGATTCCACCAACCGGGTTGGGTTAGGGGTGGCATAGGGTTCATCGGGAATACATCGGGTCATGTGATCGTTCGTGATGAACGTAATCAGATTCAGTGGCTGGAGGGTGGGATCGTTCGACGTTGGACGGGCAAACAACGCACTGAATCCGAAACCGTTTATTTCGATGGGCACAAGGTCCATCACTTTTCATGGGGCAGAGCTATATCAAGAAAAGGGGCTGTGATTCGGTTTCTGCCCCATCGCATCGAAGTGTTCGACCTTGAGCATCTGGATGGCGAATACTATGCACCACGGAACGAGGCACCCCATGAGTGAACTCCAGCGCCCTCATTCCATGATCCACATTCGTGAAATCGATCACCTGGTCCTACGCGTGGTCGACCTCGAAAAAATGCTCAGCTTCTACTGCGGCGCACTTGGGTGCACGGTAGAGCGACGCGAAGATGAAATGGGACTGGTTCAGCTGCGCGCCGGCAGGTCCATCCTTGATCTGGTGCCCGTCCAAGGGAGGCTCGGCCAAGTTGGCGGCGCGGCACCCGGAAGGGAAGCGCGGAACCTGGACCACTTCTGCTTCCGGGTGGAACCATTCAATGCAACGGACATTCGCAGCCAGCTGGAGGCGCATGGCATAGAGGTTGGCCCGGTCGAATTCCGCTATGGGGCAGAGGGAGTAGGTCCTTCAATCTATATCTCTGATCCAGAAGGCAATATGGTCGAGCTCAAAGGTCCATCCGCAGGCTGACCACTCACAACCCGGCTCAAGCCTCTGGGCTGGCTGCATTCTTCCGCTGGGTGCCCAGGTTTGCAGTGCCGCTAGAGTACGAACGCGACCCTTATCCAGACCTCGGTTTAGGAGGAATTCGATGACAAAACAACTCATCAGTTCGGGCTCTTCCTTCGAAGAGAAGATTGGTTACTCTCGTGCGGTCGTCGCCGGGGATTGGGTCTTCGTCTCGGGCACCACCGGCTTCGATTACAGCACGATGTCCATCTCAGGAAGCCTTCTCGAGCAGACTGACCAGTGCTTGAAGAACATCGAGGCCGTACTTCGGCAGGCCGGCTCAGGCCTCAAGGATGTCGTGCGAGTGACCTACGTCCTGCCGGACGGCGGCGAGTTCGAGCAATGCTGGCCGGTACTTCGTAACTATTTTGGGGACGTGCGCCCAGCGGCGATGATGATCTCCGCCGGCCTGGCAGACCCGCGCATGAAGATCGAAATCGAAGTCACGGCGCTAAAGAGCGCGTAGGCAACCTGCATGGGCCAGTCCCATCCTTAGGCCCTGTTCCTGGTCCCCGTCTGCTGAGCTGCCGCAGGTTGGGCCGCTTAACCTCATTCGTCAGGTCATTCCCCCCAGATCAGCCGAGAGAATCCTCCGACATTCCGGACATACGATCACATGGCCTCGCCTAGGAAGGGTGGAAACAAAATTGACCTTGGCTCGCAGGAGGCGGACCACATGAACGCAAGTGATCACCTTTTGACAATGATGGCAGTTCAAGGGTGTTTCCAAGGCATACTCGGCCAGTTCCAGCGCAGGTTTCAGCGGCACATTTTCGCTCATTGAGTTCGCTCCATGTGAAGGGGTATTCTGAACCGGATATCGGCAATTCTGCAAACCTACTTACATTCGATCCCTTTGACGACCAAATAATGCCATCCCCTTTTTGCCTAATCACCCGCTCAACTCGAACCCAGCCTGGATTTTCTGGAACCCTCTTTCCTGGCTCAGCTTCCTCAGGCTCGCTCGACGCCACTCCCCAGGCTGGACCGGCCAATCTTGAACGCTGGGCATCTAAGAAGGGAGCGAATCATGGTTATGCGCGTCCTCAGGCTCGGTAGCCCAAGAGTGGAAGGTGAAGGCATACGCATCGGAACCGTTCGTCGCCCACCGCGGGGTGTGCCCAAGGCCGATTACGCAGTTCAGAACTGGTACGACGTGTGGTTTCCCAACCTGGCACCCAGTCCCCAGACGGTGCAGCTCGGCCAGGAGGCGAAGACGCCCGCACAGTGGGCCGCATTCGCCAGGAAGTACCGGGCTGAAATGGCAACCCCGGAGAACAGCCACGCCATCGAGTTGCTTGCCACGCTGTCCCACCAAAACAACTTTTCGGTGGGTTGCTACTGCGAGGACGAAGCCCACTGCCATCGTTCGGTGCTGCGTGAACTCCTGATCGAGAAGGGGGCCAAATTCGACCCCGCCTGACCTCCTGTCCAACCCGCACCTGCCCCAGTCAGCTTCTCTTACCAGGCCCCATTCAGAACAATCGGAACAAAACAGGAAAGGAACCCATGCGAATATCCATCACTGTTGACGGGTCGTGAACTCATGGCCAGAAGATCCCTTCCACTATCTAAGGTCTATGGGTTGCTCGAGCCGGGGCCGGTCGTCCTGGTCACGACCGCCCGCAATGGACGCCAAGACATCATGGCCATGTCCTGGCACACCATGATGGAGTTTGAACCCCCATTGGTGGGTTGTGTCATCAGCAATCGCAACCACTCCTTCGGTCTCCTGAAGGCCACCCGGGAATGTGTCATCAATGTTCCCACCATGGACCTTGCAGAACAGGTGGTGGGTTGCGGCAACACTTCCGGTAAAAGCGTGGACAAGTTTGAGAAGTTCAGTCTCACAGCCAAGCCCGCGGCCTGTGTTGGCGCCCCTCTCATCGCTGAGTGTTTCGCCAATCTCGAATGCCGGGTGGTCGACACCCGGATGGTTCCCAAGTACTGCTTCTTCGTCCTGGAGGTCATCAAAGCCTGGGTAGACGCCTCAGTGAAGGCCCCGCGAACGA
>PMJK01000095.1 GCA_003158505.1 Holophagaceae bacterium | reverse complement strand
GTGCCGTCACCGGCGACGTCGGAAGTCTTGGAGGCGACCTCGCGCACCAGCTGGGCGCCCATGTTCTCGTGCTTGTCCTTGAGCTCGATCTCCTTGGCGACGGTGACGCCGTCCTTGGTCATGAGCGGGGAGCCNNCCGCGCAGGATCGCCTGGCGGGCATCTTCGGCATAAATGATGGACTTGGCCATGTGTGTCTCCTTGGTCTCTGTTTAGGGTCGTTAGCTGAGGATCGCCAGGATTTCGTCCTCGCGAACAATCACATGATCAACGCCGTCGATTTTCACTTCCGTGCCGCTGTACTTGCCGATCAGCACTTTGTTGCCGGCCTTCACGGACATGGGATTGCGGGTGCCGTTCTCGTTGATCTTGCCGTCGCCGACGGCCACCACTTCGGCCTCCATGGGCTTTTCCTTGGCGGTGTCGGGAATGATGATGCCGCCCTTGACGGTTTCGGCGGCGTCGACGCGCTTCAGCACGACGCGGTCAGACAGGGGCTTGATGGCCATGAGACCTCCTATGAAGGGATGGAAAGGGACGAACAGGGCTGTTAGCACTCACCAACAGCGAGTGCTAAGTCTCGCATCCGTGGAAACCAGAGTCAAGGAGGAATAACCCGGGAATCTCAAAATATTAGTTATTTATGGAAGATTTTCTTCGCAATATTCTGCGATTGGAAAGCTCCTGTCCTTTCTGGATTGAGGTGTAGCCTTTATTTATGGAACCACTGATCACCCTGCGCGACCTGCAAGCCACCCTGGACTATCTGGCGACGATCCACCGAGAGTTGTCGGCACTTCCCCCGGACCTTGCCATCCTGGATGCGAAAGTCAAGGCGGCTGAAAAGCAAATCGCCGACAAGACCAAGGCCTTGGACACGGCCCGTGCGCAGATCCTGGTCAAGTCCAAGGAACTGACTCAGGCCCAGAAAGACGAGGATCGTGCCCGCGCCGCAGTGAAAACCACCAGCCAGAAGGTGCATTACACCGCAGCCATCCGCGAACTGGATGAAAAGGAGCGCCTCAAGGCCTCCGTCGCCAGGCCCCTCAAGGCCCTCGAGTCGACCGTCCAGGTCCTCGAGCAGGCCCTTGCCGTCCTTGAGAAGGAACGCGCCGGGGCGCAGACCCAGTTCGACGAACTCTACGCGATCTTCCTGGATGAACATGCCAACCAGGTGGAGGGACGGAAAGTGCTTCAGGCCAAGCAGACCAAGCTGGAGACCAAGCTCACACCGGTTGAGGTGGCGCGTTTCCATCGCCTTGCCGCCGCCCGCCACGGCCGGGTCGTGGTGGCCGTGGAGAATGGAGCCTGCTCCGGATGCAACGTGAAACTCCGTGGGCCCATCCTCTTTCAGTTGAAGGAAGGGAAGGACCTCATTACCTGCGAATCCTGCCAGCGGATCCTCTTCCTGTCGTGAGTCTCGAAGAGCGAATCGAGGGCCTGCGGGTCCGCATCCAGCGCGCCTGCGAGGCTGCCGGTCGCGAGCCCACAAGCATCGAGTTGCTGCCGGTCTCGAAAAAGCAGCCCTTGTCCCTCATCCGTGAAGCCGCGACCCTCGGATTCACCCGGTTCGGCGAGAACTACGTGCAGGAGGGCGCCGACAAGGCTGCCGCCTCGCCGAATCTCAGTTTCGTCCTGCTGGGTCCCCTCCAGCGGAACAAGGCCAAGCCTGCCCTCCAGCACTTCACGGAGATCCAGAGCCTGGACCGTCCGGAACTCGCAGAGCGCCTCCGACATCTCGCCGAAGAACTCGACCTGGTCCGCCCCGTATGGATCCAGGTGGATCTCTGGGATGAGGCCACCAAACTGGGCGGTTGCACAGAAACCGACCTGCCAGCCCTGATCGACTCTCTGGGTGGAGATACCCGGCTGCCCTTGCGCGGCCTCATGGCAATACCGCCTCCCGAAGACAAGGCCGCCTTTATACAGATGGCCGTTCTGCGAGAACACATGCAGCAGGATCTTGGCCAATCCCTGCGCCTCAGCATGGGCATGAGCGGTGATCTCGAGGCCGCCATTGCCGCCGATTCCGACCAGATCCGCATTGGCACCGCGTTCTTCGGCGAGCGGTCGTACTGACCTTTCCAAAAGGAACCCCATGACCACGATCAAGACCGCCATTGCCACGCTGCCCATCTCTGCGGACGTGCTGTATGGCTTCCTTTCCGACCTGTCGAGGCACCGCCTCTTTCTTGAGCCCGCGGCCATGAACTTCCAGGGCGAGGGGGACAATTACAGTTACGTTCTCGAAGTCATGGGCATGAAGATGCCCCAGGAAATGGTCGTCAGGACCCGCATCCCCGGCCAGCTCGTGAGCCTCGTGCCCGGGGCCAGGAAGATGTTCGACCACGAGCTGCGCTTCGAGATCACAGCTACCGGTGAAGGCAGCACCTTGCGCCTGGTGGACGAGGCCGACATCCCGATGATGATGGCCATGATGGGCGCAGAAAAGCTATTGCAGGGTCAACTGGACAACGCCCTTGTACGCATCCAGGAGTTGGCGGGCGAGGGCAAGCTGAACTGAATGAAAAGAAATGGAATTATGAAAGCGGAGGAAAGCAGAGAAACGGAGGAGAGCGGAGAAAGGAAATTATAGTATTCCTCCGCTCTCCTCTGCCATTCCGCTCTCCTCCGCTTATTTTCATGTTTTTGTTTTCCATGAAAGGATCTCCATCTTCGAGACATGACCAGGTATTGGGCCCATGTTCCGCCCGCCACCCATTTCATATGGAGGTTCCATGCGATCTACCCTGCTGCTCGCCGCCCTTCCTGCCCTGCTGGTCGCCCAGGAGACTATCACCACGCTCAAGGACCAGAAGGCCCTGGCGGTCACGATCTACAACGACAACCTGGCCCTGGTGAAGGACCAGCGTGGGGTGCGACTGCCAAAGGGCGAAGCGAGGCTGGCCTTCCAGGAGGTGTCGGCCCAGATCCGGCCCGAGACGGCACTGCTGCGGAATCTCACCCATCCCAAGGATTTCTGGGTGGGTGAACAGAACTTCGACTTCGACCTGCTCACGCCCCAGAAGCTGCTGGACAAGTACGTGGGCGAAAAGGTGATGGTGGTACGCAGCATGCCCAATGCGGAAGGCACCGGGGTGAAGGAGCTTCGCGAGGAGGCGACGGTGCTGGCCACCAACAGCGGCACGGTTCTGCAATTCGCCGACCGCATCGAGACCAGCGCCCCGGGCCGGATCGTCTTCCCGAAAGTACCCGAAAACCTCCGGGCCCGCCCCACCCTGGTCATCAGCCTCAACAGCGGTGTGGACAGGACCCAAGACCTGGAACTGAGCTACCTCACGGGTGGCCTTTCCTGGCGCGCCGACTACGTGACCAACCTTTCGCCCGATGAAAAGACTTTGGACCTCAGTGGCTGGGTGACCCTCACCAACCAGAGCGGCGCCGCCTATCCCAACGCCACCCTGCAGCTGGTGGCGGGAGATTTGAACCGGGCGAAGCAGCGGCCCGAGCGAGCCATGGCCGCAGGGGCCATGATGGACAGGGTGAAGGCGGCAGCCCCACAGATGGCCGAAGAAAGCCTCTTCGAGTACCACCTCTACACCCTGGACCGCCCGACCACCCTCGCCGTGAACCAGACCAAACAGGTGGCCCTGCTCAGCGCCAGTTCCGTGCCCGTCCGCAAGGACTACCTCCTCCAGGGCCAGAACTATTACTACTCCGGCAGCTATGGCGACCTGGGCCAGAAGCAGAAGGTGGGCGTCTTCGTGGAGTTCGACAACAAGGAATCGAGTCGGCTGGGCATGCCCCTGCCCAAGGGCATCATCCGCGTCTACAAGCGTGACAGCGAAGGCCGCGCCCAGTTCGTGGGCGAGGACAGCGTGGATCACACACCGAAAAACGAGCTGGTCCGCCTCAAGCTGGGTGACGCTTTCGATGTGACCGCCAAGCGCAAACAGACGGACTACAAGAGCCTGGGCCGGCAGGGGAAGTTCGGCAGCGTGCACGAATCCGCCTTCGAGATCGAGTTGAAGAATGCCAAAAAGGAACCCGTCACCGTGAGTGTTCTGGAGCCCATGCCTGGCGACTGGGAGGTGCTGCAGAGCAGCCATCCGTACCTCAAGGAGGCGGCCGGCACCGCGAGGTT
This sequence comes from Holophagaceae bacterium, assembly GCA_003158505.1. Lineage (GTDB taxonomy): Bacteria > Acidobacteriota > Holophagae > Holophagales > Holophagaceae > Geothrix. The sequence continues at coordinate 5,442 of PMJK01000095.1, read as the reverse complement.
CAAGGTCACGGTGCCGGCCGAAGGCAGCGCGACACTGACTTATCGGGTCAGAGTGAAGTGGTAGGGATGGTCTTCAGTCTTCAATCTGGGGTCGTGGTACCTGCGCCATACTGAGGGCCCATGCCCCTTCCCACCCGCTTCCTCGCCCGTCTGCGCCGCCTGCCACTGAGGCTGCGCAGACGCCTGGGCGGGGGCACGGAAGGCCTGCATCCCTCCAAATTCAAAGGCGCGGGGCTCACCTTCGTGGAAAACCGGCCCTACGTGCCCGGCGATGACCCGCGCTTCATCAACTGGCCCCTGACGGCGCGCACGGGCGAACCGATCATGAAACGGTTCGAAAGCAGCCGCGACCTGGTGCTGTGGCTGGTGGTGGATCCATCCCCCTCCATGTTCCTCGGCGATCCCGTCTCGCCCCTGCGCTGGGCCTTGGAACTCTGCGGGGCGGCCTTCGCCACCCTTCAAGCCACGGGTGATCGGCTGGGATTGATCGTCCCTGGCGACAGCCGCACGCCCGCCCTGCGCATCGCGCCCAAACGGGGTCGCGTCCATGGATTACGCATCCTCGAAACCCTGGCGGAGCGCGGGCCCTCCATTCCCACAGAGGCCTCCTGGCGTGAAGCCCTGGGCCACTGGGGCGAGCACGGGAAGGGGCATCGGCTCTGGCTCTTCAGCAATGGATCAGGCCTGCAGGGTCTGGCCCCGCTGCTGAAACCCCTGGCCACCCGCCATCGCCTGGTGTGGTTCCGGCCCGAAGACCCGGCGGATCGCCGGAGCATGAACTGGCCTGACCCCGGTTTCACCCCCACCATCGAACGCCAGTGCTGGGACCTGATGGACGACCCTGTGGCGAAATTGAATGCCTGGTTGCGGGCGGGGGGAGCGTGAGAACGGCCGGGCTATGGGTCGTAGGCAGTGGGCTGTGGGGCTTCTCCGCCCTCACAGCCCCTGCATGGAAGATCCCGGCTCAGGTGAAACTCGGCCAGTTGATTGTGCTGGATCTTCGCGAGGAAGATCAGTCGAAACCCTCGTTCCCGCGCCCCGCCGTGGAGGACCGCCTGGGCCCCTTGCATCTTCGGTCCATGGAGCCTCTTCCGGACGGCCGGGGCTGGCGCTTCCAGGTGCAGGCGCTGGAACCCGGCCTCGCCGTGATCCCTGCGCTGGACCTCGGCAACGAGCAGCGCAGTCCCGAGTTCCGGCTGTGGGTCCCGCGGGACATTCCCTACGGTGGCTCCTGGATGGGCTTCGGCGGCGGCAACGAGGACCGCCTGCCTGTGCTTCCCTTCCCCTGGGCCTGGGCCAGTCTGCTGCTGGTGCCACCCCTGGGCCTCGTCGCCTGGGTCATCCTCCTCTGGCGGAAAGGCTCGGCCCGCCGTTGCCTCCACCACGCCATCCAGGCCTTCCAGCACCATTGGCCCCCAAAGGATCGGGCAAGGGCCACGCTGGACGCCGCCCATGCCTCGGGACGCGATCTGTTGGCAGCCCGCTTTGGCGAGGCCGCCCGGGCCTGGGGACCTGCGGACTTCCAGGCCCGGGGCCTCGGGCCTTGGGTGCCGTGGGCCAAGAGCCTCGATGCCGCACGCTTCGGCCAGGCGGAGCCACCTTTCCCATCCTCGGAGCCCCTGGTCGCCGTGCTCGACGCCAGAGACGGCGAAAGAGCCCCGCGATGATTACCCTTCGTTATCCCTTGCTGCTGGTGGTGGCCGTTCCCCTGCTGATCTGGGCCTGGCGCGTGATCTACCGCTGGGGCATCCCCTCCTCTCGGCCCTCCGGCGACCTGGCCAGGTACACCTCTCACTGGATACCGGTCCTGCTGGCCCTCGTACTCGGGCTCGCCGCCGCCGGCCCCGAATGGCGGTCCCCCATTCGCGGCGTGGCGCCCGTGGTGGATTTCGCCGTGGTGCTGGACGGCAGCAGCAGCATGAGGATTCTCGACCAACCCGATGAGGATCGCTGGCACGCCGCCCGCCGCACCCTTGCGCAGTTCGTTCTGCGGCGCCCCGACGACCGCTTCGCCCTCATCCTGTTCAGCGCCCATCCCGTGACTCTGAGCCCGCTCACGTCCGACCACAGGCGGCTCCTCCACATGCTGGCCCGCCTGGACATCGACAGCCGCGACGACGGAACGGCCATCGGCTCGGCCCTGATGACCGCCGTGCGGCGGCTGGAGGACAGCCCGGCCCGCAGCCGCGTGATCCTGCTGCTCACCGACGGCGTCCAGAACCGGGGCCGGGTGACGCCCCTGGAAGCGGCGGAAGAAGCCCGCCGCAATGGCATTCGCATCCACGCCGTGGCCATCGGCGTCAATGGCGAGAGCCTCGTGCCCCTCGAAGGCGGTGGTTACGCCCGCCTCCGGGTGGAAGTGGACCACGCTACCCTGCAACAGGTGGCCCACCTCACGGGCGGGGAGTCCTTCAGCGCCGAGGATCCCGTGGGCCTCGAGCACAGCCTGGCCTCGGTGGATCAACTGGAAAAGACCCTCTTGCCCGTGGACCCGCCCACCGAAGGCCAACCCCTGGCCCGCTGGTGTCTGCTGGCCGCGGTCCTGCTGGCCCTTCCCTTGGCCGCTGACCTCGCCTTCAAGCGCGGAAAGCGCCGACCGGCTTGGGTGGAGGGTTCATGAGCCTCCCCTTCACCCACCCCTGGCTGCTGGCACCCTTCGGTACGGCAGCCCTGGTGACGCTAGGGCTGGCCCTGCGCGCCCACTTGCGGCCGGGTTTGGGCGTGCAGGTAGTGGGGCAGCGACCCCTCTGGCAGGGACTGGGCCTGGCGATGCTGATGGTTGGGGTGGGGCTGGGGCTGGCCGAGCCCCGCTGGGGATTGCCTGAGCTCCCGCGCCTCACGGTGCACGTGGTGCTCGACGCCAGCCGCTCGATGCAGGTGCCCGATGCGGGAGCGGGCCGAACCCGCTGGGAGGCGGCCGTGGCAGCCCTCGACCGCATCTGGTCCCGACCCCAGCCCGGGATCCGCTGGAGTCTGGATCTGCTCAGCGGCGATGCCGTCCCCGTGCAGCCGCCCGGTGAGGACCGCACCCTACTCCGGGAAGCTTTGCGTGCCATGGGGCCCGGGGAGGTCGGCTCTCCGGGTACGAGCCTGGGTCGAGGCCTGCCCCAAGTGGCGGCCCAGGCGGATCGCGACACCCCCGCGGTCCTGCTCCTCCTCAGCGACGGAGAAGAGACCTGGGAGGCCCCGGAGCAGGCCCTTCAGCGGGCCGTGGCGGCCCTCCAGAAGGCCCGGATCCCCGTTTGCGTCATGACCTTCGGTGACGGTCAACCCCATGAGGTTCCTCCACGGGCTGGCGCCACCGCGACTGGATCCGAACCCGCCGTCAGCACAGCGCATCCTGAGTTCCTCGCCCGCCTGGCCCAGGCCACTGGGGGACAGGTCTTCAAGAATGGCGAGGACGCCGCAGCGGGACTTCAGGCCCTGGCCGCCGGGAAGTTACCCCTGCCTGCGGGACGATCCCTGCAGCCAGCCCACCCCGAGGTGGGCGCCTGGCTGGCCCTGGCGGGGTTGGCCCTCTGGCTCCTCTTCGCCGGAAAGCCTCTCGCCAAGTGGCGACCCATCCTCCTCCTGTTGGCTGGGTTGGCCTCACCGTCCCTGCGGGGACAGGGTTCTAGAACGTTCTGGGCCCCGTCCAGCGTGAAGGCCTGGTTCGCCCAGCGGGCCATCGAGGGCGGCGATCTGTCTGGTGCCCGGCGTTGGCGCCCCGCCGATGCCCAACCAGCCCACGTGCTGCTGGCAGCATTGATCGATCTGCAGACGGGCTTCCCTGAGGATGCCCTGAAGACACTGTCGCCGCTGGTGGGGCAGGGCTCCCCGCGGCCCACGCCAGCCTGGCGTGCCCCGGCCCTGCTGCTGGCCGCCAGGGCTCATCTGCAGTCCGGGCGGCCCGAAGAAGCCCGCGCCTTGCTAAAGCGCCTCATTCTGGAGCAGCCGGGCCAGCGAGAAGCCATCCACGACCTTCAGACGCTGGTGAAGGACACCACACCACCCCCACCCCCCAATCCGAAAAAACCACCACCGCCCCCGCCACCGCGCCCCAGCATGGGGGCACAGCAGGATGAACTGGAGGGCCTCAAGCAGCGTCTGCCGAAGCCGCCGAAATCGTTAGGCGGAGTGAAGGATCTGTAGCTGGCTGGAGGCTAATTGGCGCCCAACCAGGCCGCGAACTCTGCGCCAGTCCGGAACGCACCGACCTGACGTCGGAGTTCCTTGCCATTCGAATCCAGGATCACCAGGGTGGGGAAGGCATTCAGTTGGAACTGGTCCGCCAGCTTGGTGCCCTCGGGGACGGGCGTTCCATCACGCTTCTGCACCAGGGCGGAATAGGGAACCACCTTGGACAGGGCCACTTGGCCTTCGGCGCTGGGGAACACGTTCTTCTGGAGGTACTGGCAGGGGCCGCACCACTCGGTCCAGAGGTCCATGAAGATGACTTTGTTCTCGGCCTTAGCGCGCTTGAGGGCGGCCTGGTAGTCGTGCTCCCATTTGGTCGCCCCCTGAGCGGATAGGGACGCGGCGACGAGAAACAGGGCGGCAAGAGGCTTCATGCTGGGACTCCAGAGGATGGCGGAAAACCCGCATTAGATTGGATGGAGACAAACCGGGATTCGTTCCTGGTCCCAGGATACCCAGGCTAATCCCCTGCGACCGAATCGCGTAATCCCATGTGATCCGGCAAGTGCCGAAGCCCATCCCTTCCCCGGAGGCCGCCCATGCGCGCCGTTATGATTCCGCTGGCCCTGGCGGCCAGCCTAAGTCTTCCTCTGGCCGCGCAGAACACACGGTTCATCAAGGTGGACATCGTCTCCAAGACGATGATGCAACACCATATGAAGCACAGGGATGTGGACGGTCCCACCGAGGTCCACATCCGCATGCCCATCAGCCTGGCCAAGGGGGTGCTGGACATGGTCGGCGACGGGGAGATCAAGGTCAATGGCGAAACCAGGAAGGGCATGAAGCCCGAACAGCTCCAGAAGCTGCTGTCCGACGCCAAGTCGGGCGACCTGCTACTGGAAGTCACCACGGACAAGGGCGATCACGTCCGCGTCACCATCGAGTAACCGGGAGCCCCTATCCGTGTATCTCCAAGCCCCGCTTCGGCGGGGCTTCTTCGTGTACGCTGAACGCATGGAATCCCTGACCGAACTCCGAGTGCGCTATGCCGAAACGGATGCCATGGGCATCGTCCACCACGCGACCTATCCCGTGTGGATGGAGCTGGGGCGCAGTGATTTTCTTCGGGAACTCGGGCAGAGCTATGCTGAATGGGAGGCCCGGGGCGTACGTCTGGTCGTGAACGAGATCCGGGTGCGCTTCCGTTCCCCGGCACGCTACGACGAGCTGGTGCAGGTGCGGACATCCATCCAGGAAAAAGGGCGTCGCCGCATCGTGTTCGGCTACCGGATCGAACGGGACGGGACGCTGCTGGCTGAAGGA
>PMJK01000085.1 GCA_003158505.1 Holophagaceae bacterium | reverse complement strand
CCTCCTGGGGGGAGCCTCCCCGTAGAATCGCTGCTCGGAGAATCGCGTCAGGTGGAAGTAGCTGGACAGCTTCTGCACAACCACCCGGGCGAGCCCCTTGGCCTCCTCTTCCCGGATACGGCCGTCGTCATCGCGGTAACCCCACGGGAGGGGATCCATGGCCTCCACCACTTCCCTGGGTTCAATGGAGTCGACCCACAACGGCTCGGGGTTCCCCGGCTGCAGGAGCCTCACCTCCGCCCGCACCGCCTGGGGCTGGTAGCCGAGGCGATGCTGTACCCGCTCCTGATGCGCCGCGACACTGCCACCGACCCAGAGACCCCAGAACAGGCCATCCATGACGCCCCAGCCCCGGTTGCCTGAGGCGGCGCTGAGGGCACCCACGGTGACGCCGGTAGCAAGGCCGACGGCCGCCGGGCTGGGCGACCCGGGACCGGGCGAAATGTCCTGGATGTCCACCTGGAGTTCCGCGGCCCCTGCGGGAGGCTTCACGCCTTCGGCCACCACCACCAGGCGGGTGGAGAGCCGCGCCCGCAGGGCGGAGGCGTACTCCTTCTGGAAGCCTTCACGATCCTCCAGGCGCGTCGGGAGGGTCACAGTGACCCGGACTGGGGTGGGCCGCAACCGGAAAGCATCCACTTCGGGCCGGACGCAACCGAGGACAAGAAGAACGGGAGCGATGAACAATAAGGGGACTCGTCGCATGGGGTACCTCTCCGCCTAGTGTGCGTCCGGGGGCGGGAAGGTGTCCAGGAGCCCGATAGAATGGCCTTCCCGAGGCAACCCCATGCTCATCCTTATGGAAACCCAAGCCACGCCGGACCAGGTGAGGGAGGTTCTGGCATTGCTGGAGGCCGCGGGCCTTCGCTGCCAGGTGAACCAGGCGCCGGAATCCCTGAGCATCGTGGCGCCGAATGCATCCAAGGTCCTGAAGGCCGACCGCATCGAACCCATGGCGGGCGTGCGCAGGGTGGTGCCCATCACCAGCCCCTACAAGCTGGCCAGTGCCGATGCTGTGGCGGGGCGGACCATCGTGGATGTGCGCGGCGTGAGGATCGGAGGACCGGATCTGGCGCTGGTGGGCGGTCCCTGCGGGGTGGAGAGCCGCGAACAGATATTCACCGTAGCGCGCTACGTGGCCGAGGCCGGCGTGAAGCTGCTGCGGGCGGGGGCCTACAAGCCCCGCACCAGCCCCTATTCCTTCCAGGGCCTGGGGTCCGAAGGCTTGTGCCTGCTTGAGGAAGTCCGTGCCGAGTTCGATCTGGGCATCGTCACCGAGGCCACGGAGGTCGAGACCTTCGATGCCGTGGAGCACAGCGCCGACATGGTGCAGATCGGCGCCCGCAACATGCAGAATTTCGCCCTGCTGCGCCGGGCCGGCCGCTGCGAAAAGCCGGTGCTGCTCAAGCGTGGCCCCTCGGCCACCCTGGAGGAGTGGCTCTATGCCGCCGAGTACGTGCTGGGCGAGGGCAACCGCAACGTGGTGCTCTGCGAGCGGGGCATCCGCACCTGGTCCGATCACGCCCGCAACACCCTGGACATCAGCGTGGTTCCCGCGGCCAAGGCCCTTACCCACTTGCCAGTGATGGTGGACCCCAGCCACGCCACGGGGCGCCGCGACCTGGTGATACCCTGTGGATTGGCGGGTGTGGCCGCGGGTGCAGACGGCCTCCTGGTTGAGACCCACTGCCACCCCGAGAAAGCCCTCAGCGACGGCCCCCAGGCCCTCCTGCCCTCGGATTTCATCCGCCTGGTGGAACAGGCCGGGGCTGTTCACCGCGCCCTCCAGGCCCCCAGCCTCACTGGGCTCTGGATGTAACTAGCCGGTCATGGCAGACTAGATGGTTGGAGTTTCCATGAACGGCCTCGCCCTCACGCTTCTCATCGTTTTCGGCATCCTCCTCATCGGGACGATCCTGCTGCAGCCCGGCACCAAGGGCGGCCTCGGGGCTTCCTTCGGTGGCGGCGGCGCCAATTCAGCCTTCGGCGCCCAGGGCGCTACGCCCTTCCTGTCCAAGACCACCTACTGGCTGGCCGGTGGATTCCTGGCCACCACGTTGTTCATCGAAGTCCTGATCATCCGCCAGAATCGCTCCGTGCTGGAGAAGACCCAGGACAAGCCCGGGGCCGCAGCCCCAGCGCCCATGGTTCCCGTCCCCGCGTCCGCGCCGGTTTCAGTGCCCGCGGTGCCTGTCCCCGCGAAGAAGTAGGCTTCGCAAAACCGGTCATTGACCGCATCCGCGCTTTGAGCGACACTTGACCTTCCACGTTGCCCGCGTGGTGAAATTGGTAGACACGCCATCTTGAGGGGGTGGTGGCCACAAGCCGTAGCAGTTCGAGTCTGCTCGCGGGCACCAAGAATGAAAGAGCGCCTCCAGGCGCTCTTTTAATATTAATCCGGGGGTTCCACGCTGCGCGAACACCCCCGGATCCCCGCGCAGAATCCCGGCCAAGCCAGGCTTCTGCTTCCTCTCGGCAGTAACTGGTAGCTTCATTTCCATGTCCTGGCCCTCGTCACCGGAATTCCTCGCGCCCCTCTCTCCCTGGTTCGACCGGGTGCGGCGGGACCTGCCCTGGCGGGCAGCGGATCTAGATGCGCCGCACCCTGATCCCTACGCCGTGCTGGTTTCCGAGTTGATGCTGCAGCAGACCCAGGTGACCACAGTGATTCCGTATTTCACACGCTGGCTGGAGGAGTTCCCGGATCCTCGGGCTCTCGCGGACGCCCATCAGGACGCGGCCCACAAGGCCTGGGAGGGCCTTGGCTACTACCGTCGGGCGCGCTTCCTGAAGGCCGCCGCGGGCTCTATCGCAGCGGAAGGTTGGCCCGGCGACCTGGAGGGTTTATCCGAATTGCCAGGCCTCGGTCCCTACACCGCCGCCGCAGTGGGCGCCATCGCCTTCCAGTGGCCCACGCCCGCCCTTGATGGCAATGCCTTCCGGGTGTTGGCGCGCCTGCTGCTGATCGAGGGGGATCCGAAACCCCTCGCCAAGGGCCTACGGACTTGGCTCCTTCCAGCCCTTGAGGCCCATGGTCCCTCCCGCATGACCCAGGCGCTCATGGAACTCGGCGCCACCATCTGCGCACCCACACCGACCTGCGCCGTCTGTCCGTTGTCCGGTCGCTGCGCCGCTCAGCTCACGGGACGTACCAGCGAGATCCCCCCCGTGGCGAAGCGGAGAAAGCCGAAAGAAAGTTCCCTGTGGCTGCTGGCCCTGGAAGCCGAGGATAACTTCCTGCTGCACCCACCCGCCGCCGGGGGCCTGCTGGCAGGCCTCTGGCGCTGGCCCACGTTCGAGGCCACAACCTGTATTCCACAGCCCAATGCCCATCCCAACACCACCGCTTGGCCCGGCTGGACCCAGGTTTACACCCACCGACGGGAGGCCGTGAGTCCCCTGCACATTCACCTGGAATTCCGCTTCGCACTGGCAGAGGGACTCGCCTGGGTGCCCCGGACGGAGCTCCGCGGGCTGCCCATGGGAAAACGGGACCAGCGTCTCCGCGACCTGCTGGAGACTCTAGGCCAGGTCCCGATGGAGGCGCCGGAACGGGCAATGCTGATCAGAGCCTGTGCAGCCCCTTCGGCGTGATCCGGAGGTCCAGCGCGGGCAGATTCATGTCCCGCAGTGCCTCCTCGGCGGCCTCCCGCCGTCCGTCCCTGACCACCAGCAGACAGCAGCCGCCTCCGCCCGCGCCACAGGGCTTCATGCCGGCATACCAGCCCTCGCGGCGGCCACGGTCCCGCACGGCTCGCATGGCATCGGTCTCCACGGCGGGGGAGAGCCTCACCCTGGCCCGGCCCTCCCGCTCCAGCAGTTCGGCCACCGCTGCCGGGTCGGAAGGCAGTGCCTGGGCCATGTCCCGGGCGATCTCCCGGATGTCAAACAGGGATTGTCGCGTCTGGGCGTCACCTTCGATGAAGCGCTTGTAGGCCTCCCAGTTCGTCATGCCGGAGTGGTGCGGCTTTCCTGTGTAGAACACCACTAGATCCGCCAGCAGGCTGGGGTGAGGTTTCAGCCGCTCCCAGCGCGGGGCGGGGCCGTCCCAGTGCAGGGCCAGAGCCCCCCCCAGCGCGGCCGGATAGTAGTCCTGCCAGCCGGTGGGAGTTTGAAGCTCCATACTTTCCAAGTCCCGCAAAATTGGGACTTTGGATGCAAGACTTTCACCGGCCTCCTCACCGAGGCCCGCCCCTAGGAGTCCGACGCCCAGGCAGGAGGAAACCCCGAGCCCCGAGCCCTGGGGCACCGGGCTGTGAATGACCACCAAGGAGGGTGGCTTCCCCGACACCGAAAGGACCCGCCATGCCCACGAAAGCCCCACAGGCGGCTCCGCCGGCCACGACTCGAAGGCCAGATCGATCCCCAGATCCCGGCTCGCCAGCCGGTGGCCCGGGCCGCTCCGCCCGATCTCGATGCTGATCCACAGATCCACGGCGGCGTTCACGGTGAGACAGCCGCCCATCATGGCGTAGATGGGCCATAGGTCCAGCGTCCCGCCAGCGAAGTCCACACGGACGGGGACGCGCCAGATTTCGGCCCCCACTTCAGAGTCCCAGATCGCTCAGTTCCTGCTGGGCGGTGCGAGCTTCGGCGCTGCCGGAAAATCCATCCACCAGTTCCCGGAAGGCAATCACGGCGGCGGGCTTGAGGCCCTGCTTGAGCAGGCATTGGGCGCGCTTGAGCTTGGCGGGCAGGAACTGGGGCGAGGCCGCGTGATCCTTGATGATCCGGTCGAAGGCGGACTGGGCCTTGTCGAAAGCGCGCTGGTTGTAGTAACAGAGGCCCAGGAAGAACAGCGCCTCGGGCCGTTTCGCGCTCTGGCGGTAGGTGTTCAGGAAGAGCTCGAGGCCCTCGGCCGCGAGGGGGTAGTTGCCGCGGTTGTAGTCCAGGACGGCGGCGTTGAAGGCCCGTTCATCCTCGGCCACGGTAGAGGGCTGTGGCTCGGTGGCTGGGCGGCTTCCGACCTTCGGTTGCTGGCTGTTGAGCCGGTTGTTCAGGGCGCGGGTGGTGTCCTGCACCTGCCGCAGGCTGTCCTGAAGATCGGCCTGGAAGCGGCGGTCCTGGGTGCGGGCCTCGGCAGCGGCCTGCTGGTCGGATAGGGCCTTTTTGTTGCCGTCCTCCACCACCTGACGCAGCTTGAAGACCTCCAGCTTGAGATCACCCACTTCCTGCTCCACGCGGCGGAGCTCTTCCTCAGATCCGCAGCCGATGGTAAGCAGGGCAGCCAGGGCGGGAAGCATCATCATTCGGGCGCTCATGGGGACTCCGTGACTATCCACATCCTAAACGAAAAGCGGGGGCTGCTGCCCCCGCTTCGCGCGATATGGCTTCCTGTCTCCTACTTGAGCTTGAACTCGTCGCGGCGATTCTGGCTCCAGCAGGCCTCCGTGGCCTCGGTGCAGAGGGGTTTCTCCTTGCCATAGCTGATGGTGGTGAAGCGGGCCTCGTCCACGCCCAGGGTCTTCAGGTAGGCGAGGGCGGCGGCAGCGCGCTTGTTGCCGAGGGCGAGGTTGTATTCGTTGGTGCCGCGCTCATCGCAGTTGCCGGCAATCTCCACCTTGGCCACAGGGAAGGCCTTCATGAAGTCCGCGATGCCCTGGAGGATGGCGCGATCGTTCTCCTTGATCTCGGCCTTGTCGAAGTCGAAGTGGATGTTCACGAGGACCCTGGCGGCGGCAGTCTGGATCGTCTCCTTCTGGGCCTGGGCAGCCTTGCGGGCGGCTTCCTCGGCGGCAGCGCGGTCGGCGGCAGCCCTGGCGNNGCCTTGGCGTCAGCGGCGGCCTTGTCAGCGGCTTCCTGGTCAGCCTTGGCCTTGTCCCAACCATCGTACCAACCCTGCATCTTGAGCGGATTCTCCTTGTCGCTCACGTAGGGGTTGGTCGTGCGGGCCTTCCCATCCTTGAACGCCTGATAGCCCTCGTTGAAGGCGGCCTGAGTCTCAGCCTTGATCTGCTCGGCAGTCTTGGGTGGCTTGCAGGCAAGGCTGCCAAGAGTGAGTACGATGGCCGCAGGGACAACGTAGATACCGTATCGCATGGGCAGTTCCTCCTGAATGAGATTGAGTATAGAAGGGTTGTGATTAGAAAATTGCTAATTTTTATCGACCACGGATCCAGCGGGGACTCTGGCAGCCTGCCAGTTCGGTCAAACGGACAACCTGGCGGCCCGAAAGATCGGTGGTGAAGATCTGGGACGAACCGAAGCGGTTGCTGGTAAACACGAGATGGCGTTCATCAGGCGACCAGGCGGGCGATTCAGAAGTGCTGACGCCTGTGGTGATCTGGTAGGCCTTCCCTTCGCCCAACTTGTAGACGAACAGATCGAACTTCCCCTCGAATCGGGATACATAGGCCACCATGGCGCCATTCGGGCTCCAGGTGGGGCTGGCATTGTAGAGGCCTTCGCCCGTCAGGCGACGGAGGTTCGAGCCGTCATCCTGCATAAGGAAGACCTGGGGCCCTCCTTCTCGATCCGAGGTGAACGCAAGCTGGTTCCCGTTCGGGTTCCAGGTCGGTTCGGTGTTGATCCCGTTGCTGTCAGTCAGGCGCCGAGCCCGCCCCGTGGCGAGGTCCAGCACCATGATGTCGCTGTTGCCGCGGCGGTCGCCCTGCACGAAGGCCAAGCGTTTGCCATCCGGGGACCACACCGGCGAGGAGAGCATGCCCCCGGCTCCGCTGGTCGGGTAGAGCCTTTCGTGAGGCCCATCCTTCTTGCGCTGGCCCCAGATCTCCGGGGGACCCGACTTGTAGGTGACATAGGCCAGGCGGCCGTCCGCTGCCACCGTGGGTGACAGCGTAAGGCTGCCGTGCCGAGTGAGCTGGATCAGATCCGCCCCGTCACGATCCACCTGGAAGAGCTCTTTCACGCCATTCGATACCTGGCGCACGAACACGATGCGGCTGGAGGCCACGCCCTTCTCGCCCGTGAGGCGGCCCACGAGATCATCGGCGAGGTAGTGGGCGAGGTAACGGAGGGGCACGATCCGATTGGCGTGGTAGGTGCGGCTGAACACCCCTTTCTCGGCGGCGGTATCCAAGGCAGAGGCTTCCAGCTGAAGGTCGCCGTTGACGGCCTTCGACAGGTGCGTGCTCAACAACCACTGGGCCCCGGCTTCCTTCCATGCTTTCGTCGGCGCGCCATCGGCAGGGAGGCGTTCCTGGAGCACGGCCATGACGCCCGTCTCATCCAGATCCCGCTTGAGGACCGCTGTGAACTCCGCGGCGACGTTGGCGTCATCCAGGCCGGTGGCCTTGGGTGTGCTCATGGCCAGCACCAGTTTGGTGCTGCTGGTGGCCGTCAGAACCACTTCTGTCTGCTGGGCCCACAGCCCCGAGGCCGCGAGGGCGCAGAGCAAGGTCCGAACGAGGAATCGCGGCATGGCATCTCCGGGTCTTCAGCGTATCAGATGTGATGGATCGACTCGAAGTTCGGCTGCCTGCAGATCCTTGGCCAGCCACTCGATGAGGGCCCGGTTCATGGGTGGGATGGGCAGCCTGCGCATTTCCTCGACCGTGAACCAGCCCCAAGCCAGGTCCGTGCACGGATCTCCGTCCGCTTCTACCAGGAAGGGATGCAGGCGCGCAGGGCCCTCGATCACACTGCAGGGCCGCGCCGTGCGCAGAACCAGACCAGTCTCCTCGCGCAGTTCCCGCTCCAGGGTCTCAAGAGGCTGCTCGCCGCCTTCTGACTTCCCCCCCGGGAACTCCCAGAGACCTGGCAGGACAGGGTTCTCCGGATGACGCCGCTGAAGGAACCATCGCTCTCCGCGCCGGATGAGGGCCAGGGCCACCTCCGTCATTCCCGCTCCCCGGTGAGGCCCTCCGCATCCGCGAGCTGTACCAGCCGGTCCGCGTAGTGGCGACGCAGGGTCTCCACCCACACCAGCTTCAGGCGGCCGTAGGAGGGACGCAGCTCCCGCTCGACCCAGGTCCGCAGTGCCTCCACCGAGCCGCAGGCATCCAGGCTGTGACGCAGGCGGTCACGCAGCTCCTCGTCCACCTGCTGAAGTGCCGCCACGGGCGCATAGCTGATGCGGTGAACCGGGCTCACGCCCAGTTCCTGGATCCTGGCCCGGTGCAGGGCCGTGCCGTAGCCCTTGTGCCGCCCGAAGCCATAGCCCGGGTGGGTCTCCTCCATGGCGATCATCAGCGCGTCCCGGTGTGCCTTGGCCAGGATGCTGGCGGCGCCGATGGCACAGCTGAGGGCATCGCCATCCACCACTAGGCGCTCGGGCAGGCCGGTCCTCGGGCCGCGGTTGCCATCGATGAGCAGGATCCGCGGCCGGATGGATAGATCCGACATGGACTGTCGCATGGCCATCATGGTGGCCTCGAGGATGTTCTCCCGGTCGATGGCCAGTGGATCCACTTCCGCGATGCCGAAGGCCGGCAGGATGGCCTTCAGCTCGGCCGCCAGCACTTCGCGCCGCTCGGGCTTGAGTTGCTTGCTGTCCCGCACGCCCCGCAGTACATGGCCCCACTTTCGGACCGTGTCCCCATCCAGCACCGCGCAGGCCGCCACTACCGGCCCTGCCCAGGCCCCCCGCCCAGCCTCGTCCACGCCCCCCCACGCCACACTCGGTGGTACATTGCCGAGGTCCCAATCCAGGGGGTTGATCATGGGTCCAGTCCTCAGCATTTGAGCGACTCCCACGCGATGAGCCAGGTCAACCCGGATCCGGACCGAGCTTGGCGCTGCGGGGCAGCGCCAAGTGACCAGACCGGACCGGGTTGAAGCCAGTTCAGCATTTCAGGGACTCCCATGCAATCAACCAAGTATCCATTACCCCCCGAAAATGGCTCCGGTGCGGCCCGGGGCGATAGATGGCCTGGATCGGGATGTGGGCCCAGTGCAGCTTCCAGTCCGCGGCCTTCATGGCGATCTCCATCTCGATGGCGAAGCCTGTGGCCCGGAGATCGAGGCGATCGAGCACCTTCTTCCGGATCATGCGGAAGCCGCTCTGACTGTCCTCCCAGGTCACGCCGGCGATGCGCCCCAGAGTCCAGGTGCCCAGGGCATTGGTCCGCCAGCGCTTGGCCGGGATCTTCGCCCGGTCCTGGAAGCGCGACCCGATGAGGAAGTCCGCATCCGAGTGGGCCGCCAGGTGGTCGAGGAAGTGCTGGAGATCCGCCGGGTCGTGCTGACCGTCCGCATCCAGAAAGAGGTAGAAATCAAAATCGTCGGCCCGCAACCGCGCCATGCCCGCCCGCATGGCCTGGCCCTTCCCCCCGCCCTGCCCTGATTCCAGTCGCATCACTTCCACGCCCGCGGCGGTGGCCACGGCGCCGGTGCCATCGGTGGAGCCATCGTCCACCACCAGGATGCGGTGGAGACTGAAGGGCTTCAACCCCTCCAGCACCAGCGCAATGCACTCGGCTTCATCATGGGCGGCGATGATCGCGGCGATCTTCACCGGCGCCGACCCCGTTTCACCGGCTTGGAAGGCCAGGATTGGCCATAGGCGGCCACGAAGCCCGCCCTTTGAGCAGCCCCGGCCCTGGTGTCCGGCACCAACCTATGGCTGCGCTCGGGGCTGTCCTCCACGGGCAGGCTGACCTCAAAAATCCGTCCCCGATCCGCGGCAAGGACGGTGGCCCGGCCTCCCGGGCCCACCTGGGCGAGACCCCGCTGAACCTCTGTGGCGGTCGTCGTGCGCCAGCCATCCACCGCCAGGATCTCCATGCCGAAACTCAGACCGGCCGCCGCCGTTGGGCTGCCGGGGAGCACGTTCTGCACCGTCGGTCCGTTGGCAGCCAGCACGAGGCCGGTCCAGGCCCGGGCGCGGCGCAGGGCAGCGGGGTCGTCCTGTTCCTCGGGGGAGAGCCGCTCCCAGGGCGCCCGGGCCTCCAGCTTCAGCCCGAAGGCCCGCCGCAGCGGGGCCCCGTCCAGCTCGGCACGACCGGTGATGTAATTGTTCCAGAAGAGCGCAGGATCCTTTCCGGAAAGCTCCTGGTAGGCCCGGCGCACGTCGGCATCGGTCAAGCCGTTCTCTCCATGTCGGTTCCAGAGCAGGGCGAAGAGCTCCGCCAGGCCTGCCTTGCCTCTGCTGCCTTCGCGGATGGAAGCATCCATGAGCCAGGCCACCATCTCGCCCTTCTCGTAATAACTGACGGAGCTGTTGGGGCTGAACTCGTGCGGCTTGTAGAGGCGGA
Organism: Holophagaceae bacterium; assembly: GCA_003158505.1. Classification (GTDB taxonomy): domain Bacteria; phylum Acidobacteriota; class Holophagae; order Holophagales; family Holophagaceae; genus Geothrix. The sequence goes on along the minus strand of PMJK01000085.1, from coordinate 2,008 downwards.
TCCAGGCATCCCAGCTGGATTCCTCTAGGCTCTGCTCCAGGCGGCCCGGCCGCTGCACCTGTTCGCTCCAGCAGCGGGCCAATTCCTTCGAGGTGTGGCTCCAGGGCACCACACCCGCCCGCAGGACGAGGACGTGCTCCATGTAGGCCGTCAGTCCCTCGTGGAACCAGAGCAGCCTCGTGGGGTTCTCGCGGCTGTAGTCGAAGGGCCCGAGCACGGGGTCGTGGAGGCGCTTCACGTTCCAGGCGTGGAAGAATTCGTGCGCCATGAGTTGGTAGAGCGAGTAGTAGCCTTCCGGCCGGTCGAAGGCGTGGCTATCCGAGATGAGGCTGGTGCAATCCCTGTGTTCCAGGCCTCCGCGCAGCTTGGGCGCGAAGGTGAGCATGAACACGTAGCGCTTGAAGGGGAAGCCACCGAAGATCGCGCTCGCGGCCTCGACGATCTTCTGCGTGGCCTCCGTAATGCGGCCCTCATCGCCGTTGTGCACTCCGGTTATGGTCAGCAGGAAGGTGGTGCCGCCACTGTGGAAATCGTGGGATCGGAAGGTCCCCAGTTCGAAAGGCGCATCCACGAGCGCATCGAAATCGCAGGCGAAGTGGGCCCCCTTCTTCAGCGGCAGCGCGGAGGCCACCTTCCATGCAGGAGGAAAGCCCTCGAAGCAGACCTCCACGGGTCGATCCAGTTGTCCTTCGAGGTAGAGAAAGGTCGCCGCCGGAATGATCTGGGCGTGGGTGGCGTCCACGTGGTTGGTGCGCACGGTCAGGTCGTTGCCATAGACGCGGTAGCGAATCACGAGGTCCCGACTTGATGCGGGAAGCCGCCAGCGCTGCTTGTCCAACTTGTCCAGGGGCCGTTCCTTGCGGCCATCCAGGACCCGCACCCGATCCACGAACCGGGCGTAGTCCCGCACGAGATAGGATCCCGGCGTCCAGGCGGGCATCGCCGCGACCGCGCCCTGGGCCATGGCCTCCGCCGGGAAACTCAGCTCGACTTCGAAGAGGTGCTGGGCCAGGTCCAGGGGACGCAGGATGGCTCGGATCGGGGCTGGTTCCGCCATGGATGCGCTAGCCGAGCACGCCGTGCAGCCAGCGGCGGGAGACCCACGTCACTTCGTCATCGGTGATCTGGTACTGCGGGTCGCGCAGTTTCTCCTCGATGAGCGAACCCACCAGGGAGGTGAACAGCAGCACTTCCTTGCGAGCCTGTTCTAGATTGGTGCCGAACACATGGTGCATGAACAAGCCCAGAGGGCTCAGCCCCTTCTCCACCAGGGGCATCAGGTCCCGGAAGCCCGAATCCGGAGAGGGCACCGCGATGGAACGGAGGATGAACCCGGTGAACTCCTGGCTTTCGAGTAGCAGGTCGAGGTAGGACCGGGAGAGCCTCAGGCAGGCCGCCTCCTGGGCCTTGGGGCCCTTGATCGGCGAGGCGAGGAAAGGCTCCACCAGAGCCTGGATGCGCACGGCCATGCTGGCCAGGGCCACGAGGCAGAGCTGCCGAAAGAGTCCTTCCTTGCTGCCAAAGTGATAGTAGAGCGTGGGCTTGGAAACACCAGCCTCCTCGGCGACCTCCTTCACCTGCACCCCGTCGTAGCCCTTGGCCGCGAAGTGGGACAGGGCGGACAGCAGGAGCCGGGCCTTGAGATCACCCTCGCCGCTCAGTCGTACCAGGGCCGCGGGGAAACTGCCGTGAGCGCCCACACCCAGGGCCTCAGGCCCGAAGACCGGCACCATCTCTTTGAGACCATGGTCTGGAACGGTGGACATAGGCTGCCTCTGAAGTCTCCTCAGGATGCCACGAACAGGCTTACTGGGGGTTAACCCACCTGCTGGACCAGAGATCGCCGGCCTCGTGGTGTCGGTTCAGGAGCGTGTCCCGGCAAGGCCATTCAGTCCGAGCGCGCAGGCGATGACGGCCCCGCCCAGGGCCAGCCGGGGCCAATCCACGGCCTCCTGGAAAACCAGGCCGGAAGCGAGGATGGCCAGGGGGATCTTCATGTTGTTGAAGA
>PMJK01000081.1 GCA_003158505.1 Holophagaceae bacterium | reverse complement strand
GCGGGGGTCTGGGGGCACGGCAGTGCCCCCGGCGGGGCGCCAGAGGGGCTATGCCCCGATGACCATAGATCCGGGGCAACGCCTGCGTTGCCCGGGGGAAGTGCACCTCGCCAACACCTTGTTGATCCAGGTATTTCAAGGCCAGCACACTAGCCAGGCTTCGCTGAGGCCACCATCGGCCGCAGGGTAGCTACTCGATGCTTAGCAGCTCCACATCGAAGATCAGGGCGGCATTGGGCGGGATGTCCCCGCCAGCGCCCCTGGGCCCATAGCCGAGGTAGGACGGGATGTAGAGGGTGCGCTTGCCGCCCACCTTCATGGTCAGCAGACCCTCGTCCCAGCCCTTGATGACCCGGCCCACACCGATGGGAATGGCCAGCGGCTGGCCGCGGTCCACCGAGCTGTCGAACTTCTTGCCGTACTGGCCCCGGCCATCGTCCAGCCAGCCCGTGTAATGGACCAGGCAGCGCTGGCCCGGCACCGGCGAAGCGCCCGTGCCGACCACGGAGTCCATGTACTTCAGTCCGGAATCGGTGGTGATCATCACGGGTCCCTTCGGTTTGGGGGGCAGGGCTGCCTTGGGCGTCTGAAGGGGCTGCGCGGCAGAAACGGGAAACCCCGTCAGAAGGAACGCCAGACAGAGCATGGTTGGTTTCATTGGAACTCCTGGGATGGGCCCGCGACACCGCATAGGGAGCCCCGGGTCTGAGCCTAGCTCAATTGTCGGATAGCTCGGGTGTACCGCGAGCAGATCAACTCCCGGTTCAGAGGGCTTCACCCACTTCGAGGACCTGGAAGCTGTCCGGGACCAGGGCCGGTCGGGTGCCGGGCTTGGCATCCTTGGGCAGGGGGGCGAACTCCGCCGTGGGCAGATAGAGGCGGTGGGTGAGGGGGTTGGCCACGATGGTGCGGGCCCCCGGCCGGGTGCGAATGGTGGCCGAGACCTCATAGGTGGCGGGGCCGGTGGGGCGAATGACGGTGATGGTGCCTTCCCCGTTGCTCGCATAGGCGCAGCCCGTGCCCGGATCGAAGGCGATGCCGTCGGTGCCGGCGCCGATGGGCAGGGTGGCGAGGACCTTGCCGGAGCCGGCGTCCACCACGGCGACCAGCCTGTTGCTGCCCACCGAAAAGAGCCGGTTATGCTGCACGTCCATGGCCAGGCCGCTGGGATCCGCCACGGGCTTGATAGACCACTTGGCCTCGACCTGGAGGGTACGGGCATTGATGGCGAGGATTTCCGACGTGTCCTCGTTGTTCACATAGACCCGGCCCAAACCATCACAGGCGGCGAATTCGGGCTTGCCGCCCATGGGGAGGGTGCCCACTACTTCAGCGCTGAGGGCATCCAATACCGTGGCATTCTTGCCCCGGCCATTGAAGGTGAACACCCGTTTGGTGGCAGGCTCAAAGAGGATGGCGTCGGGATTCTCACCGGTGGTCTTCACCACCTTCTGCACCTCCAGGGTGGAGAGCTTGAAGACGGTCACCGTCCCCGACTGACCGTTGCTGGTCCAGCCTCGGTCCAGCTCCGCGGAAAAGGCGACGCCATGCACGCCCGCCGTGCCTGGGATCTCACCCTTCACGCGACCCTCCAGATCCAGGACCATCACCCGGGTGGAGCGGGGCACATAGAGCCGTCCGCCATCGGGATCCAGGGCCACGTAGTCCCACCGGCCCTCACCCCCGACCCTGAAAGTGCGGAGCACCTCCGGTCCAGCGGCCCGGACCATCAAGGGCAGGCAGAAGGCCATGGCCAACAGGAATGGAACTCGGCGTTTCATGGGGACCTCCGAATAACCTTAGAAATCTACCATTGAGCCTGGGATGCCCAGCCCGATATTCGGGCACGCCCCCTGGCGATGATCAGGAAAAGCCACTGGAAACTACTTCTTCTTCCTGGAAGGTTCGTAAAGCCTTTTCCCCAGATTCTGGAGGCGATCCGTGAGGGTCCCCTTCTTGACCCGGACGCCCTTGCGGTCGATGGCCCCGATGGGCCCTCCAAGTTCCACATCCAGCCCGGCGGACTTGGAGAAGCCGAGTTTCTGGCTCGCGTAGACGCTTCGATGACCGACGATCAGGAAGGCCGTTCCAGCGGCAAGCGCGGCGTAGATGCCCTCGGCATGGGGAAGCAGTTCGATGCCCATGACGGCGGCAGCAATGGGCGTGTTTGCGCTGGCCGCAAGCAACGCCACGAACCCGAAGGCGGCTAGGAGCGGTTGGGGAAGACCGAGGAGGTGGGCCAGGGCCGCCCCGCTCGTCGCACCAATGAAAAAGACCGGGGTGATGATGCCACCGCTGCCCCCTGATTCAAGGGTCACCGACGTGGCCACGATCTTGAGGACGAATGCGGCTGAAACCAGTCGGAGGGCGCCCGTCAGCGTGCCTTCGATGGTCTCGACCCCGAGCCCGGCGTAGCGCTCACCGGCCACCCCATAAAGCGCCACGAGGAACAAGCCGCCAGCTACCGCTATAAGGTACGGATGCCCTTTGAAGGGACGAAGGAGCTTCTCCAGTCCGCGCATGGACTCAATGAGCATTAGGGCGATCAGCCCGAACACCACCCCTGCGAACAGGGTGACGAGCACCATTTTTGTTTGTCCGATGCTTCCCAAAGCGTCATGAAGCACAGGGAAAGGGGCCCGGACACCGCACACCAGATGTCCGACGATGCCCGCCAGGAGGCTGGGAAAGAGGACCGTGTAATCAATGCGGCCCAGGTACAACACCTCGATCCCGAAGAGCGCACCCGAGATCGGCGTTCCAAAGACCGCAGCAAACCCGGCGCTGATGCCGCAGATCACCAAGCGCCTACGGTCCTCGTCCCTGAGCCGCAGCAGATCCGAGAAGAGGCTCATCAGCGAGGCGCCGATCTGGGCGGCTGGTCCCTCCTTGCCGACAGACCCCCCGAAGGCCAGGGTGATGACGGTCGCCAGCAGCTTGACCGGAGCCACCCGCCAATTGATCCGGCCGGAGCGCTGGTGGACCGCAGTGATGACCGCCTCGGTGCCGTGCCCACGGGCCTCGGGAGCAAACGTGTGGATCAACCACACGCATAGCGGCAGCGCCAGCGGCAGCAGCCAATAGGGAGAAAACGTTCCCTCACTGAGCACCCGAACAACCCTGCCCGATGCCTCCATGGACCAGAGGAACCCTCGTGTGCCAAGACCAACGCAGACTCCCGCACCAGCCCCCAGGAACGCCCATTTCAGCGTGCTGATCAACAGGGCGGTATGTTCCGAGTACCACCTGCTTTCATCCGCAAGCAAGGGAGAGGGAAGGTCCTGATCCTCGGCCCGGCGGATTCTCCTGGGAATACGAACTGGATCCTTCCTGCGGTCCTCAGTCATGGTTTGATTCCCTGATGTGAATCATGCCCTCGGTCGAATCCTCTATGGTTTGGATTCTCAATACGACTGGTTTCCAGGGTGCCTCGCCTGACCTATCGGGATCGACGTGGGTTCCCAAATGTATCCAGGGACTGAAAGGGGTGCATCTAGAATGGGATCGGGTGAGTACGGTAGCAGTCGGGACGTAGGAACAACAACAAGGCCGCCTGGGTCGAGGCGGCCTAAGTACTTGGTTTTTTTGGCTCCGGAGAAGGGATTTGAACCCGTTGCCGGCAACCACCCGCGTTCATCCGCTCCGGCAGCGCCCCGCGCTGCCGGAGCGGCGCGCCCTTGGGCCGGCTGCCATTCGGGGGTTCAAATCCGCTGCGCCTTACTTGTTCTGGCTCCGGAGGAGGGATTTGAACCCCCGACCTAGTGATTATCGGTCCAGCTTACTCACCCCATGAAATCTAGTGTTGGTGCGTGTTTCAGAGTAAGTGCGTTTTGGCTTATGAGGCTTTTGTATGGGGTGCCGATCAAGGGTACAGGAATTCGAAGAGGGCCTTCTCCAGGGCCTCTGGCTGCTCAATGAAGACGTGGTGGCCGCATCGCTCGATCCAGACCAGTTTGCTCCCACGGATCAATTCATGGTTCTCAAAGGCCCAGGTGGCTGGCATTGCGTCCTGTCGCCCATACAGGATCAAGGTCGGGCAATCCAAGTGTCTCAACGCTTCGATCCTGCCTTGGGCGCCTATCTCGAATTCCGGCACCAGCGCTTCGGCGCCGGGATTGTAGATGGCCTTTCCTGGCCGGAACTGAGAGATCCATGGGATGGCCTTGCTTCGGTCGTAGAAACAGGCCGGGACCATGGCCCGGAGCACTTCGACGGCTGCACGATCTGGATCTTGGTTCCTGACATCCTCGCGCTCCCAGTATTCCTCCGCTTGCCTTTCATCCGATGTCATGCGCATTTTCAACGTGTCGGTATAGGGACCCGCGAACTCAAAGGAATTCGGGCCGGAACCCAGAAGGATGAGCTTGGAAATACTGGCCGGGAACTTGGAGGCATACTCCATCGCCAAACATCCACCCCAGGACCACCCGAGAACCGTCCATTGCTTAAGCCCCAAGCTCCGACGAAGAGCCTCCAGGTCCTCCAACGTCCCCCGAAGCGTGATGGCCTTATCATCCTTCGGTATGGACAGGCCCGTCCCTCTGCAATCCGGAAGGATGACCCGAGTGCGCTTTGCAAGAAGTTGCGCCAGTGATGCAAGGGAGGCCCCCGAGAACCCAGGACCGCCATTGAGGGCCAGCACCGGATCGCCGGATCCATACTCGGTGTATTGCAGAACGAGGTCCGGGCGTACCAGGGAATGGGTTGTTCCTGCAGCGGAAGGCGATGCAGGCGGGGTGCCGGGAGGGGCAGCAATCAGTCGGGACATGCCCAACAGCAGAGAAAGGGAAGCAGCAAAGACCTTCATGCGCACCTCCATGAGTCGGGAAGGACAACCTGGAGTGGCTGTTGCATCTCTTGGCGCTTGCCTTGGCTGGGAACCAAGGGACATGCCTCACAGGTGGGGCTTAGGCGGAAACCATTCAACGCCTTAAAGAGCCAGTATTCAAGTGATCTTTGATTGGGAAATTAGGTCGAACGTTTGAAGTTTGATCTCCTTTTGAGACCACCCTGAGGGGCCCCCACCACTTGGGCGCGACCATAACCACCGATCAAGAAGAATTTGGGTCTAATTGGGTGTCTATTTGGTTAATGGGTGTAATTGGGTATAAAATTGGACACATGATCCGATCCGACTCCATCCAGATCACCCCAGAGATCCTAGGGCTGATCGCCCAGATAGATGAATTCAAGGGCGCGTGGAAAGCTTTGGGTAGGCTGGCACCGGATCGTCTCTCGGCGCTGAGACGGGTCGCAACGATCGAGAGCATCGGTTCCTCCACCCGCATCGAAGGCAGCAAGCTGTCCGATCGCGAGGTTGAGCGATTGCTGTCCAACCTGGAGATCAAGAGCTTCACCACACGGGATGAGCAGGAGGTGGCTGGATATGCCGAGGTGATGGATCTGGTGTTCTCCTCCTGGCTGGAGATCACCCTCACTGAGAACCACATCAAGCAGCTTCACCGTGATCTGCTGGTCTACAGCGAGAAGGATGAGCGTCATCGCGGGAGCTATAAGACCGCGCCCAATAGCGTGGCGGCGTTCGATGAGCACCACAGACAGGTTGCCATCGTCTTCGAGACGGCCACACCTTTCGATACACCCTGCCTGATGACCGAGTTGGTGGCATGGCTTCAGGAAGAACAGCGGAGCGCACGGCTGCACCCACTGCTGCTCATCGGCTTTTGGGTGGTCGTCTTCCTGGAGATCCACCCGTTCCAGGATGGCAATGGGCGGCTCAGCCGTGTGCTCACGACCCTGCTGCTCCTTCAGACTGGCTACGCCTATGTGCCCTACGCCTCTCTCGAAAGCGTGATCGAGCAGAACAAGGAAGCCTACTATCTTGCCCTCCGGCAGACCCAGGGGACGATCCGCACCGAAGCACCGAACTGGCAGCCGTGGCTGGTGTTCTTCCTACAGTCGCTGGCCAAGCAGGTGCGGCGTCTGAACCAGAAGGTTGAGCGGGAAAAGCTGGTCCTGGCGGTGCTCCCTGAACTGTCGCTTCAAATTGTCGAGTTTGCCCGTGAGCACGGACGAGTCACCATGGCCAACGCCATCCGGCTGACGGGCATCAGCCGAAACACCCTGAAGCAGCACTTCCGGGCCCTAGTTGAACAGGGTCACCTCCAGCAGCGCGGTAGTGGCCGTGGTGCATGGTACGGGCTGCCGTGATCACACTCGGGCCAATCCTGAAGCCATACCTCAAGCGTGAGGCTACCCCCTGATTTTGACTTCGGTTCTCGAGCGTGGATTTGAACCCCTTGCCGGCAATCACTCGCGCTTGGTTCCGCGGAGGCAGCGCCCCGCGCGACGGTGGCCTTCCGCTCCTGCTCCGGGCTGGCGGGCCGACCGATCCCCCTGATTTTGACTGTGGTATCTCGAGCGTGCACTTGAACCCGTTGCCGGCGACCACTCGCGCTTGGTTCCGCTCCGGCAGCGCCCCGCGCTGCCGGAGCGGCGCGCTCGCGGGCCGGCTGCCATTCGGGGGTTCAAATCCGCTGCGCCTTAATCAGAACAAGTAAGGGGGTCCCGTCGGGACCCCCTTACTTGTTCTGGCTCCGGAGGAGGGATTTGAACCCCCGACCTAGTGATTAACAGTCACCCGCTCTGACCCCTGAGCTACTCCGGAAAGGCGAATGATCATTCTACCGGATGGGGGCTGGGTTTCAAGCGCGAGGCTTCGGGACCTGTGATCCAGGTCGCTCCTAGGCGCGCTGGAGCTCCATGAGGACCTGCCGGGCGGCGGCCTTGAGGGTCTCGATGACACCCGTTCCCTTGTTGGCCACGGCCTCGACAATGGGCTCGTTCCGGAACCGGAGGAGGCGCTCCATTTCCTGCACGGATGCGGCCGAGGGCGTGTCGCGTTTGTTCAGCTGGAGGACATAGGGAATGGTCCGGATGTCGAAGCCGTTCTCTTTGAGGTTTGTGGCCAGGTTCGCGATGGACTCGATGTTGGCTTCCATGCGGGTCTTCTGGCTGTCGGCCACGAAAATGATGCCATCGCAACCACGCAGGATGAGCTTGCGGCTTGCGTCGTAGAAGACCTGGCCGGGCACGGTGTAGAGGTGGAAGCGGACCTTGAAGCCCTTGACGGTGCCCATATCGAGGGGGAGGAAGTCGAAAAACAGGGTGCGATCGGTCTCGGTGGCGAGGCTGACGAGCTTGCCCCGCTTATCGGGGTTGGCCTGCTCGAAAATCCACTGGATGTTCGTGGTCTTGCCGCAAAGGCCTGGGCCGTAGTACACGATCTTGCAGTTGATCTCGCGGGACGCGTAGTTGATGAAGGTCATGGCGCGCCCTAAGCTCAGTCGCCAAAGAGGCGGTCGATGTCTTCGTCGGTGATCTCGGAGAAGGGGCTCTCGAAGCGGCTGCCCGTATCCGATTCCTTCTGGGCGCGCTGCTCCACCTGATCGAAGATGTCCTGAAGTTCCTTGCTGGCCTTCTTCACCCGCAGGCGGACTAAGGCAAGGCTGGAATTCTGGTCGAAGATCACCACCAGGATCCCCCGCTTGCCCACGATGGAGATGTGAAGGTTGTCCTTCTCCCCCTCATGGAAGAGCAGGCTGAACTCTTTCTCTCCGATGAGCTTGGCGAGTCCATCCGTGGCCGCCACGTTGCCGGCCGTCAAGGAGGCGAGGCTGGTGGCGTCGATGCTCTTCACATCCCCGGCCGAAGCAATCTGCTGGCCGTTCTTGTCCACCAGGAACACCACCTTGGCAGAGGCATCCTTGGAAAGGCGGCCGATGATCTCCTGGAGGAGCTTGTATTCCTCCTCGTACAACATGAGATCAAGCTTCGCCACGATGGCCTCCGATGGAATTGCTTACTGGAGAATACCGCACTTTTCAGTAGGCTCCCGAGCCGGCGCTCCCGCGAACGACGGCCAGGGAGGCGGACAGACCCAACCTCGTGGCGCCAGCCCGGACCATCCGGAGCGCGGCTTCATAGGTCCGGATGCCCCCCGAGGCCTTCACCCCCAGACTCGAGCCCACGGTGCGACGCATGAGCGCCACATCCGCCTCGGTGGCGCCACCGGTGGAGAACCCGGTGGAGGTCTTGACGAAGTCCAGCCCTGCATCGCAAGCCAGCTCGCAGGCTCGGATTTTTTCGGCATCGTCCAGCAGGCAGGTCTCCAGGATCACCTTGAGCACGGTCGGCGCCGGTGTGGCGGATCTCAGGGCCTCGAGGTCCCGACGGACAGACTCCCAATCGCCGGTCTTGACGGCGCCGATGGCCAGGACCATGTCCACTTCCTGTGCGCCATCCAGCTGCGCAATCTCCGCTTCAAATGCCTTGGCGCGACGGGCGGTGGCCCCGAGGGGGAAGCCCACCACAGTGCAGGTTCGGACAAAACTTCCTTTCAATAGGGAGGCTGCCAATGGAACCCAGAGGGGGTTTACGCAGACAGAGGCAAACCCATGCTCCAGTGCCTCGGCGCACAGGACTTCCACCTGAGCTCCGGTGGCCTCGGCTTTCAACAGCGTGTGGTCGATCAGGGGGGACAGATCCCATGGGCCTTCCGTGGGCGCGATCTGAGCAAAGGGCCGATGGTGAAGACCCCGCGCATCCCTGAACAATCCATAGCCGTCCACGCAGCCCAAGAGTTGGGTCACACCCTCCCTCGGGAACTCGGGAGCTCGCGATCGGATTTCTGCGGTGAGGTCGAGCAGGGGATCGATCATGGGATTCATGATGGCCGGGCCGGTGGTCCCAAGGAAAGACACCCAAAAAAAAGCGGGCCGAAGCCCGCTTTTCTGGAACCGTTGAAGCCGCTTACTTCTTGGCTTCTTCCTTCTTGTCGGCCTTGGCAGCCT
>PMJK01000113.1:2368-12862 GCA_003158505.1 Holophagaceae bacterium | reverse complement strand
CGCCACCTATGACCTGGCCAGCCTTCGCTATGACGCCTACTGGGACTGGTCCAAGGAGGCGGGGCGCGCCCTCATCGAGCCCCTTCAAAGTGAACTGGGATGGAATCACGAGGCGCTGATCGAGGAACTGAACCTCAGCGCCCTGCAGCGGAGCCTCAAGGCCCTGGGCACCTTCGGCTACCAGCTCGTACACCGCAGGAAGGCCCACTTCGCCCCCGCCGTGCCGCGCACCCTGCGCCATCTCCGGAGCCACTTCCAGCGGATGAACCACCAGGATGGTGTCCTCGCCAGCGAACACATGCTGCGGCTGGCGGAGGACCGGTGTTGAAGGGGTAGGAACAGAGGGCCGTCACACCCCTCTTCGAGACCTGTCCTTCATCCGCCCAGCAGTTCCGAGACGAAGGCAGGCACCAGGTCCGTGGCCAGGCCAGTGCGGGCTTCCTGGAAGTCGCTGGCCACGAGGCTGGCTTCGAGGTTCAATTCCACGGTTCGTGCGCCGGGAGCCGCGGCCGCCACGAACCCGGCGGCGGGGTACACGTGTCCGCTGGTGCCGATGGCCACGAAGAGATCGCAGCGGTCCAAGGCCTGGTAGATGCGGTCCATCTCCAGGGGCAGCTCGCCGAACCACACGATGTGCGGGCGCATCGGGCCGCGGCTGCAAGTGGGGCAGCGGCTGGCCGGGTCCATGTCCCCGGGCCAGTCGTGGATGGCTCCGCAGGCGAGGCAGCGCCCCTTGAGGAGTTCACCATGCATGTGGAGCAGGTTCCGCGAGCCGGCCCGGTCGTGCAGATCGTCCACATTCTGGGTGACGAGGAGAAGCTCGCCCCCCCATTCCCGCTCCAGCCGGGCCAGGGCGAGGTGGGCGGCGTTGGGTTGCACGGTGGCGAGACTTCGCCGCCGCTCGTTGTAGAAGCGGTAGACCAGCGCTGGATCCCGGTGAAAGGCCTCTGGTGTAGCCACATCCTGCACCCGGTGCTGCTCCCAGAGGCCATCGGCGGCGCGGAAGGTGCGCAGGCCGCTCTCCGCGGAAATGCCGGCGCCGGTGAGGATCACGAGGCGGGCGTGGCGGGGGATCGTCATGGCAGATCCTATTTCCGCGCGCCCAGGTCCAGCGCCTTCCCGTCCACGGTGCCGGGCTGGAGTCCCAGTTCGCGGGCCAGGGTGGGCGCCAGATCCACGGTGCGCACGGACTCGTGGCGCTCCCCGCCCTTCCACGGGCCCCAGAAGATCAGGGGCACGCGCCGATCGTAGGCGTTCGGCGTGCCATGGGTCGCCGGGTACTCGGTCGGGGGCACGCCGATGACGACGAAGGGCTTCAGCGCCACGAGGATGTCGCCGCTGCGCTCGGAGCGGAAGCTGCGGCGCAACAGCACGCGGAGGCTGCTGTCCCGGGGGCTGCCGGTGGCCGCGGGGTCCGTGGCCTGGAGCTCCTCCGCGGTGAAAGCCTCGGCGACCTCGGGGCGGGCGCGCAGCCAGGACTGGACCCGTTGAAGCACTTCGTGGCGATCCAGGTTCGCGGCCTTCAGGGCGGACTCGTCGAGGTAGAGGGTGTTGGGTTCTGTGGTCGGAACCATGAGATCGCGATCCGTCTTGAAGGCACCGCGCAGATCAGCCTGCAGGGCCGCCATGAAGGGTTCGGCAAGGAGGCGGCGCGCAGGGAATCCCTGGTCGCTGAGGGCCTCTGGGATATCCAGGCCGCCGTGGTCGGCGCTCAGTACCACCCAGGCGCCCGGATGCTCGTGGCGGAGGCGGTCCAGCAGGCGGCCGAGCCCCCGGTCCAGCCGGTGGATCTGGTCGCGCATCTCGGTGCCCAGCGTTCCGTAGTTGTGGCCGATGTAGTCCGTGGCCGAGAAGCTGATGGCCAGCAGATCGGTGCCGCGGCCGCGGCCCAGCTTCTCGCCGTCCAGCAGGGCCTCGGCGGCTTCCAGCGTCACCGCGTCCAGGAAGGGAGACTTGCGGAACCGGACGTCGAACCCTTTGTCCAGAGGCATTCCGGCCCCTTGGATGAGTCGCGGCAGGCCCCCATTCCGTATGATCAAGGAGCCGAAGGTCCACTGGGCGGACCGCCCCTCGGGTGTGGCGGGATCCTTCGACCAGAGCCAACTGTCCGCAGTGATGCGGGAGGAGAGTCCCTGGTCATAGCGAACCAGCCAAGCGGGCAAGTGTGTTGCATAGGTCGTGGAACTGGTGAAGCCGGCCGGACCGGTGAACCAGAAGACGCCTGTGGGCTTGCGTCCGGCCATGAGTATGGCGGCCCGGTCCTTCCCCGACAGGGCGAAGACCCGGCTGCCGGGCACCTGAGCCTGCAGCCAGTCGCCCAGCCCATCACCTAGGAAGCGGGCGTTGGAGGAACTGGCCTGGCCCGGCGCGGTGAGGGACTTGGCGGCGGCGTCTTCAACGCAGTAGACGAACTTGCCGGCGACCCGGTCCAGCCAGCGGTTCTCGACGATGCCGGTGTTGGCGGGGAAGCGGCCCGAGAGCAGCACGGAATGGCCAGGGCCCGTCTCGGTGAACCCGTGGTCGTGGTAGGCCTCGGTGAAGAAGACCCCCTCCTTGCGCAACCGTGCAAGTCCCCCCGTCAGTTCAGGGCCATAGGTCTGCATCAGCTCGGCGGACAATTGATCCACCGCGATCACGACCACCAGTTTCGGACGCGCCTTGGCGGCGGGCGCGGCGACCAGGACCGGAATGAGAATGAGGAGGGCTAGGACTCGGCGGACCATCAGAAGGCCACTCCCACGCCGAAGGTCCACAGGCGCTGGAACTCCTGTCCACTGCCCTGGGCGGTCAGGTAGGCCACCAGATCCGAAGCGCTGCTGAGCCGCACGGGGTTCTCTTTGGTGACGGGCTGCTGATAGCTGGCGACGACATAGGGATGGACCACCAGCAAAGGAATCCGCCAGCGGGCGCCCACCCGCAGCCAGGTGCGACTCAGGTCCTTGGCATTGGAGGCTCCGGCGGTCTCGAAGGTATAGCGCTGGAAGCGTTGGATGAGGCCCAACTCGCCCGCGATGCCCACAAAGGGCACCCAGATCTGGGCGTTGATATCCAACCCCACCCCCTGCTGCCTGAGATTGGCGCCTTGGGAGACTGTTCCATAAGCAAGGTTGCCATCGGCCGTGAATTGGGAATACTCCAGCCCGCCTTCCACCTTCAGCAGGGGGCCGACCTGGAGGAGCTGCCGACTCACCGTGGCGATGAACCCCTGGCCCGTATCGAAATCCCCCGCCACCAGGTTCCCGGTTCCGCTGAGCAGCGTCTGGGGCAGGTTCTGACCCGTGGGCCGGGGCAGTTCCAGACGCACGTCCCACTGGGCGCAAAGGGGCAGGGCCGCGAGGCAGATCGGTAGGACAGCAAGGCGCATCGCAGCTCCGGCAGAACTTCCGATCATACCCTTTGCAAGGGCCAGCTCCGCAGCCCCGTGTAGCATCCCTGCGGATGGCTTTCAAAGAGGGTCAGGCAGTCCGCGGTGAAACCCTGGATGGGTGGATCCGTGAATCCGGCCATGGGTTGGGCCTGGCGGAAGCGGGCCAGAGTCACGTGGGGATGGAAGGGCTTGGTGTCGATGGCTTCGCCCACGGCGAGAAGGTGCCGGCGCAGGTCCTCAGTGAGGACTACCAGGGCCGGCGAAGGCGCCAGGCCCAGCCAGAGCAGCCGGGTGGTTCCCGAACGGGAGAAGCTGCCGAGCGCCGCGATGGTCAAGGCGAAGGCCCCGTGGCGCTGCGCGATGGCCGTCGCGATGCCTTCCAGGCCGGGCAGGGACCCGGCTGGGCGCTGGCCGAGGAAGGCCAGGGTCAGGTGCAGGCCCTCGATCCTGGACCAGCCCTCGATGCCAGGGTAGTTCCGCCGCCACTGGCCAAGGTTCTCGCGCAGGTCCAAGGGAAGCGGAAGGCCGAAGAAGAGCCTCAGTGGGCGTGCTTCCATTTGATGCTGCAGCCCATGCTCGGATACTGGGTCTCCAGGGGCTCCTTCCCGTTAAGAACACGCTCGATGGCTTCCTTCAGATCCTGATGGGTGACGCGGGTGGCGTCCTTCCAGTTGTCATCCATGCGACCCCGGTAGTTCAGGTGCCGGTGGGAACCATAGAGAAAGAAGTCCGGCGTGCACACCGCGCCAAGATCGCGAGCCACGGTCTGTTCCTCGTCCCAAAGGTAGGGGAAGACGTAGCCCTTGGCCTTGGCACGGGCCCGCATGGCCTTGAAGCTGTCCTCCGGGAAGGCCACCGCATCGTTCGAGTTGATGCCCACCACGGCACAGCGCCCGGCATAGGCCTTCGCCAAGGCATTGAGGCGATCGTCGATGGATTGCACATAGGGACAGTGGTTGCACATGACCACCACCAGCAGGGCTGGACAGTGGAAGTCGTCCCGGGACCAGAGCTGACCATCCGCCCCGGGCAGCGTGAAATCCGGACAGCCCGTGCCGAGCGGAACCATGGTGGATTCCATAAGGGACATGGGAACCTCCGGAATGCTTCCTTTATCGTACGCCGTGGAGCAAGGATAGATTTTGTCCCGTCATTTTTTTGACTTGACCCTCAGCTCCCTGCATCTAGGCTATTTCCAACCAAGGAGCCTATGACCCAACTGCCGCGCCTTCACTGGTCCACCCTCGGGGACGACACCGGGGGGCTGGAACATCGGTGGGCGGCGCTGTGGGACGTGACCCTGGATCGCGGAGCCTTCCCGGCTCTGGCGCCACGGGATGTGGACCTGTGGGTGATCAGCGCCAAGGGCGCCTGGCCACCGCCGGAACTGAATCGCATGATGGCTGAAGTGGCGGCCCTGCCCATTCTGCTGGGCCTGAAGCCCGATGGGGAACCCATGGATTGCAAGGCCCTGTCGGAATGGGGTGCCCTGGGTTCCGTGCGCTGGGGCGTGCTGGGTCCGGAGCCTCCCATGCCGGGCCTGCGTCCGCGCTCGGGCACCACCACTCAGCTCAGCGCGTCGCAGGCGCTGGCCTTCGGCCTCGTGGGCACCAGCGCGGCCATGCAGGATGTGCTGGCTCGCGCCCGCAGCGCTGCTGCCACCCGCGCCACGGTGCTGCTGCTGGGGGAAAGCGGCACCGGCAAGGAGGTCATCGCCCGGGCCATCCATCGCATGAGCGCCGACAACGCGGAGCCCTTCGTGGCCGTCCACTGTGGTGCCATCCCTGAGAATCTCCTGGAGTCCGAACTCTTCGGGTACAACAAGGGCGCCTTCACGGATGCCCGCAAGGACACGCCGGGCAAGTTCCGGGAAGCCCACGGCGGGACCATCTTCCTCGACGAAGTCGGCACCATGCCCCTGAGCGCCCAGGTGCGCCTGCTGCGGGTGCTGCAGGAGCGCGAGGTGCAGCCCCTGGGTGGTGGCGCGCCGGTGAAGGTGGACGTGCGCGTAGTGACCGCTTCCAACGTAGACCTGTGGAAGAAGATGCAGGACGGCACCTTCCGCGAGGATCTGTTCTACCGGCTCGAGGTCGTGCCCATCACCATGCCGCCCCTGCGGGCCCGGCGGGAGGAGGTGCCCTTCCTGGCCCAGCACTTCCTCAACCGCAAGGCCCGCGAACATGGCCTCTACCCCAAGGCTCTGCATCCCAGCGTGGATCCTCTGTTGATGTCCCTGCCCTGGCCTGGGAACGTGCGACAGCTGGAGAACGCCATCGAGCGTGCCATCGTCCTTTCGGGCACACGCCCCGTGCTCACGCGGGAGGATTTCGCCTTCTTGGCCGAGCGCATGGGCGAAGTNNCGGCCTTCGGGATGGATCTGCCCGCCGAAGGGTTGGATCTCAACCAGGTGGTGTCGGACATGGAGAAGACGCTCATGCTCCAGAGCCTGGCCATCACCCGGGGGAACAAGAAGCGCGCTGCCGATCTCCTGGGCCTCAAACGCACCACCTTCCTCGAAAAGATGAAACGGCTGGATCTTGAGGACGCGGAATCGGCCGAGGCAGCGGAGTAGTTCCTCCAGGCCGACGGCCGCAAATAAACACGGGGGGACGCTTATCCCCCCGTGCCATTTCCCCCCAACACTCCACTCACCACGGCATTCTGGCCTGCCGCACCTACTGAGTGCAGCCCGAGTCCAGATGGTTCCCGGGAGGCCTGCTAACCTTGGCCCATGACGAACGTGTCGCATTTGAGGTGGAAACTGGAGGTTCCTGAACTGCAGGAAGAGGCCCTATGCGGCTGGCTGGAAGGGAGTGGGTCATCCGCCTTCTATCGGGAGGCCGATCCACCCAAAACCTGCTATGTCTACTTTTCGCCTGGGACCCTCCCCCCGGAACCCGCGGGTCTCAAAGCCTTCCCCGGGGTCCGTCTCCTCAAGGCCGAAACCTTCGGTGACGAGGATTGGCTGGCCAAGAGCCGAGAAGGCTTCGGCGCCTTCGAGGTCGGCAAGCGCTTTCATGTACGTCCGCTCTGGGACGCAACCCCGGGCCCTGCGGACCGGATCGACCTGGTGGTGAATCCGGGCCTGGCCTTCGGCACCGGGGGCCACGAGACCACGCGCCTCTGTATGGAACTGCTGGAGGAGTTGTCGTTGGAGGAAAACCTCAAGGGCCCCCTCCTCGATATCGGCGCCGGCACGGGCATCCTCTCGCTGGCCGCCTTCCTGCTGGGCGGGCGGCGACTCACGGCCTTTGACATCGATCCCGATTGCGGCCCGGCCATGGACGAACTCATCGAACTGAACTCCCACCTGCTGAAGGGCGCCCGGCCCTACGAGAGCTTCGTCGGCACCCTGGACCACCCGCGGGTGGCAGGTCCCTATGCGGGTCTGCTGGCCAACATCCTGCTGGAAACCATCCAGGAGCTGCTGCCGCGCATGGCCGAGGTGTCCGCCCCCGGCGGCTGGCTCGTCGCCAGTGGCATCCTGGCCGAGCGCACGGACGAAGCCCTGGTGAGCCTCGCGTCCCATGGGTTCAGGCCCCTCAAGGTGCTGAAAGAAGGCGAGTGGATCGCCATCTTGGCGGAAAGGGATCCGTCATGATCCGCGCGGACCAGCCCATCGGGGTGTTCGACTCGGGCATTGGCGGGCTCACGGTCATCCACGCCCTGCGCCAGCTGCTCCCCCAGGAGGACCTGGTCTACCTCGGGGATACGGCGCGATTGCCCTATGGCACCAAGAGCCACCGCACCATCGAGCGGTACACCCTGCAGATGGGCGAGCTGCTCCAGCGCCACGACCCCAAGCTCATCGTGATCGCATGCAATACCGCCAGCGCCCATGGCTTGACCGCCCTACAGGCCGTGAGCCCCTGCCCGGTGATCGGCGTGATCGAGCCCGGCGCCGAAGCAGCGGCCGAGCATCATGGGGCCGTGGGCATCATCGGGACCCTGGCGACCGTGAGCAGCGCCGCCTACGAGACGGCCATCCGTCGCCGGGATCCCGCCAAGGTCATCCACAGTGTGGCGTGCCCCCTGCTGGTGCCTCTGGCGGAGGAGGGCTGGTTTGACGATCCTGTCACCGACACCATCTGCCGCCGCTACATGAACCAGCTGCCCTTCGAAGTGAAGACGGTGGTGTTGGGTTGTACGCACTACCCGACCCTCATGACGAGCCTGGAGCGCAGCCGCCCCGGCACCCGGTGGATCGACAGTGGCCGTGTGACCGCCAAGGCCGTGGACCGGTTGCTGCAGGGCCGCCTGGGCTACCGCACCGCCAGCGCCCGGGGCGAACTCCGCGTCCAGCTGACCGATGCCAGCAGCCGCCTGAAGGAAGTGGGAAGCCGCTTCCTGGAAGAGGCGCTGGGAGACGTCGAGGTCGTCGAAATCTAGGCTGTCAACGCCCCCGGGAGGGTGAAGATCACGCAGGTGCCCTGGCCTTCCGTACTTTCAATCCGGATCTCGCCGCCGTGATTCCGCACGATTTCCCGGCAGATGCTGAGCCCCAGGCCCGTGCCCTTGCCTTCCGGCTTGGTGGTGAACATGGGGCGGAAGACCTGGCCCAGCAGGTCACGGGGGATGCCCTGCCCTGAATCCTGGAAGCGCAGCTCCCACCACGGGGCATCAGGCGAGCTGTCATCCGAAGGTTGGGCCGTCAAATGCACCGTGCCGCCGGATGGCATGGCGTCCAAGGCGTTGTTCATGAGGTTGAGGAAGAGCTGCTCCATCTGCTTTCGGTCCACGTTCAGGCTGCATCCCGGAGGAGCCTTGGCCGCCACGGTGACGCCATGGGCGGCCAGGGTGGGCGTCCAGAGTTGCTCCAGATCCGCCAGCAGGTCTGCGAAGGGCTGGGTCTCCTTGAGCAGCTGGGGCCGGCGGGTGAGGTCCAGCATGCGGCGCACGATGTCGCCCACGCGCTGGATCTGGGCCTGGATGACGTGCAGGCGCTCCCGGGTCTTTTCCGGCAGGTCCTTCTGCGCATCCAGCAGCTGGAGGTGCCCTGTCATGAGGTTCAAGGGGGTACCCACCTCGTGGGCGAAGGTGGCCGTCAGCTGGCCAGCGACGGCCAGGCGTTCCTGGGCGCTCAGTTCTTCCCGAAGCAGAGCGTTGCGTTCGACCAGGGCGGCCAGCTCGTTGTTCTTGGCCTGGAGCTCGGACAGGGCGGCGTCGATGCGGCCCTGCAGGTTGGCGTTGAGGCCGCGGATCTCGTGAATCAGGGTTTCGCGCTCCTCGCCGGCCCGCTGGAGCTCGATGGCCATGCCATTGAAGCGGGCGGCGATGAGGCCCAGTTCATCACTGCGGCGCACGGACACGCGCACGGCGGCCTCGCCCCGCTCCAATTTCTGCATGGCGATCACCATGGCCTCGATGGGATCGCTGATGAGGACGCGGAGGATCAGCCAGAGCAGGATGAATTCACCCAGCAGGACGCCTGGCAGGGTCCGCAAAGTGCGTTTGAGGTTGTTGTCCCAGACGACTTCCCAGCGCTCCAGGTCGCAGTAGGCGCGGATGAGGCCGATGGGAGGCTGACCGGGCTTGTGGGTGCGGATGGGCAGGTAGACCTTCCAGGCGCGTCCGGCCGGTTCGAGGTCCACCAACTCGGCCTGGGGACCCGGCAGGGACAGGTAGGACCCGATTTCCGGACCCCATTCGACGATGGATTCATCACCGGAGGAGCGGACCAGCTCGACTTCCGAACCGCGTCCCACCCGCTTGAATACATCGATCTGGAAGATGCTGCGGTCGGGTCCGGCAATACTCTCCAGCAGCTGATCCAGCTTGTCGGGATCCTTGAAGGTGGGATCGCGCTCCACGACGTCCGTTTCCACCGTGCCTGCGGTTTCGATCACCAGCCTGCGCGAGTAGCTTTCCAGTTCTTTGCGGCTGTTGCGGATGATGGAGTAGGCGACGGCCAGCGTGAGCACACTGGTCACCAGGCCCAGAAGCACGAAGAGCTTGGCGTGCAGGCTGCGCAGCCAGGCCAGGGGGCGGATCCGGACACGCCAGAAGCTCATGCCCGGAATCCATCTGCCTGGGAAAGCCCCAGGGCCGGTCGAACCGCTCGGGCGAAGGCATCGCGATCCTGACCCTCGGCAAGGGTGACGAAGCGACCAAAGGCCGTGCGACGGGTTTCGGCCACATCGCCGAGAAGCTCGATCACGCCTCCGCCAAGGGTCGGACGGGCCCGGAGACGAAGCTGGGCTTCCATCTCCCAGAGCAGGGCCTCAAGGGCGGCAAAATCGTGATGCTCCCCGAGCGCCGTTTGGAGGTCCCGCAAAGTCTTCAGGACAGGTTCTGGTGGCCCGGCGAAGGCGCTCTCCAGGGCCTCAATGGCGTACCGCAGCTTCTTGATCTTGATTCGGGTCCTGTGCAATGCGGTCGGATCCTCGTGGGCCGCGAGTGCGGTCAGGTCACCGAGAGCAGCACTGGCACGGGGTTCCAGGCACACCCAGGCAGCCTCTTGCAAGGAGACGGACTGAAAGGGGTGCTGCAAAGCGGGCACCTCCAGCAGGCGTTCGAGGTCTGGCAGCCGTAGCCGTTCGAGTTCCTTCTCCATGGTCCGGCGGGCCTTGGCGCGGCTGCGGTCCACCAGTTCCAGCAGGTACTCGATGACGGCGGCCTGGGTGGTGGTGCGGGCTTCGAGGTGATAGGCCGCCAAGTGTCCGGTGTGAACATCCAGCTCGCGGGGCAGCCCGAGGATGTCGACCAGATTCTTCAGGGCGCGGCGCTGGCCCTTGTGTCCTGGGTAGATGTCCGCATCCACCAGATCGAGCACCGCGCCCAGCCGGCGGGCTGCCACGCGCACCTGATGGAGCTGCTCCGAATCATCGGCCCAGTGGTCCTTATCCAGCAGTTCCTGCAGGCGCGCCAACCGGACCTCGAGGGCGCGATGAAGCAGGATCGCCAGTTCGGCTGGGTGCATCAGACGATTCTAGACGCAATTCGCAGAGGCGAAAAAATGGCGTAAACTGGAGAACTATGGAACACATCCACATCAAGGGCGCTCGCGAGCACAACCTCAAGAATCTCGACCTCAGTCTGCCGCGCAACCAGCTGGTCGTCATCACGGGCCTTTCAGGCTCGGGGAAGTCCAGCCTGGCCTTCGACACCCTCTATGCCGAAGGCCAGCG
>PMJK01000113.1:0-2359 GCA_003158505.1 Holophagaceae bacterium | reverse complement strand
TACGATTACCTGCGCCTGCTCTACGCCCGCACAGGCAAACCCACCTGCGTGGCCTGCGGCAATGCCATCGCCAGCCAGACCATCCAGGAAATGGCCGACCAGATTCTCGCCAAGCCCGAGGGCACCAAGCTGCAGATCCTGGCTCCCGTGGTTCGCGGCCGCAAGGGCGAGTACAAGAAGCTGCTCCAGGACCTCATGAAGCGCGGTTACATCCGGGCCCGCGTCAATGGCCAGATGCTCGACCTCACCGAAGGCATCCCCGACCTGGACAAACAGAAGAAGCACACGCTCGAGGTGGTCATCGACCGGCTGAAGGTGAGCCCCGCGATCCAATCCCGTCTGGCGGACAGCCTGGAGATCGCCTGCAACCTGGCCGAAGGTTCGGCCTTAATCATCCTAGAGGCCGAAGCAGGAGCGGAGGCCCACCGTCCGAAGGATGGCCCGAAGGGCGGCGCCCAGGAAGGGCGCCGTGACGGTACCGAACAGCTCTTTTCCAGCAAGTTGGCCTGCAACAACACGAAGTGCGCGAAGTTCGGTTTGGGCTTGCCGGAGTTGGAGCCCCGCTCCTTCTCCTTCAACAGCCCCTATGGTGCCTGCCCCACCTGCGACGGCCTCGGGTTCAAGCGCCAGTTCGCGGAGGAGCTGATCATTCCGAATCCCGCCCTCTCCATCAACGAGAGCGCCATCCAGGCCAGCGGCTGGAAGAGCGTGAGCGAGGACGGCTGGCGTTCTCAATTGATGGATCAGCTGGCCCGCAAGCTGAAGTTCAGCCTGGACACGCCCTGGAAGAAGCTGCCCGCCGACATCCGCAGACTCCTCCTCCACGGCACCGAGAAGGAGATGCGATTCACTTACGAAAGCAAGCGCAACCGCTACGATTTCGTCCATCACTTCGAGGGCATCATCGGCAACCTCGAGCGTCGCTACCGCGAAACCACCAGCGAAGAGATCCAGGCGGAACTGGAGGAATCCATGCGCGTGATTCCCTGCGAGGCCTGCGGGGGCCAGCGCCTGAAGCCCGAGATCCTGGCCGTGTTCGTGGGCGGTCTGCATATCGCCGATGTGGTGGCCCAGAGCGTCCGGGAGGCCCGGAGCTGGTTCGCCGATCTAGCGCTTGAAGGCAAGGACGCGGTCATCGCGGAGAAAGTGCTGAAGGAGATCCGTGAGCGCCTGGGCTTTCTCGATGATGTGGGACTGGGCTACCTCACCCTGGACCGCAGCGCGGCCACCCTGTCCGGCGGCGAGGGTCAGCGGATCCGTCTCGCCACGCAGATCGGCAGCAAGCTCCAGGGCGTGCTCTATGTGCTGGACGAGCCCAGCATCGGCCTCCACCAGCGGGACAACCTGCAACTCATCCGAACCCTCCAGGAAATGCGCGACCTGGGCAACACGGTGCTGGTGGTGGAGCACGATCTGGAAACCATCCTGGCTGCGGATCATGTGGTGGACATGGGCCCCGGCGCCGGCGAGCACGGTGGGTGGGTGGTGGCCCAGGGCACCCCGGACGAGATCGCCCGCACGCCCGGTTCGATCACCGGGGATTTTCTGTCGGGTCGGGATGCCATCCCCGTCCCCCGCGTCCGGCGCAAGGCGAAACGCGGCCAGCTCTCCATCCTTGGTGCCGAGGAGAACAACCTCAAGAAGGTGGATGCGGACTTCCCCATNNGTGACCGGCGTCAGCGGATCGGGCAAGAGCACCCTGGTGAACGAGATCCTCTACAAGGCCCTCGCAAACCAGCTGCACCAGGGCGTCCACATCGTGGGCAAGCACAAAACCATCAAGGGCCTCGAGGCCGTGGACAAGGTCATCGACATCGACCAGGCCCCCATCGGCCGCACCCCCCGCAGCAATCCCGCCACCTACACGGGGCTCTTCACGCCCCTGCGGGAACTGTTCGCCCACCTGCCCGAAAGCAAGGCCCGGGGCTATATGCCGGGCCGCTACAGCTTCAACGTGAAGGGCGGGCGCTGCGAAAAGTGCGAAGGAGATGGCGTACTCAAGATCGAGATGCACTTCCTCCCGGATGTCTATGTCACCTGCGAGCAGTGCAAGGGCAAGCGCTACAACCGGGAGACCCTGGAGATCCACTACAAGGGACACAGCGTCTCCGACGTGCTCAACATGACCGTGGAGGAGGCTCTGGGGCTCTTTGCCCCCATTCCCGTGCTGGCCAACAAGCTGCAGACCCTCATGGACGTGGGTCTGGGCTACATCCGCCTGGGTCAGAGTGCAACCACGCTGTCCGGCGGCGAGGCCCAGCGGGTGAAGCTGGGGAAGGAATTGAGCAAGCGGGCCACAGGCCGCACCGTCTACATCCTGGACGAGCCCACCACAGGCCTGCACCTGAAGGACATCCAG
>PMJK01000158.1 GCA_003158505.1 Holophagaceae bacterium | reverse complement strand
CTCGGATCCATCATCCAGCTTCCGCCCGATGATTCGTGCAGCCAAGGGGACGCCCGGTGGGAAACCAGATCCTCCGGCAGGGAGGCCATGATCAGAGCCTCCGCATGGCGCTGGATCGCAGGCCAGGGAAGGCTGGGATCCATGGGCCCTTCCGGAAGCAGTCGGCCTGCCGCATCCTGGCTCTTCAGGAGTATTTCCCACCATCCTGGCGGAAGGGCATGCCACTCGGCCGGGATCAGATCCAGGAAGGGGGGAAGGTGCAGGGTGCCCTCAGCATCCACGGCACCGAGGATAGGGATCCACCTCAGGCGCTGGGGCAGGTCCAAGAGGACCGAACCCGCCGCCATCCAGGGAGTCCCGTCTCCCGCCAGCAGGGCCTCCCAGGCCCAGGTCAGGAGTTCATCCTCCCGTGCGCCCCGATGTCCGGCGGGTACCTCCCCGCTGCCGTGCCGCAGGCGCGCAATCCAGCCTGGATCGGGGCAGGGCCCGAAGTCGGCGGGTGCGGCCAAGACCTTGGGGCCCAGCGGCCGGCGAGCCTCCTGCTCCAACCGTGGCCAGCGACCCTCCCTCCCGCCCAGCAGCCATGCCTGGGAGATGGCCGCAAGGGCCCAGGATGTATCGCCCCATCGTCGCCCGCGGTCGAGCCCCCAGGGGGCTTGCCAATCGTCCAGCCAGGCAGCCCTCAGCATCCAAGCATTCCCCGCCAGACATTCCAGAAATCCGGGAAGGTCTTCGCCACGCACTGCGGATCCTGGAGGTCACCGCCCCACCGCAACCCGCCGAGGGCGGCGGCAAAGGCCATGCGGTGGTCGTTCCTTGGATTGAAGGGGGTCCGATGCTTGGATGGTGTGCCCGGCTTGATGCGAAGGGTGTGGTCCCCGATTACTTCAGCTTGGCCACCCAGCCATCGCACCAGTTCCGCAGAGGCATCCAGGCGGTCGCATTCCTTCAGGCGCAGGGTATGGAGCCCACGCAGTTCTGAGGGCCCTGGGGCCAGGGCCGCCAGGGCTGCGAGCACGGGCCCCAGATCTGGGCAGTCAGTCAGGTCGGCATCCAGGCCCCGCTCCAACCGGCCGGACACCTCCAGGACCTGCGTCTCGGGCCAATGGATCCTGCAACCGGCGGACGCCAGAATGGCCACCATGGCCCGATCCCCTTGCGTGTCCTCGGGGTCGAGGGGTCCCAGCCTGAGGCTCCGGCCAGTGGCGGCCGCCGCCGCGAGAAAGGCCGCGGCCCCGCTCCAATCCCCGGGCAGTTCCAGGTCCCGTGGGGCGAGGGTGCCGCCGGGAATCCGCCATTGCCCAGGTTCAAGCTCCGCCTCGCAACCAAAGCGGCGCAGCCACTGGGTCGTGAGGATCAAGTAACTGGGGCTGGCCACTTCGGTCCAGGTGAGTAGGCTGGTCTCCGGCAGGGCGGCGGCGACCAGGGCCAGTCCCGACAGGAATTGGCTGCTGAGGCGGGCGTCCACGCGAAGCTCCAATCTCCGGGGGGGGGCCGGAGTCGGGTCGAGCCAAGCTCCGGTGGCATCCGGGGACCACTTCGCCCCTAAGTACTGAAGCGGATCCAGCAAGGGCCCCAGGGGCCGCTCAAAGAGTCGTGGGTCCCCCTCCAATCGAAGCCGACCTTCGGCCGCCAGGGCGAGCCAGGGCAGGAGAAAACGCAGGGTGGTCCCGGAGGCCCCTAGCCACAGAGGGGCCTGGGCGTGAGGTTTTTCACCCCCCTGGAGCGACCAGGTGCCATCGCATTCCTCAAGAGGGAATCCCAGCCCCCGCAAGGCCTGTCGCATCCAGCGTGTGTCCTCAGCCTCGAGGCCTCCGCGGAGGTTACTGATTCCGGGAGCCAAGGCGGCCAGGAGTAAGGCCCGGTTGGTGATCGACTTTGATCCCGGGATCCGTACAGGGCGCAAAGTCCCGCTCAAGCCGTGAGAATTGTCTTCCGGAAGTGACAGATGCATGAGGGCAGGGTGCCTCGGGCCGGCCCTAACCGCAACAAGAGATCAGCTGATGTTTTCGAAGATCGGCTTGGTGATGCGCTTGTCTGTCTCGAGGGTCCACGTATAGACGCCGTAGAAATCGATGGTTCGCTTGTACCGGAGAACAATGGTGCAGGTTCCGCCGTTTTCACCCCCGGTTTTGGTGATGCGGATGGCGTTCTTGTCCGTCAAGGCCTCGAAGACACCTAGTTCCTTCGCTTTTGCTCGGATTTCACGATCGATGATTTCAAGAGGTCTCTTGCTGGCATCACTGGCGATGAAATCGCAGGCGTCGATGAGTTCGCTGTTGCCGTAATACACGGGAACAACCTTGTAGGCCGCAGCGCCCAACAGACCCAGGACAAGCATAGAGACGATGCATCCGGTCTTGCCTTCACCGCGTTGATGCTGCATGGATTCCTCCACCTTACTTCAGGTCTGCAAGCGCTTGTTTGGCCAGGGGTGCGACCAGGGGGCCTTCAGGACCGAGAAGGGTTGACTGAGGATACTTCAGGGCTTGGCCGAATGCCTGCATTGCTTCGGTTTGATAGGTGGTGCCTAGGTGGAGGAAACAAAAACCCGTGTGATAGTCGATGGTGCCCTGGCTGACCCCACTGCTGGCGCTAAGCCGGGCATCTCGCAGTAGTTCGATGGCCTTGTCGTACTTCCGGAACTGCATCAGGACGAGGGCCATATTGAGCTTGATCAGATTGGCCTTGTCACCCTTGGCGCCAGCGTACTGTAGGCGAAG
The DNA here is from genome assembly GCA_003158505.1 of Holophagaceae bacterium. Taxonomy (GTDB): domain Bacteria; phylum Acidobacteriota; class Holophagae; order Holophagales; family Holophagaceae; genus Geothrix. The sequence goes on along the minus strand of PMJK01000158.1, from coordinate 5,024 downwards.
GTGAGCGAGTACCGCCGGGTAGCACAAACCCTTGGAACCCAGGGGGATCTCCAGGGACTCCGTCTGGACAGGCAAAACCGTCGTCCCGTCAGCTTGGCGAATGGATACCGGTTCCTTGGAAGATTCCAGCAAATTCTGGAGTTCCTGAGCCGACAAAATGGATTTTCCTTGGACCTGGAGAATGGGTCGGCCGACCTGCAGGCCAGCCTTCACCGCCGGTTCGGAGGCAGCGAGCACCCAGGGCCCCGATTCACCAGGGATATCCAAGACCGAGAAGCCCAAACCTGGCTGCTGGATGGGTGGGACGTCATTCAGGCGCGCCGCCAGTGAACCCAAAGGATCCTGCTCCAGTGGTTTCAGCACGAGGCTTTCCTCTTCGCCATCCAGGGTGGCCACGATGAGTTCCACTCGGTGGGTGACCGCATCCGGGACGGGTCTGGCGATTAGCACCAATTCTGTCTCCCGTGAGGCCTTCAGGCGAGCCAGGGCCTCGGCGGCAGGTTCACCCGCATGGGCAGGCAGGAAGGTCAGTTGCTGCAGTCGGTCTCCAAGGGACTCCAGCTGGGCCAGGAACCGGGCGCGGCCCGTGAAATCGCCACCTTCGAGGCCCAGGAAGGCTAGGCGCGGTTTCGGTTGCACCTCCAGGTTCAGGGTCTTGCCCTCTTCCACGTCAATGCGCCGGAAGAAGGCACCGACGGGGAAACGCACCAGCAGGTCGTAGGGGCCCGAACAAACCGGGAGGTTTGCCACAGGCAGTGGCCCGCGACTCTGGCCGGAGAGAAAGAGTTCACCACCAGGCCATGGGGAACTCACTGACAGAGTGCCTTTGGAAGGATCCATGCGGATGGGCTCGAGGGTATGATCAGCGGGGGGAGTTGCGAACTCGGCGCCCAGTTCGAGCACTTTGGACCGGAAGCAGGATGCGCGCAGCTCGAGACGGTGCTTTCCGGGCGTGAGCTGGGGAATGACGAACGGGCCCGAGAGCTCTTCGGGTCGCAGACCCGGGGGAATGGCAAGGGATGCGGCCTCTGGTCCTGCCTTTCCGGTGGCGAATCCAAGGCTCTGCCCATCCAGGAGGATCTCGATATCGCTTGGCTGGACATAGAGGGTGATGGTGGAGGCCGTTCTGGTCAGTTTGAAATCAGTGGATTTCACGTCATGGGGGGCCAATTCCAGGATGACATCCGAGGTGGCGTGGCCTGGCCTGGAGTAGGTGAGCTTATGGGTTCCGAATGGGAGGAATTTTCGCGTCACGGGAGGGTTGGGCTTGCCATCCACCAGCAGTCGACCTCCCTCTGGTGAGTAGCTCAACTTGACGAGGGCGTACTTCTCGCCCTTCATCCGATCGTAGAGGGTCAGGAGGCGCTGGGAGGTCAGGGCGCGATCCAGCTCGAAATCAGGGTTCAAGTCCAGGAGCGCCTGAAGGCGTACTTGGGTCCGGGGCTTGTTCTGGGCGCTGCGGTCATCGAGGACTGCGAGCCAGTTGTAGCTTTCGCACAGCATTTGGATCCATTCAGGCCCCAGCCCGGCGGCCCGTGGGGCGAGGGTGGCCACCACGCTGTCGAAGCGAGCGGTTGCGCCTTCTCGGTCTCCCTGGGTGGCCCAGAGTGCCTTGGCCTGAAGAAACGTATCGTTGAGGCCCGGGTCTTGGCCCCACAGGGTGACGCAAAAAAGAGGGATGAACAGCAGGTGTCGGAATCGCATGTCAGTTCAATCGGATAAGGAGGTCGTTGCGGCGGTCGCATAGGATCACGCCGCCGGAGCGATCCAGGGCCAGGGAGGTGATGTTGCCGTTGATGCCAAGGGTCTTGAACGTGGCTTGGCGAAGCACGGCACCGTCGGGCCCGAAGATCACCAGGCCCTGGCCGAAATCAGCCCCGTCCACGAGGGCGGCCACTTGACCGACTCCATCCGAGGCCAAGGCAATCACCTTCCGGAAGGGTCCTGGGAGATCCTTGCCGTAGGGCACGACAATCCGGGGCTGACCCTCGGCGTCCAGGAAAAGCAGCTTGCGGTCGGCATCTGACGCCACGACCACGCCACCTGTGGGAAGCGGTGCCAGCGCATTGACCGTTGGTGAGGCGAGGCTTCGGGATTCGCCTTCTCGGGTGAATACGGTGATGGCCGGAGTCCGGCTGTCGGCCACCCAGAGGTCGCCCCAATGATCCAGGGCTGCCCCCGAAATGGCACCCAGAGTGCCGAGGGGCTGAGGGAGGGCCGTATTCTCCCGTACCAGGCCATTCTTGGATAGCATCCAGACCGCTCCAGCGGAGTCGGTCAGAAGTACCAAGGAACCTGGCGCTGGGGGCCCCTGTTGTAGCAATTCGCCCCCATGGAGGCGGAAAGCACGGTCTAGATCCTTCTGGAAAATCAGCAAGTCTCCATCGGGTGCAATGGCCAACAGGGTGGGGGTCTTCAGCCACTTGGTTCGACCAGAGGGCCATGGTCCCTCATTCCGGAGGGGCGGTTTCTGGAGGCGTTGTTTCACGCGGACCGCCATGCGCCAAACGGCTTCCTGGGCCTCTGGTGACTGGGGTGACTCGGTCCGCAGACGTTGAAGCATCCTGAGACAACCCGGCAGATCATCCATGAGATCGAGGGTTTCGGCGGCCTCAAGCATGGCTCGGGGGGCCACCGCGGATCCGGAATGGAGACGGAAGGCATTGATGAACTGCTGGAGCGCTCGGCTCCACTGCCCCTGGTCACGCCAGGCCTGGCCGAGATGGAGGCATGCTTCTGCGCAGGCAGGATCATTCGGGAAGAGGTCGATGACGCGGTTGAATTCCGCCATGGCGTCCTTCAACTCAGCGGGGCGGCGGGCCTGCCTCTTCAGTAGGACGCCCCTCAGGAGCAACCCATCAGCTGCTTCCGGTGACTTGATGTAGTCATTTCGCAACCGATCCAGGTAGGGCATGGCGGCGTCGGGCTTGTGCTCGATCTCCACTTGGTGGCGGGCAAGTCTGAGCAGGGCCACGGGGGCGAATTCGCTTCGTGGGTAGGTCTGGAGCAACTGCCCCCAGGTGTCCAGGGCCTCCTTGTAGGCCTTGGTCGCGTAGGCTCTTTCTCCACTTCGGTAGAGGCGCTCGGCCAGATCCCCGTCGGGTGGCTGGGTCTGCGCTAAGGCCGGCAGGACGCAAAGGAGCGCTGCTGGGGGGCGGAGCCAGGAAGACAGGACAAACATGGAGGCCTCGGATCAGGGAAAGCATATCCGCATGGGAACACCTCAGGGTTCCAGCGCCTTCAGGAGCGCTTCGGCGGTATAGGGCTTGTAGAGTTTACCCATAAGCCAGGGCTCGCTTGGGCTGGTGTCGCGTGCTGCCGTGGAAAGGAGAATCTGACGACACCGCCGGGTTTCAATCTGCATTTTCAGCCAGGGTCGAAGATCACCCATGCTGTCGGTCTGCTCGGAAATGAGCAGATCCGCCGGGTGCTCGGACAACATGGGGGCGGCTTCCATTCGGCTTGCGGCCTCGCGGACCTCCCATCCCTGGCCGAGGACCGTCAGGAGCCGCTTGCGGAAAAAGGCGCTGGGCTCAAGGAGCAGGATCGTGTGAATGGGCGACCGGCGGCTGATATCCGCCTCATCCAGCCCCAGCGACAGGAGGGCCTCCTTCGCAGCGCTCCGCAGGCCCAGACCGGTGGCCCGGGCGAATATTTCCTTGAGGGGTTCTACGAGGCTCACCTGGCGCGTGATGCCTCCAATCTCACACAGTCGGGCCAACTCTCTCCAGTCCTGATCCTTGTGCTCGAGTTCCCTGAGCAGAAAGTCCGCAATTTCAACAGCTAGTTCCTCCCGTATGATGAATTCAGGATCCTGGAGGGATTCTCGAAGGGCCAGGAGAGCGGGAGCCCGTCCTGGCCCCTGTTGGGGTATTTCATTCATCAGAGCGCGGACGTTCTCCTCGCGACCAGCTATGTCACTGAGGCTGGCACTGCGCCGTCCCAGTTCCTTGACCACTGCGGCGACCCGGTCATTGGTGTCCCGGTCCCAGTCGCCTTTGGTGCGGAGGTCGAAGAGGAAGTCGGAAAACACATCTTTCAGGCGGGTGTAGAGTGCCTGGTCGAAGCAGTAGAGATTCTGGGTGGCGAGGATCGCCCGCAGGCGCTGACCTTCTCCCTCGCGGTCATCACAGCATCGGGTGATGAGTTGTTCCACGGCCGGAAGGATCTCCTGGGGCAGGGGATGTTCGAAACCTGGGAACGTCGCGAGAAGTCCCTCCAGCGTCCTGATGAGCACCTGGGGCAATTTGAGGTGTGGGGATTTGGCCAGCAGGCCCAGCCCTGCCTCGGGGGTGGCGATTTCCGCGAGGGCTTCCACCAGGGCTTCCTGGAGTCGAGCTGGCTTGCCGTCGTGCAGGAGATCGAGCAGGACGGGGCTGGCGGAGGGACAGCGGATGGCACCAAGGGCTTCCACCGCCTCCAGAAGCAGGTCATCCCGTACATCGCCCTTGAGGAAGGCCATCAGGGGTTCGGCCGCGGCTTTGGTTCTGTTGACCATGAAGATCCGAAGAGCCATGCGGACTAGGTCAGGCTTGCCGGACTGAAACCGCTCCATGACCGTAGGGAGACTGGAAGGCAGTTTCTCGAAATGATGCATGGCCCGCTGGCCGACCTCGACGATGGCATCCTGCATGGCCCGCAGGAAGAAGGGCACCAGCGCATCCTCCTCGCGTGCACCGAGCACATCCAAGCAAGCTGAGCGGCGCTTGGGATCTGACACGTCAAGGACCCGCTCTAAGGCTGCCTCATCGCTCACGGAAACCAAGCGACAGAACGCATAATCGAGACCGTCACTATGAGAGAAATGATCATAGGCCCTTTGAAGGACTGGAGCGACCCGGGCAAGGGCGAGGTGGCCTTCCGTGACCTGGCGCACCAGACATTCGCAGACTTGGTCCAGAGTGGTGCCCAGATAGGCCTGTTGCTTGGCAACCGCATTCTGGGCCTCAGTCACCATCGCGCTGAAACGGGCGACCTTCCCTTCCACCAGAAGGGCTAGGGTTTCGACGAGAAACCGCTCGTAG
>PMJK01000118.1 GCA_003158505.1 Holophagaceae bacterium | reverse complement strand
CCCGGCTACAACGTGATGGGCGTGGCCAAGGCCGCCCTGGAAGCCAGCGTCCGCTACCTGGCCGCGGATCTGGGCCCCCAGGGCATCCGGGTGAACGCTATCTCCGCCGGGCCCATCAAGACCCTGGCCGCGTCAGCCATTCCGGGCATCGGCTCCAAGCTCAAGCACCACCGTGCGCATACGCCCCTGCAGAAGGACACCGATCAGCTGGAAGTGGGGGACGCCGGCGTCTTCCTGCTCAGTGACATGGGTCGCGGGGTCACTGGCCAGGTGCTGTATGTCGACGGCGGCTTCAGCATCATGGCTGGCTGAGCAGGGACCAGGGGCACGCGGCAATTCCGCCTGGCTCAGGCCGGGAGGGTCTGGGCAGGCTGAGAGAGTTCCTTGCGGATGGCCAAGGCCCTCTGCAGGGCTTCGGCGCGCTGGGGCTGGGTGAGCCTGCGCTCGGTCAGCTGGATGAGGAGATCCTGCACGGATCCGAGTCCGAAGTGGCGGGCCAGCAGCATCCAGGCCAATGCCTCGACGGGATCCGGGGCGATCCCCTTCCCGGTCCGGCACATCAGGCCACGGGACAGGCAAGCCTGGGGGTCTCCCTTCCGGGCCCGCTCCAGGTAGATGGCAAGGGCCTGGTGATACATGTTATTGGCAGCCTCGGGATCCGATGGGCTGAGCAGGTCCCCGCAGAGGACCATGGCGTCCGGGTGGCCCTGGTTCGCCGCCGCCCGGGCCCAGCGGAGGGCTCCTTCGGGATCCCGGGGCAGACCCTGTCCGTTGCGCAAGGCCTGGGCCAGGAGTAGCTGGGCCTCAGCATCGCCGCCCTGGGCGGCCCTCATGTACCAGTCCGCGGCCTTGGCCGGGTCCAGCTTGAGGAAGAATGTCCCCCCTGTGCGAAGCTGGCCCATAATCCGCTGATCGGTCGGTTGACCAAGGGCCACGCCAAGGAGCCCCCGCCATGTGTGTCGGCCATCCCACAGGGTCAGTGCAAAGAACGTGAGCGGAAAAGTCAGCGCCATGGTCTTAAGCATGCGGATGAAGGCGGGGCGGCTGGCTTCGCCCAGGCCAGTGAGGCGCAGGGCCTGGATGACGCCGATCGCCATCGTCAATCCCAGAGCGACCATCAGGGGTAGGATGGCTGCGGTGCCGATGTAAGTCCAGTTCATGTCAGCCCTTTAGTATGGAAAGCGTGTCCAGCACGTCCTGGACATGTCCCTTCACGCTGACCTTGGGCCAGACGTGGCGGATGACGCCTTTGGGATCCACCAGGAAGGTGCTGCGGAGGATGCCCTCCACTTCCTTGCCGTACATGACCTTCTTGCCGAAGGCGCCCAGGGGCTTGAGCAGGGCGCATTCGGGATCCGAAAGCAGGCGGAAGGGGAGGTTCTGCTTGGCGATGAAATTCTGGTGGCTCTTCAGATTGTCGCGGCTGATGCCATAGACCTGGGCCCCGGCGGACTGCACCCGGGCCAGGTTGTCCCGGAAGTCGCATGCCTCCGTGGTGCAGCCTGGGGTGCTGTCCTTGGGATAGGCGTAGAGCACGGTCCAATGGCCTTTGAAGTCCTTGGCCGTGACCGTGGTGCCCTGGTCGTCCTGAAGGGCGAAGGCGGGGAGGGGGGTTCCGATGAGTGGGCTCATGGCGGCAAGGGTAGCGCAGAGCCTGTGACCAGGGACATGGCCAGATGGAGCCAGAATGGAGCGACGAGGTCCCCCATGAACCTGACCGAGTATCTAGCCGCCGAATGGAGACCCGCCTTGGGTTGCACGGAACCGGCGGCCGTGGCCTATGCCGCCTGTCTGGCCGCTGGGCAGGGCGGGGGCGAGCCCCGCCTGGTGCGGGTGGTTCTCGATGCCCGCACCTACAAGAATTGCCATGCCGTGGGCATCCCCAACAGCGAGCACAAGACCGGCGTCCTCTGGGCCCTGGCGCTGGGGGCCGTCCTGCCGGACCCGGCCCTGGGTCTGCAGATCTTCGAATCCATCACGCCCGAGGCCCTGGCGCGGGCCAACCGGCTGCTGGAGCGGGGCGCCGTGCATCTGGACGTGGATTCGACCCGGACGGACCTCTTCATCGACTGCATCGTGGCCTGCGAAGGCGGGGTGGGCCGGGCGGTGCTGGAACAGGAACATACGCGGCTGGTCCGGTTGGAGGCGGACGGGATTCCCGTGGCCGTGCCTGGCGGGGAGGCTGATTCCCGGGAGGCGGGGCGAGTCCGTGAGCAGGTGGGGAACCTGTCCCTGGCCGAGCTGGTTGCCCTGGCGGGCACCCTCAGCGAGCAGGATCGCGCCCGCCTCCGGGAAGGGATGGCCCTGAACCTGGCCATGGCCGAGCGCTGCGTGGATCACCTGCCCAGCGGGTTCGTCCCCGGGGTGGGAGCGGATCCCTGGCTGCGCATTCCCCGGCTGGTGAGCGCGGGGGTGCTGGGGCGGATGTCGGGGGAGCCGCTCACCGTGATGTCCCTGGCGGGTTCGGGCAACAAGGGCATTACCGTGTCCGTGGCCATGGGTCTCTGGGGCCGCCAGGCGGGCCATTCCGATGCCCGCATCGAGGAGGCCCTGGCGCTGGCCTGCCTGTTGACCACGGCCACCACCCAGAAGCTGGGCACGCTCTCCGCCGTCTGCGGGGCCTCGAACGCCGCGGGCATCGGGATCGCGGTGGGCCTGGTCCACCTCGGCGGCGGGGGCCCGGCCCAGATGGATCTCGCTATCCACAACATGGTGGGCAACCTGGCGGGACTCATCTGCGACGGCGCCAAGATTGGCTGTGCCATGAAGGCCATGACCGGCGTGGAGGCCGCCTTTCGGGCCGCCACCCTGGCCCTGGCGGGCTTCGGCATTCCGTCGACCGATGGCATCGTGGGCGTGGATGGCCTCGCCTCCCTCGTCAACCTGGGCCGCCTGGCCCAAGTCGGCATGGCCGGCGCCGACGCGGAGATCCTCGACATCATGCAGGCCAAGCTGAACTGATCAGGCGGTCGCTCTGGGCACCGAACTCCAGGCCAGCAGGAGTACGGTTCCCAAGGCGGCCCAGCCCAGGGGGGACGGATCGGAACCGATGCGGGGCAGTTCCTCCGCCAACAGGCGGCCCAGGCTGTCGTGGCCCGGGCCGGGGCCGAGCCCCAACGTCGACAGGGTGGCCTCGCCCCACAGGGCTGCCAGCCATGCGCTGGGGAAGATGGCGGCAGTCTGCTGCCAGCCCCAAGGTGCCCAGCGGCGAAGGGTCGAGGGCCAGGGCGCGCCCAGGGTGCGTTCGACGGCCCAGGCGGGTGAGTGCCGAAAGTGGTTGATCCTCACCCGCAGGGCGGGTTCCAGATGGGGCGCGATCAGGCCGCCCAGCAGCAGGCCGAGGGGGAGGGCCGGCAGCCCGCCCATGGCCGCGGCCATGGGCAGCAGAAAGAGGAGGGGCGGCAGGCTGCGGAGGGCCGACCAGAGACCGAGAAAGCGCTGCCCCTGCCAGGCGAGCAGGAGCCCCAGGCTCAGGGCGAGCAGGGCGCAGCCGCTGGCGAATCCCAGGCTGTGGGCCGCCGCGAGCGCCAGGCGCAGGAGGGCGTCCCGGCCCAGGTCGTCCGTGCCGAACGGGTGCCGCAGGGTGGCGGTCAGCCCGCCACGGAAGGGATCCAGGGCCAGCTCGGGGATGAGCAGGGCCCCGAGGAAGGCCAGACGCCACCTCATGCCGCCTCCCCTTCCCAGGACTGGGAGAGCACCCAGAGCAGGGCCAAGGCGAGGACCCATAGGCTCAGGCCGGCCCGGTCCCGGACCACCACCCGAGTCATCCAGTCAGTGCCAAGCCCCGGCATCCCGAGGATCCGTTCCAGGACCAGGGTGGCGGTGAGCCAGACCGGCAGGCGGGCCACGATCCAGCGCCCCCAGAGCCGCGCCAGTACGAGACAGCGTACCCGGCTCACGGCGGCCTTGCCCCAGGCCAGAGGGAAGGGCCGCTCGCCCGGCATGGCCTGGGCCAGCCACCGGGCCTCTCCGGGAAGGGCCGCCGCCAGAAAGGCCAGCAGCCAGCCCATGACTCCCGGGGGTCCCCAGGCTGCCGGCCACAGGGCCAGGAGGAGTCCTGCCCAGAGCAGGTCCGGTGGGGCCTCCAGCAGGGCCAGGGAGCGCCGCTGGGCCAGGTTCGGGCCGACCATCCAGGCCAGGGTGGGCGCCAACAGGGACAGGGCGGCCACGGCCAGGAGCGTTGGCCCCAGCATCTCCCAGGGGAAAAGGGGCGGCCGAGCCTGCTTCCAGGTGGCACCCGGCAGACCCAGGGCCAGGGCGAGGCCGATGGCCCAGACCCCCAGTCCCATGGCGGTCCGTTTCCTCACAGGCGCCATTGCCAGCCGGCGGCCCCCGGGGTGTGGAGGTACAGGCCCATGGGGCTGGGTTCCACCTCCAGGCGCTTGTCCACCCAGATGACGCTCTGGAAATCCAGCAGGGGCAGGGCCGCAGGCTCCCTGGCCCAGAGGGTCTGGAGGTCAAGCCAGGCGGGATCGCCGGGTTGTCGGATCCGGGAGAGGAGGCCCGCCAGCTGGGGATGTCTCCAGCCGGTGAAATTCATGGGGCCTCGTGGTTCCATGTATTCCAGCACCGCCCATGGGTGCGGATCGAAGACGACCATGGAACAGGCCAGCTGGAAGTCGCTTTTCTGGAGGCGCTCCGTGAGGAGACCCTGCTCGACGGGCGTGATCTGGAGATCGATGCCGTCCCTGCGGGCCCGCTCCCGCAGGGCCAGGAGCAGCTTTTCAACGGAGGCCTCTCCGGCCCCATAGAGCAGCCGCAGTGTCCCATGGTCTGGCGAAGGTGATGTGCTCACGTCGATGGACCGGGGCTGGAACCCGAGGGTTTCCGGCCACAGGCCCCGGCTGGGGCGCGCATTCTGTCCGAGGAGATGGGACGGGAAGGCGTCCTTCCGCCAGTGTTCCAGCTGTCGCAGGGGTTCGACGCCAACGCGGCTCCAGACCACCAATTGCGCGTGCATGGGCTGGGTGACGAGGCGGTGTGTGGGCGGGGCCTCGCTCTGCCGCCGGGTGGCAGGGGCTCCGATGCTGAGCCAGCCCTTCTCGAGGGCGGTCATGACCCCGGCGGGATCCGCGAGAAGGCGGAACCGGATGCCGTCGATGCGGGGTTGCAGGAAGTGGTCCCGGCGCGTGAAGACCCATGCTCCGGGCTCCTTGCGGAAGGCGAAGGGACCGGATCCACCCTCGGGGTGGCCCTTCTGGGCGATGGGCACCCGGGCCAGTTCCAGTAGCAGCCGCCCAGGGGGTCGAGGCGAGCGGATCCAGGGACGCCCCTGGTCACTGCCCACCGAGGCGCCTTCGAGGATGGCCCGCTTGGTGGGGCTGGCCTGGGGATGCTGGAGCAGCTGCTGGACTGTCCAGATCACGTCCTCGGCCCGGACCTGGCTGCCGTCCTGGTAGCGGGCATCGGTACGGAGGTGGAAAAGGATCGATCCGTCCTGCCGGACCTGCCAACGGTCGGCCAGGCGGGGAACCAGGTGGCCGCCCGCTGCGATGCCCACCAGCGCGTCCCCCGCGAGGGACTGGAGGATCCACTGCTCGTAGCTGTCGCCCTGGATGAAGTCCAGGGGACCTGGATCCTGGGCCAGGGATTCCTCCACCATCTGGGCGGACAGGGGAGCCTCGATGAGTAAGTGGGTAGAGGCCAGGCAGAGGGCCAGGAGCAGTGTGCGCATAGAAGATCCATGGGTTTCCTACAGGATGCGCCGGTTTGTTCCCATGAGTAAAGCCGCTTCCTAACACCAGGGGATAATCGGTGTTGCTACTCTAATTTTTCGGAGGCCCGATTGGCGGATCTTTCAAGCTCGAAGCTGTGGTGGTGGTGGCCGCTCATGGCCCGCCACCGGCGCACCCTCTACTGGGGCTTGGCGGCCACGGTCTGGTGCAGCGTGGCCGCTTCGGTGGTGCCCTACTGGTCCGGCCGGGCCGTGAATGCCCTGGAACACCAGGACTGGCATGGCTCGCGGATCTTCCTGGCCTGGATGCTGGCCTTCACCGGTGTGGCAGGCGTGGGCAGGTACCTCATGCGCAACACGCTCATCGGCCTCAGCCGGGATGTGGAGCGGGAACAGCGGGAATCCCTCTATAGCTTCCTGCTATCGCGGCCCTACGCCTTCTACGAACGACAGCGAGTCGGGGACCTCATGTCCCGCCTCGGGGATGATGTAGGCACCGTGCGCATGGCCACAGGGCCGGGCCTCATGAGCTTCCTGCAGGCGCTCTCCATCCTGCCGGTCACGCTTGGCTTCATGTTTCACACGAGCTGGCGGCTCACTCTGGCGGTCATGCTGCCCTTTTCCTTCCTGGTCCTGGGTTTCTACGTCGTCGGGAAGTGGAGCCATGGGGTGCAGCAGAAGCTGCAGGTGGCCTTCTCTGCTCTTTCAACTTTCAGCCACGAGACCATCAGCGGCGAGCGGGTGGTGCAGGCCTTCGGATTGGAAGGGGCGCGGGTGGCCCAGTTCGGCACCCTCAGCCGTCGGCACGCCATGCTCAGCATGAAGCAGTCGGTGCTCTTCAGTGCCTACGCGCCTTTGTCAGCCTTCATCGGGGGCGCCTCTGCGCTGGTGCTGGTGACCTTTGGGGGAGGCCTGGTGGTCCAGGGCGCACTGGACTTGGGCGACTTGGTGGCCTTCACCGGTTTCCTGGCCCTTTTGAGTTGGCCCATGATGAGCCTGGGTTGGGCGGCGAATTTGTTCCAGCGGGGGAAGGCCGGACAGGAACGCCTGAACGAACTGCTTCACAGTCCCGAGCAGCCCCTGCCTCCCGCCGAGGCCATCCTGCTGCCGGAAGTCCCGGTGGCCCTCCGGCTGGAAGGTGTCCTCCACCGCTTCGAAACGGGGCGCGGCCTGGGGCCCCTCGATCTGGACCTGGCCCCCGGCGACAGTCTGGCCGTGGTGGGCGGCATCGGCTCAGGGAAGACGCTCCTCCTGCAGGTGCTGGCGGGCCTGCGGGAGCCCCAGGAGGGCAGGGTATTGATGGACCATGAGCCCCTTTCGGAGGCGTCGATCCGCCGCCACTGGGCGGGCCTTGGCTGGGTGCCCCAGGAGGCCTTCCTCTTCTCGGACACGCTGCGCATGAACCTGGCCATGGGGCGGCCCGAGGCCACCGAAGGGGAGATTCTGGAGATCGCCCGGGTCGTGGTTCTGGATGAGCTCATCCGCCGGCTGCCCGAGGGGCTGGACACGGTGGTCGGGGAGCGGGGTGTGGTCCTCAGCGGCGGAGAGCGGCAGCGTACGGCCCTCGCCCGGGCCCTGCTGCGCCGGCCGCGCCTGCTGCTGCTGGACGATGCCCTGTCCGCGGTGGATGCGGAGACTGAAAGCCGCATCCTGGAGAACCTGCGGACCTTCCTGGGAACTTCGACCCTGGTCCTGGCCACCCATCGGATCTTCGTGGCTGAGACCTGTACCCGGGTACTCGTGCTCAAGGAAGGCCGGGCCATGCAGCTGGGCACGCCGGAGGCGCTGGCCGATGAGCCGGGGCCCTACGCCCGGCTCCGGCGGCTGCAGAGTCTGGAGCGGGAGCTGGTCAAGGGAGCGGGATGAAGGTCCCGATTCTCGATCGCCAGGTGGTGGTGCGGGCCCTGGTGCTGGCCCTGTCGGCCTGGGTGGCTTTCGCCGTCGCCACGATTCACCACGTCCAGAACGCCTACTGGGCGGCCATGCCCGTCTGGGTCGTGGCCCAGGCCTCGCGGGGCGTGCTGCTCGAGCGGGCGCTTTTTCGCGTGCTGGGGACCGTGCTGGGGGCCCTGGCCGGATTCGCGCTGCTCCAGGTTCCCGTCCATCCCTATGTTCAGCTGGCGCTGCTGGGCCTGTGGGTGGCCGTCAACGGGGGCCTGACCCACCTCCTCCGCGGGGTGCACGGCTACGGGGCCCTGCTGGCTGGAGTCACGGCGGCCATCGTCGTCATCCCGGCCGTGCTGGCCCCCGGGGCCTCACTGAACCTGGCCACCGCGCGGGTGGAATGCACCCTCATCGGAGTGGTGGTGGCGACGGTGATCACGGGACTGGCCACACCCAGGTCACCCAGCCAGGCCTTTTTCGTCCGCCTGCGGCGCCTGTCCGCGGATGCAGTGGCCTATGCCGCGCAGGTTCTTCGCGACGGGGCCGCCGAACTGGGGGCGGAGAAGCGCAGGCTCCTCGGCGAGATCAGCGAAGTCGAGGACACCTCCCGCCTGATCCTAGCGGGGTCGTTCGAGGGCTATCGCCGTCTGCACGATGTGGATTCGCTGGTGGTGAGTTCGCTCGCGGTCATGAGCGCCGCGGGGACGCTCGGGGGGGATGGGCATCCCGCGGCTGGGCCGGCCGTTGACCTGGCTGCCCAGTTGGACCACGCGGCAGAGCACCTGCGCAAAGGGGTTGAACCTGTGGCTGCGGGCCAGTTCGCCCTGCTTGGCCCGCCACCGGGAGCCGAACGTCTTGCGGGCGCCTTGACCCGTATTCTCGAGGCCAACCTGGCCCTGAGCCGGCCTATCGGCACTTCGACGCTCCGCCCCTTCCGCCGCCGACTGGCGGTCCTCGCGCCCCACCGGGAATGGTCCCAGGCCGGGCGGACCGCCCTGGCTTCGGGCACGGTGACCTTCCTGGCCGCGGGCCTGGCCCATGGGACCGGCTCCCCCCTGGTGGTCCAGGCCGCAGTGGGAGTCAGCATCTTCTCGCTGGTGCTGGGTTCCCTGCCCGTGCCGCAGCACATTGCCCCCAAGCTGTTGGTCGGGGTGGTGGGCGGCATCCTCCTGGCCGCGCTCTACCGCCTCGCCGTGCAACCTGGCCTTGCATCGACCTCGGCCCTGCTGGGGTCGATGGTGCCCTTCCTGCTGCTGGGCGGCTTCCTGCGCGCCCATCCCCGGACCGCCATCGCCGGCGTGGACACCAACATGTGCTTCCTGCTGGCCAGCCAGGCGGGCACCACGGTGGTGGCCAGCAGGATGGACGTGGTTGGCGGGTCGGTGGCGCTGACGGCGGCGGCCGGCCTGGTGGCCGGGACCTACATCCTGATGCCGCGGAGTTCCCTGCGACAGGTGGAGGAGACCGTCGGGGTGATCCGGCGGGATCTGATCCGGATGGTCGAGTCCGATCCGGGGGACGCCATCGCGGATTGGCATGCGCGGGGTTCGCGGCAGATCCTGCGGCTCTCCCTGCACCTGGGACGCTCCAAAGAACTGACTGAGCGCTGGCCCAAGGGCATGCTCGCGGTGCTGAGCCTGGGGCATGCCATCGAACAGCTGCACGAGCTCCCACCCTCCGTCGCGGAACCAGGAAAGGCCGAAGCCTTCCGGGCCCTCCAGCACCTGGCAGCGGACCCGTTGGGAACGGCCGGGACCCTTCGGGGTCTGGCGGGGACCCGAGCCGGGGAGCCCCTGCGCCGGGTGTTCCTGGACCTGGCCCAAGGCCTCGAGGCCTCGGCGGACCTGCTGACCTTCGGCCAGTCCGAACGGACAAGCTCTTAATCAGGACCCTTCGCGGAAGGTCACCTTGTTGATCTCGGTGAGCGTGGTGATCCCCAGCCGCACCTTCTCGAGGGCGCTTTCGCGGAGGAATTGCATGCCGCCCCGGCGGGCGGCTGCCTTCACCTCGCGCACGGGGGCCCGCTGGATGAGCAGTTCCCGGATCTCGTCGTTGAGGCCCATGAACTCGATGATCGCCTGGCGGCCCCGGAAGCCGGTGCCATGGCAGTCCACGCAGCCCACGCGGTCGAAGAGGGTGGCGCTGCGCAGCCAGGCCTCATCCACCCCGTTCTCCTCCAGCTCCTGGGGCGAGGGCGGCAGGGAGGGGCGCTTGCACTTGGGACAGAGCACCCGGATGAGGCGCTGGGCGAGGATGCAGTTGAGGGACGACACGAAGTTGTAGACCTCGACGCCCATGTGCTGGAAGCGACCCAGCACGTCCAGCACGTTGTTCGCGTGGACGGTGGTGAAGACCAGGTGCCCGGTGAGGGCCGACTGGATGGCGATCTGGGCCGTCTCGGGGTCGCGGATCTCACCGACCAGGATCTTATCGGGATCGTGGCGGAGGATGGAGCGCAGGCCCAGGGCGAACGTAAGGCCCTTCTTCTCGTTCACGGGGATCTGGGTGACGCCCTCGAGCTGGTACTCGACGGGGTCCTCGANNTCGATGGTGATGATCTTGTCCTCGGGGGCCTTGATCTCGCTGAGCACGGCGTAGAGGGTGGTGGTCTTGCCCGAGCCCGTGGGACCCGTCACCAGGAACATGCCATAGGGCTCGCGGGCGAAGCGGCGCAGCCGCTTCAGTTCATGGTCGGAGAACCCCAGGATCTCCAGCGTCAGGGTCTGGAACTCCTCGGTAAGGTTCTCCTTGTCCAGGATGCGGATGACCGCGTCCTCGCCGTGGATGGTGGGCATGATGCTGACGCGGAAGTCGATGGCCCGGCCGCGCACCTTCAGCTTGAACCGGCCGTCCTGGGGTTTCCGCTTCTCGGCGATGTCCAGCTCGGACATGACCTTGATGCGGCTGATGATGGGCGAGGCGAAGCGTCGGTCGATGGGTTCGGCGGCAGGGTAGAGGCTGCCGTCGATGCGGTACTTGATCTGGAAGCCCGTGGCCGTGGTCTCCAGGTGGATGTCCGAGGCGCGTCGCTGGAGGGCGTTGAAGATGGTGGTGTCCACCAGGCGGACGATGGGGGCCTCGTCCTTGTCGGTGAGGCGCTCCAGGTCCAGCACCTCGTCATCCCAGTCCTCCTCATGCATGACCTGGACCTTGAGGGCTTCGCCCGCCTCGTCCATGACCTTTTGGCCACTCTCGGATTTCTTGAGCACTTCCTGGATCTGGGCCAGGGGGGCACCGGCGAAGCGCAGGGGTCGTTTTAATCTCAGCCGGAGCATGTCCTGAGTGGGAATATCCAGGGGGTCGGCCATGGCCAGCCACAGGACACCCTCCCGCTCCTGCACGGGCACGAAATGGTGCTTGAACATCAGATCCAGTGGCAGGGCCTGAAAGAGGCCGAAATCCACCGGTTCCCGGGTGAGGTCGAGGGTGGGATACAACTCGCGGGCCGGCCGGAAGTCGTTTAGATTGCGTTCGCTTGGCTCGACCGCATCCGCGGGAACCGGGGTGTTGGGTTTAGACATGGATGCATCCTACCGGAAGGGGACAGCACCGGGAGGGCCGGATTCGGTCAAGGGTCACAACAGACCGTGTGGTCAGGTCTGAGACATTGACCCCACCGCGGCTGGCAGACCACAATCAGAGGGTTCGGGAGGACCCATGCGTGGGTATGCACCAATTCTGCTTCTGGTTCTCATTGCCATGGTCCTGCCGCCCCTGGTCTGGACCGTGTCGAAGCTATTGAGGCCCACGTTCCCAAATGCCAATAAGTACTCGGCCTACGAGTGCGGCATCACCGCCCCCACCGAGGCCCGGGAGAAGTTCAGCGTCCGCTACTACCTGGTGGCCGTGATGTTCCTCGTATTCGATGTGGAAACCGTCTTCCTCATGCCCTGGGCGATCCAGATGAAGGAGCTGGCGGTGTTCGGTCTCATCGAGATGGGGATCTTCCTTTTCCTGCTGCTGTTCGGCTACGGCTACATCTGGACCAAGGGAGCCCTCACATGGGAGTAAATCAGCCTACGGCTCTTGAGCACGTGCTCATCACCACCAAAGTGGAGAAAGTCATCAACTGGGCCCGGGCCTCCAGCGTGTGGCCCATGACCTTCGGCCTGGCCTGCTGCNNCAGATGCCCGAGCCCAAGTGGGTGATCGCCATGGGCTCCTGCGCCACCGCGGGCGGCCCCTTCGATTCCTACCACACCATCCAGGGGGTGGATAAGGTCATCCCGGTGGACATCTACATCCCGGGTTGCCCGCCCCGTCCGGAATCCCTCATCTATGGGTTCCTGAAGTTGCAGGACAAGATCATGACCAGCAGCATCGCCGACCGGTACAAGGAAATCTTTGAGGAGGTCGGCTGATGACAGAACCGATCGATCCCCAAGCCCCGGCGATGCCTGAGGCTCCAACGGGGCCCTATGTCTACGACTACATGGCGGCGCCCAACCGGCAGGTCGTCCTGCCTAAGACCGTGCCCCTGCCGAGCCTGCGCACCTATCAGGCCGAGGTGGTCACCGCCGCGGCCGCGGATGAGGCCAAATGGCAGAAGCAGCTGGCTGATTTCGAGGTGGCCAAGGCCAAGGCCGAGGTCGAGGGCAAGGATGCGCCCAAGCCTCCGGTGCGCGCCGTGCCCCGCAAGGATGACAACGACCTGAAGACGCCTTGGCCCACCGAGGCCAAGGATGCGGACCTGCTGAAGCTGCAGGAACTCCTGGGCGACAAGGTCGAGGAGATCTTCGAGCAGGCGGGCGAGCGGGTCTGCCAAGTGAAGAAGGAGGCCGTTCTCGAGGCGCTGAAGGTATGCCGGGACGCGGCCTCGCTCAAGTACGAGATGCTGGCCGACCAGTCCGCCACCCATTACCCGGCGGCCAAGGACTTCGCCTTTTCCATCGTCTACCATCTCACCAGCGTCAGCCGCTGCCAGCGACTCCGCCTGCGGATCCTGGTTCCCGAGGGTTTCATTCCTGAAAGCGCCTGTTCCTTGTATCCCAGCGCCAACTGGATGGAGCGCGAGATCTACGACATGCTCGGCATCCGGTTCGCGAACCATCCTGATATGACCCGCATCCTCTGCCCGGAGGACTGGGAGGGCTTTCCCCTTCGGAAGGAGTACCCGACGGTGGGGTTGGGCCAGCGCGACATCGACTTCCGGGATGATCGCGGCGGTGTGCTCAATCGCCTTGCGATGGAGAAGGCCGGCCAGATGGGCATCAATCTGAAGCAACCCAAGGCGGACTAGGAGTGGACGGTGTTTAAGAACGAGGAAATGGAAATCAACCTCGGGCCGCAGCACCCCTCCACCCACGGTGTGCTCCGGGTGAAGCTGCACCTCGACGGTGAAACGGTCACCAAGTGCACGCCGATCATCGGCTACCTGCACCGGGGGGTCGAGAAGATCTGCGAGAACCAGACCTACTTCCAGGGGCAGGTGTGGACGGACCGCATGGACTACGTGGCCTCCATCAGCAACAACCTGGGCTGGGCCGAAGGCGTGGAGAAGCTGTTCGGCATCGAGGTGCCGCGCCGGGCCAAGTACATCCGCACCATGCTCACCGAGCAGAACCGGCTCGCCTCCCACCTGCTCTGGCTGGCGACGCATGCCCTGGACATCGGGGCCATGACGGTCTTCCTCTACGCCTTCCGGGAACGCGAATACCTGCTGGATCTCTTCGAGGCCTTCTGCGGCGCGCGCCTGACCACCACGGCCTTTCGGATCGGCGGCCTGCGGGAAGACTTGCCCCCGGGCTTCATCAAGAGCGCCCAGGCCTTCCAGGACCGGTTCCTGCCCTGCATCGATGAATACGAAGAGCTGCTCACCGAGAACCGGATCTGGAAGAAGCGTACCGTGGGAGTGGCCAAGCTCAACGCCGAGGACTGCATCGCCCTGGGTGTGACGGGCCCCGTGCTGCGGGCAGCGGGGGTGCCCTATGACATCCGCAAGGCGTTCCCTAACGCCGCCTACGCGGAAATGGACTTCGAGATTCCCACCCGCCCCGAGGCGGACACTTACGCCCGGTACCTGGTGCGCCTTGCAGAGATGCGGCAGAGCCACCGCATCATCCAGCAGTGCATCGAGGGTCTGCCCGAAGGCCCCGTGATGGCGAAGATCCCCAAGATCCTCAGGTCCGAGGTGAACGAGGTCTACCACCCCATCGAGGCCCCCAAGGGCGAGCTGGGCTACTACTTCGTGGGCGAGAAGGGTGGCACCATGCCCTATCGCATGCATGTCCGGGCCCCGAGTTTCGTGAACCTGCAGGCCCTGTCCAAGATGACCGAAGGCCGACTCCTGGCCGACGTGATCGCCGCCATCGGCACCCTTGACGTGGTGCTGGGCGAGATTGACCGCTGAGGACGACCCCTATGCCGACCATGAATCTCACACAAACGATGGTGATGGGCCTGATCCAGGTCGTAGCCGTGCTGATCCTGATTTTCGTGATGGTGCCCCTCCTGACCTTCGCCGAGCGCAAGGTGATCGGCTACATTCAGGTCCGCCTGGGCGCCACCCGCACGGCTGGTGGACATGTGGGGATCACGGGTGCTCTTAACCGTGGCATGTGGGCCATGGGCAAAGTCCCCATGCTGTCCATCCTGCGGGGCCTCCCTGTCTTCGTGGCGGACATCCTGAAACTGATTCTCAAGGAAGACATCATTCCGGCCAAAGCCGAGCGGAGCGTGTTCACCCTCGCACCCATCATCTCGGTGTTGGCCGCCTTCGGTGTCTTCTCGGCCATCGCCTTCTACCCGGGCGCCCTCTTCACCTTCCCCGCCAGGTTCCCCATCGTGGGCGGCCTCCCCTTCATGGGGTTCATCTCCGATGTGAACGTGGGTGTGCTCTACATTCTCGCGCTGTCCTCGGTGGGCGTGTATGGCATCGTCCTTGGCGCCTGGGCTTCCAATTCCAAATACCCCCTGCTGGGCGGACTTCGCTCGGCGGCCCAGATCATCAGCTATGAAGTTCCCCTCACCCTTAGTCTTCTCACCCCAGTGCTCCTGGCTGGATCCCTCAATTTCAAGGATCTCTCCGTCCGCCTTTCAACCGGCGCAGACATGCACTGGCTCGCCATCTTCCCACTGTTTGTCGGGTTCTTTGTCTACACCACCTGCGGCTTCGCTGAAACGAATCGCACGCCTTTCGACCTTCCTGAGGCCGAGACCGAACTGGTGGCGGGCTTCCACACCGAATACTCAGGCATGAAGTTCGGGTTCTTCTACCTGGCCGAATACACCAACATGATCGTGGTCTCCTGCTTCGCCAGCGCCTTCTTCCTGGGTGGCTACTACCTGTTGCCCTTCGGCTTGCAGCGGTTCATCCCCGCATCCGTGCCCTTCCTGGGTCAGCCGAGCATCCTCTTCTTCTTCTTGAAGGTGTTCACGATCCTCTTCGCATTCCTGTGGGTGCGGGCCACGGTGCCCCGCTACCGCTACGATCAGCTCATGGATGTGGGTTGGAAGTACCTGCTCCCGCTGACCCTCGTGAACCTTTTTGCCGCGGCCCTCATCCGCTTCGCGTTCTAGGAGAGCAACCATGAGCTTTCTGAGAACCCTCATCCCCTTCGACATTGCCGCCGGCCTGACGGTCACGGGCCGCTATTTCGGCAAGGTGTTCTTCTCGGCCAACCGCAAGAAAGTCCGCACCCGGATTAAGCACTTCACGCAGGAGTACCCCGAAGTACCTGTGAATTTGCAACCCCGGTTCCGCGGGCGTCTCACGCTGCTGAAGGACGAGCAGGGCGAGATCAAGTGCGTCTGCTGCCTCGCCTGCGAGAAGATCTGCCCCACCCAGGTCATCACCATCGAGAAGGGCAAGAAGGAGGGGCGCAAGATGCCCTTCCCCGTGCAGTACGACTTCGAGATGGAGCGCTGCATCTTCTGCGAGTTCTGTGTGGAGAGCTGCGGCTTCGATTCCATCATCCTGAACCATCAGTTCGAGCTGGCCGCCTATAACCGGGAGGACTTCTCCATCGGGATGGAGGGTCTGGGTCAGAACATGTTTGAACCTTCGCCTGTGGGTAAGTACAGCGTGGCTGAAGACTGAACCTAATACCGACGCGCATTTCCGAGGACGCCCCATGGAACATCTACTTGTAACGATCGGCCGGGACATGTTCGCCATCTTCGGCGTCCTGGCCCTGTGCGGCGGAATCTTTATGGTGGCTGCGAAGAGCGCCGTCCACAGTGTGCTCGGATTCCTCTTTACCATGCTGTGCGTCGCCGGCTGTTTCCTGTCCCTGGACGCCGAGTTCCTGGGCATGGCCCAGATCCTGGTCTATGCCGGGGGCATCGTGGTGCTCTTCCTCTTCGTGGTCATGCTCGTGGAATTGAGCAAGTACAAGGAGAAGGGGGTCTTCCAGCTCCAGACCCGGTCCGCGGTAGTGGCGGTCGTCATCGGTGCCGCCGTCTTCATCGGTGTCTTTCGGAACCTGCTGTTCGGAGTCGCCTCCTCCGAGGCGCTGGTGCTGCGACCGGAACTGGCCCAGGGATTGAACGTTGCCCAGCAGAACGCCCAGGCCGTGAGCCGGGGACTCTTCTCGGACTATCTCCTTCCCTTCGAGATCCTCAGCGTGATCCTCCTGGTGGCCCTGGTGGGTGCGGTGGTCCTGGCAAAGAGGGAGCGAGTGTGATGGTCAACCTCAACACGGTCCTCCTCATCTCCTCCCTCCTGTTCGCCATCGGCATCGCCGGTGTGCTGATCCGGCGCAACGCCCTGGTGATCCTCATGAGCATCGAGCTCATGCTCAACGCGGCCAACCTCAACTTCATCGCCTTTGCCCGCCACAGTGGCTCCGTCTCCGGCCAGGCCTTCGCCCTCCTGGTGATGGGCTTCGCCGCCGCCGAAGTGGCGGTGGGCCTCGCCTTGGTGGTGGCCCTCTACCGCAAGCGCGACACCGTCCAGGTGGACGACATCAACCTGCTGAAGGGATGACGACGACCATGACTGCTGAGATGACTCTGGCGCACGCCGCCTCCCAGCCAGGCACGCTGCTTTGGCTGATCCCCTTTCTGCCCTTCTTCGGATTCCTCATCAACGGGCTCACTGGCCGGAAGCTGAAGAACACCAAGGTCGTGGACTTCTTCGCCCTCGGCAGTGTGGGCATGGCCTTCCTCCTCACCCTTTGGTACTTCGCCCAGCTCGTCGGGCTTCCCGCCGATGGACGCTCCATCCACCAGTGCCTATGGACCTGGTTCGATGTGGGGGGGGCGCGGGTGCTCGGCGGCCTTACCACCTACAAGATTCAGTGGGCCTACAAGTTCGATGTGCTCAGCGGCTGCATGGCCCTGCTGGTCACCGGTGCGGGGTTCCTCATCCACCTCTTCAGCACCGGCTACATGGCCGAAGAGCGCAATGACGGGCGCTATTACCGCTTCATGGCCTACATGAACCTCTTCGTGTTCAGCATGCTGAACCTGGTACTTGGCGCCAACATCATGATGATGTTCCTGGGCTGGGAGGGCGTGGGCCTCTGCTCCTACCTGCTCATCGGCTTCTACTTCGAGAAGGAATTCGCCGCCGCCGCGGGCAAGAAGGCCTTTGTCACCAACCGCATCGGCGACTTCGGATTCATGATCGGCTTCTTCCTGATCTTCCAGGTCTTCGGGAGCCTCGACTACGACACCCTGATGGGTTCCGTCCGCGAAGTGGCGAACCTGCCGGCCATCACGCTGTATGGCCATACCGCCAGTCCCACCTGGTGGTTCAACCTCATCGGCTGCTGCCTCTTCGTGGGCGCCATGGGCAAGTCCGCGCAGATCCCTTTGTATGTTTGGCTCCCGGACGCCATGGCAGGTCCAACCCCGGTGTCCGCGCTGATCCACGCCGCCACCATGGTGACCAGCGGCCTCTACATGATCACGCGGATGAACTTCATCTATGTGAACGCCCCCATCGCCCTGGCCGTGGTGCTCGCCTTCGGTGCCCTCACGGCCTTTGTGGCCGCCACCATGGGCCTGGCCCAATACGACATCAAAAAGGTGTTGGCCTATTCCACCGTGTCCCAGCTGGGCTTCATGTTCATGGGCCTGGGGGTCGGGGCTTTCAGCGCCGGCATGTTCCACGTCTTCACCCACGCCGCCTTCAAGGCCAGCCTCTTCCTCGGTTCCGGGTCGGTCATCGCCGCCTGTCACCATGAGCAGGACATGCGCAACATGGGCGGGCTGAAGAAGCTCATGCCCATCACCGCCATGAGCATGATCCTGGCAACCTTCGCCATCGCCGGCATCTTCCCCTTCTCCGGCTTCTTCTCGAAGGACGAGATCCTCTGGAAAGTCTTCGAGGGCTGGTACCAGCACGGCCATTACACGGGTCCCACGCTAAACCTGGTGGCCTGGGTCCTAGGCATGCTCGGGGCTTTCTGTACCGCCTTCTACATGACCCGCCTCATCGCCATGACCTTCTATGGCGAGTACCGGGGCGCAGGTCATGATCCTCACGGGCTGAGCGTACCCTCCGAGGCCCACGGTCACGGGGACGACCATGGAGACGGTCACGACGGTCCCGATGATCACAGTCCTGCCCATGCCCAGGGGCACGATGCTCATGGGCACAGTACGCACGGACATGCCGCGCCTGCATCGCATGGCCATGGTCCCACGGAAGTGTCCTGGCGCATGTGGCTGCCGGTGAGCATCCTGGCCGGTCTGGCAGTGGTGCTGGGCTTCCTGAACTATCCCGAGAGCCTGCACCGCATCCTGCCCATCGTGCCAGCGGAGGTCTTCAGCAAGTGGATCGAGCCGCTGCTCTACCAGGTGGCGCCCGCGCACCACGGCGAGCACGTGCCCCCCTTCATCGAGTACGGTCTCATGGCCTGGGCCACCCTGGTGTGGGCCCCCGGCGCCATGCTGCTGGCCTGGTGGATTTACAAGGTGGATCCCAGCTGGAGCCGCGCCAAGGCCTTCGTGGCCCGATTCCCGAACCTGTTCCGCTGGGTGAACGCCAAGTACTACGTGGACGAGTTCTACGACGCCGCCCTCATCGAGCCCATCAAGCGCTTCTCCGCCCAGCTCTGGAGCTTCGACACCTGGGTGGTGGACGGCGTGGTGAATGGCGCGGCCCGCGCCACCCTCATCTGGGCCGAGCTCATGAACTGGGTGGACGAGTACCTAGTGGACGGGGCGGTCGACCTCGTCGAGTACTTCGTGCAGGAGACCAGCGGAGTGTTCCACGGCCTGCAGACCGGCCGGGTCCAGAACTACGCCTTCGTGATGTTCATCGGCTTCCTCGTCTTCGCCTTCTGGAAATTCCTCGTCTAGTCTTTCCCTGCCTGGCCTCATTGGTTTGGAGTCCCCATGTTCACCGCAAATACGACACTGATGCTGGTGGCGACCTTCCTGCCCCTCCTGGGCGCGTTGGTCCTCCTCCTTGTGCCCAAGGACCAGCGCCGGATCTTCGAGATCGGGTCCCTCCTGGTGATGATCGTCAGCCTGCTGCTGAGCCTGCCTTTCTGGTTCGGCTACGACCGCGCCAGCGACGCCGTGCAGTGGTTCCAGGCCTGGACCTGGATCCCTTCCCTGGGCGTGAAGTTCGCGGTCGGCATGGACGGCATCAGCCTCCTGCTCTGGCTGCTGACCACCTTCATCGGCCCCATCGCTATCGCCTGCTCCTTCGGTTCCATCAATGAACGTCAGAAGGAGTATTACATCTGGATGCTGGTGCTGCAGACGTCCATGCTGGGAGTCTTCATCACCCAGGACATGTTCCTCTTCTACCTGTTCTGGGAAGTGATGCTGGTGCCGATGTACTTCCTGATCGCCATCTGGGGCGGACCGCAGAAGCTCTACGCCGCCATCAAGCTCTTCCTCTACACCCTGGCGGGTTCCGTGCTGATGCTGGTGGCGCTCCTGGCCATCTACTTCCTGCAGCACAAGACCACGGGCTCCTATGACTTCTCCCTGGCCAGCTTCCAGGCCATGGCCCCCGTGATCGCCCAGCAGAGCAAGACCTACCAGCACCTGATGGCCCTGGCCTTCTTCATCGGCTTCGCCATCAAGGTCCCGATGTTCCCGTTCCACACCTGGCTGCCGGACGCCCACGTCCAGGCCCCCACGGCCGGTTCCGTGATCCTCGCCGCCATCCTCCTGAAGATGGGCACCTATGGCTTCGTCCGGTTCCTGCTGCCCATCATGCCCACTGCCACCAAGGACTTGATGCCCTGGTTCATCGCCCTGTCCCTCATCGGCATCATCTACGGGGCCCTGGTGGCCATGATCCAGAAGGACATGAAGAAGCTGGTGGCCTACTCCTCCGTGAGCCACCTGGGCCTCTGCATGCTGGGCCTTTTCGCCCTCAATCCCTACGGCATCAAGGGCGGCCTCTTCCAGATGCTCAACCACGGCATCAGCACCAG
>PMJK01000126.1:2042-9231 GCA_003158505.1 Holophagaceae bacterium | reverse complement strand
GATTTCCATAAAGCTGGATGGGCGCCTTATGTGAGCAGCTGCTTCCTTTATAAGGACTCTGAGGAATTTGAATCGATACATCGACGAGGAGAGGATGCCTACCTGCAGGCACGAACGCCCTACAACCCCATGTACTACACCCTCGAAGTCTCTCGAACTGCATCGGGTTCCCTTGCCGGTTGGGCGACTTTGAAATACTTCGGCATGGAAGGGATGCAGGCGATCCTGGGTGGGATCCTGGAATCCAAATACTATCTCTACGATCGTTTGGCTGCGCTTCCCGACCTGGTTTGCGTGAATCCGGACGATTCAAACCTGGTGACATTATTCCGGGTCTATCCAAAGGGTATCAATGCGACAAATCAGTACGCCCAAGAGCTGACGGATCCCGCGATGCGCAGTGAACTCATCAGGCACAACCATTTGACCGAAGCGGTTGGCAACCTACTCTTCGAGTGGTACCGCTCCGGGAAGACAATTGGTGGCAAATTCACCCCCCACATGAGCTTCAGCACCGGGTTCCGAACTGCCACCTACAACCAGGATGGCACGGATGCGGAATCAGTCGTTTACGCGCTCAAGATATTTCCGATGAATGTATTCGTGACTCCGGAGGTCATGCGTTGGGCCTTGACCTGCGTCCAGGCCGCTCGTGACGAAGTGGTGAGGTCTTTTCCCAACCTCGGCACTTGAGTTGGCGGCAAAGAACTCCAGCCTGGGGGTATCCCTTGCAGCACGATCGATGTTCATCGATTCTCGCCCGACGCCTGACAACAACAGAATCTGGAAGCATTGATCCAGCGTGCCCGTATCGATTCAGTTTGAGGGAGCCACTCCTTCATGCTGATCTAATGGCCCTCAGGAGAGACGGCGGTTTAAATCCGAAAGGACTCAAATCATTAGCTCTTATTCATTGGCGCGGTAATCGCTTCTGTTTGATGGTGAGCTCATGTAAACAGGGCTCTTCCCACCCAATATCCAAGGACAAAGTATGAAAATTCTCATGGTTTTGACTTCGCATGACAAACTCGGTGATACGGGTAAAAAAACAGGGTTTTGGCTGGAAGAATTCACCGCTCCCTACTATGTCTTCAAGGATACGGGAGCGGAGATCACCTTGGCGTCGCCGAAGGGAGGCCAGCCGCCGCTGGACCCGAAGAGCGATGACCTCGGTTCTCAGACCGACTCCACTCGACGTTTCAAAGCCGACCAGGCATCCCAGGCCATTCTGGCGAGCACACGTAAGTTGACTGAAGTCGTCGCAGGCGATTACGACGCCGTGTTTTATCCCGGTGGGCATGGGCCATTGTGGGACCTGGCCGAAGACGCGTCCTCCATTGCCCTCATCGAAGCCATGCTCAAGGCGGGCAAGCCTGTGGCCGCTGTCTGCCATGCGCCGGGCGTATTGCGCCATTGCAAAACTCCGTCCGGTGATCCTGTGGTGGGAAGCAAAGTAGTTACTGGCTTTTCTGACACCGAGGAGGAAGCGGTCGGATTGACTCAGATCGTCCCATTCCTGGTGGAGGACACCCTCAAACATCTTGGCGGTAATTATTCCAAGGGTCCCGACTGGGCGCCCCATGTGGTAACCGACGGCCTTCTGATCACAGGCCAGAACCCTGCCTCCTCTGAACCCGCCGCCAGAGCCCTGCTCGCCGAACTGAAGGGATCAAAACCGCAACAAAGCATGCAAAGTCAACTCACGACATAGGTGAACGGATGTCCAAGGCTGAAAACGTCGTATTGAGTCCAACTGATTTGAATAAGGCGCTGTCGGGGCTTCCCGGGTGGACCCTAGAGGGTGGGAAGCTCCATCGTGAGTACATCTTCCGGGATTTCGTCGCCGCCTTTGGTTTCATGACCGGCACGGCGCTGATCGCCCAGAGCATGAATCACCACCCAGGATGGTCCAACGAATTCAACACCGTTCATATCGATCTGTCCACGCACGATGCCGGGGGCATCACCGGGCTCGATGTGAGGCTGGCGAGTTCGATGGAAGAACTGGCGAACCGCTGGCTCCCCAATTGAAACCACTCGAACGACTCTTCGAACGACCAGGGCTCGGTTCATTCGGGCTTTCTGAAGACTTGGCGGCGGCCTACGGCGGGGACTTCGGCCTCCAGCGCCCCGGGCTTTATGCCAACTTTGTTGCATCCGCGGATGGGGTGGTGGCCCTTCCTTGCGACGAAGAGTCAGGCGGCATCGTCAGTGGTGAGGACGCACCTGATCGATTCATCATGGGCCTGCTGCGCGCGGCCGCCGATGCGGTACTGATCGGCGCGGGCACCTTTCGCAAGGCAAATGGCGCCCGCTGGTACCCCGAAAGCGCCTTCCCCACGGCGGGAGCGCTTTTTGGCCAAATGCGGCATAAGTTGGGTTTACAGCCTTACCCGCTCCTGGTTGTAGTCACAGCGTCAGGGCAGATCGATGCGGCTCAACCGGCGCTTGAGCACGCTCTGGTCGTCACGACGCCGCAAGGTGAAGTCAGGCTCAGGGGAAGGCTCTCAAGCGGCGCCCGGATCGCTGTCTTCGACGCGCCGAGCATCGGTGGGCAGGCGCTCCTGGACCTGGTCCACGCCCAAGGGTTGCAGGTGGTCCTCGCGGAGGGTGGACCCACGCTCCTCGGGCAGATGCTCAAAGAGGACTTGATCGACGAGTTGTTCCTCACGGTCTCGCCACGACTCTTCGGACGCTGGCCAGAGGATCAGCGCAAATCACTGGTCGAGGGGGTGGATCTCAAGGGGCGCTTTCTGGAGTTATTGAGCGCAAGGCGACATGAATCTCACCTGTACTTGCGCTATGCCCTTCGTGCCGACGGCCTCGTTCTGATTCCGACAACCCTGCCTCACCCTACTTAAGCGAATCCTGAAGGAGTTCGAGCCATGCCTGTAACCAGGAAGACCATCCAAATCAAGAAATCCCATGAAGGGCTGCTCCACAAGGAATTGAATGTCCCCATGGAGCAGCCGATCCCTGCCGCCAAGTTGGAACAGGCCCTTCATTCCAGCGATCCCGCAGAACGAAAGCGTGCGCAGTTCGCGGAGAACGCCCGTCATTTCCATCATCCGAAAAAGGGCATCTAAGCACCTTTATGGGATTAAGTTCTATGACCCGTTCAAATAGCGCTCCTTGATCTCAGAAACAGCAGTGAGCCCAAGCGATGGCCATCCTGGAGCGCCCAAACGGAATGCGTCAAGGTCTTGATACATGGAATGATGCTCATGGCTCTCCTTGGGTGGCGCCGGGTGCAATCATCTGGGTCAGCGCCGTCTCGTCCTCCCGCTCGATTGCAGCTTCGGCATGGAGTAGAAACTGGTCGCGTCCGATGGCCGCGACCGCAAGCGTCTTGCCGGCGCGCCTGTACGCGGCCGCGGCGTCGCCTTGGGAGAAGTCGCCGGAGTAGTCGATGCGATCCCAGGATTCTGCATGTCCGACATAGCCGATGGTGACGTCGTAGTGGGCGCTCCAGAAGAATGGAACGCGATCAAAGCGGGTTCCTTTGCCAAGCATGCTGCGCGCAGCTGCCTGTCCCTGCTGTTCAGCCACCATCCAGTGTTCGATGCGGGCCTTTTCGCCGGTATATACATAGGGGAACCGGGCGACATCCCCCGCGGCCCAGATGCCCGCGATACTCGTGCGGAATTGATCGTCCACGACGATCCCGCGGTCGATGGCAAGACCGCCCTTCTCCGCGAGAGTCATCTCGGGGCGGACTCCCACACCCATAATGACGATCTCACCATCGATGCGTCCGTTCTCGAGGACCACGCCCTTGGCGTCGATCTCCTTGGGCGATTCGCCGAGATGGAATTGAACCCCTTTCTTCTCATGCAACTGGCGCACAAATATGCCCAATTCAGGACCGAGGATACGCTCGAGCGGCACCAACTCCCGGCCGATTACGTGCACCTCAAGCCCTCGCGTGGTCAGCGCCGCCGCCGCCTCAAGGCCGATGAACGACGCGCCGATCACGATGGCGCGCCCCTTCGCATGGGCGATGATCGATCGGCTGTCATCCAGCGTACGGAGCAGGTGGGCTCGCGCAGCGCCCGGAATATCAAGACGGATCGACGTCGCTCCAGTCGTCAGTAAGATCGCATCGAAGGCTTGGGAACTGCCCTCAAGGATCAGGGTCTTCCCTTTGAGCCCCCGCACAACCTCTCGGCGCAAATCAATGTGGTATTCAGCGAAATCTTCCGGCGACCTCAGCGGGATCAAATCCTCTGATGCGTGACCGGCAAGGTAGTCCTTCGAAAGGTTTGGCCGGTCCACCGGCGACGACGGCTCAGACGCGAACAGGGTGATGGGCCCGTCGTATCCTTCACGCCGCAACATCTCAGCCGCTGCTGTTCCAGCCGGGCCTCCTCCGACGATCGCGATGGATTGGGGGCCATTCGTGGACGAACGCCGAGGATTGCCACCCGGTGCGGACGAATACTCAAGGGCGCGGCCAAGCACATAAACGCGATCGCCCCGCCGCTCAACCGAAAAACATGGAATCGCATTTAGCGCGGGAGGCCCACTCGCTTCACCGGTCGCGAGGTCGAAACGTGCGTGATGCCAAGGGCAGCGGATCGTGCCCCCTTCGACGATCCCTTCGGCAAGCGGGGCGCCGTAATGGGTGCACGCGGCGCCGACAGCGAAGAACACCTCCCCGCGGCGAATGACCAGGACCGCTTCTCCATTCGCCTGTCCGGCAACCGGTTTTCCCTCTTCCAACGCAGAGCAGGCGATCCCATCTTTCAAGAAGTCCGGACCACTTATTTCAACGAATTCGCTCATGGATCAATCCTTCATGAGATGTGTCCTTGTCTGGGATTTTATCGCAGTCATGACAATGGCTTGATGGCTTGCGGGTCTTTGATGGGACTGGGTTCCGGTTCCGGCTTGGCGGGAAGGGGTTCTGGTTCCGGCTTAGGGGGAAGGGGATCCCCGACCGGTTCAGGGATGTGCTCAGGGGTGGGTCCGTTTGGCATGGCTATCTCCTAGGTGAATCTCCAGTGAGGGGTTTGGTCGTACAAAGATCGAAAGATTGTCGCCCCTGGAGCTCGTTCAAGCCATTTTTCGGGCCCGTCCGCAGTACCCGATGGTGTGGGACCGGGTGAACACGAACTGGAAGCTGTCACTCACCCTTGCGGTGAAAAGCATCCCGAGGAAGGCCCAAGTAAAGACCTGGGGGCGCACACCCCTTATGACTTCGATATTTAGACCATGGCGGGCGCAGATAGTCATCAACTCCGAGGGCTTCAGGAACAATTCATAGACATGCATGTTTTCAGGCGTGTTCTTGACCGACCATTCCACCCCCTTGATGGCGATCAGCCAGCTCAGGGGGGTTCGATTGAAGGTGTGGAAAAAGAACCACCCTCCGGGTTTGAGGACCCTGGCTGCCTCCTGGATGACTTCGTCTCGCTCCACAAGGTGCTCAAGGAAGTCCATCATGCAGACCACGTCAAACTGCCCATCCGGGAATGAGAGCCGCCGGGCATCCATGGGAAGATAGGTCACGGAACGGCTGCTGTCGTGCCTTCTGGCCACCTCCAGGCTGTCCGTGGAAAGGTCGATGCCGGTAACCGCATGTCCCGCCTGTGCCAGCGGGTTGGCAAGAAATCCACCGCCGCAAGCCACATCCAGAATGGCCAGGGGGCGATCACCGAAATGGGCCTGGAGTTCAGAAACCACCCAGGATGTTCGGAGGCGGGATTCGGCCCGGAGCAGCGCGACAGGATCGTCGGTGGCCGTATACCACCTGTCGCCCAGTTTGTCGTAGATGGCGTTGTTGATTTCGGGTCCCTTTCCTTCCCCCAAGGGGTGCCTTGACCAATAGGCGATCTGGAACACCAGGAATCCGGACACCAGCACCACTTGGAGCAGCAGCATCCACGCGGCCAAGGGCAGAGCTGATCCAGGGATTCTAGACATGGCGGCGGGCCCGATGCTGATCCAGAGAAAGGCCGTCGCGAACAGAACGATGGGGTGCAGGATGAACAGCACCGCATGAAGCCAATGCTCGCCACCCGAACATAGGCGCTGGTGGATGAACTCGTCCTTGGTGATGAGGAGGCAAGAACCCACCGCCATCCACGCAAAAAGGCGGATATTCGGGGGTGTCGGGGCCACCAAGAGCGGGAGTGTGAGGCAGGCCAGGAAGACCAAACTATCCAGTGCATGTCCCATCCATTCCCAGCGGGGCACGGTTCTGCGCCGATGGAATCCGAACTCGTCGAAAGCCATGGCGAGTCCCTGGAGACCAAAGGGCAGAAACCAGAGGGCCGGCCCGTTCACCCGGTCTTCCGGAGAATGGCACCCGCAATCGTCAACCCGGGTCCGAAGGCAAGGGAGACGATCAAGGTGCCCGGCTGGACCGTCTCATCCTCCAGGATAGACTTCCACACATGGGGGAGGGTGGCCGAAGACATGTTGCCGTAATTCCCCAGAATGGTGTTGCTGGCTAGAACCTGGTCGGGGTGCAGGCCAAGGTGCTCCGCTATTTCGTCGATGATTCGAGGACCCCCCGGATGGATGGCGAAGATGGCCTTCTCGAAGAGTTGCTCCGATGTCAAATCCGCGGAAGCGGCCAGATTGTCCAGGAACGGTCCCAGGCCGGCACGGATGTGGTCGGGAACCTTGCGCGATAGGGTCATCTGCATCCCGAAGTCAGAGACCATCCAGGTCATGGCGTCCTCGGTGCCCGGCACGATCTCCTCGCGGGTGGTGATCAATTCAAGACCGCTCCCGACGACGCCCCCATCATCTGCCCGTGAAATGGAATAGCGAATCAGGCCATCCGCGAACAGCGTCTGCACCACCAGTTGTTCGGGCAGATGCTGGCTTGGATCCATATGCAACGTACAAAGCTCGGTGTGGACGATGTCCACACGGGACTTGCCCCTTTCCACAAAGCCCGCGGCCATCCGGATGGCCGGCATCGAGGCATAGCAGCCCATGTGGTAAGCATGGATCACCTCAGTGGATCGTCCCCAGTCTCGCCCGGCCACCAGGCGTTGGGCTCCGCTGGGAGAGACATATCCCGTGCATGTGACATGGATGATGACCGCCGGAGGCTCCGTTTCCTCGGCATAGAACTGCTCGAAGGCGGCCCCGCTGATTTCTCGGAAAAACCGGCTTCTCTCCCCACAGGGTTTCCCCGAGGGGAATTGATTCAACTGGAAGATCCTCATGCGAT
>PMJK01000126.1:0-1996 GCA_003158505.1 Holophagaceae bacterium | reverse complement strand
GCTGCGATCCATTCCAGGATGGCGCCTTGGTCTGAGTGGTACTTGGCTGGTTGGGATTGGAAATCGTGCAGGAAAATGGGTGATCGGGTCGTCAATTGGGTCCCCTCGATCTGGTCCAATAGCATTTCTTGAGCCTATCTATAAGCATTCGTATAAACAATTAAATAGGTTCAAGTGATTTCTATCAGAGTCAAAGTGCTCAATCAAATTGAACTGCGTCCCCTTCACTTCGAGAGATATGGTTTATCACAGAGGAACGCCGTCACAGAGCCCTGAATTGACGCATAGACAATAAGGCTCAGTCCACCCAAGGATCCGGGCTGAATTCCTTGGGTCTATCGTCGGTAAGCGATTTGAGCTGCAAAAGATTCATGACTTGCTGGCTCAGTTTGCCGAGGTATGGTTTCCATCCGAAGCAAGATCCCGAGCATGGCGACAAGGAAAGATAGGATGACCAGTTTGAGCCATGACTCCTTGTTTCTCCATGCCCTAATCCTACTGGTCATTACAGACTCTCTTTCCGCGATTTCAGTAGGATCCACAGGGCCTAGGGATGGGTGTCGGCCTAATCGTTTTAGAGCCGAGATCAGTTGCCATGGATCATCGTCAGAAGCAATTTCTGGGTGTTGGTGAAGCCTATCAATCTCTATCTGGCGTCTGCCCACACACGAACAGTACGATTGAGGCGGGTAAATATTACATTGAAAAATTCCTCGGCAGGAGGGCTCCCTGTACAGGGGCTAGATGGAGCATATTTCGTGCCCATGTTGTAATAGTAATAATTCAAATATGTTAGATCATTACAAGTAATCACTTAACGATAATTTCGATCAAGATGAAGTAGCCTCACCATCAACTTGAACAGAACGGGAAGAGGCGAGGAAGTCGTGGGCCGCGCCCCGAATTTCCTAGACCGCCTGGAGGCGGAAACCAGTGGGAAGGAGGGCTCTTTGAGAAAAAGCAGGCCCCAACCTTCGCCTCTATTGCTACACATCGAGAATGGGTGAGCCCCGACCCTGATATGCAGATCGAGCACCCCTGGGAAATCTCAAGACCGCAGGTCTTGTGAAGGTCCAGCGCGGTCCCAGCGGCGGTTGCGAGTTGGCGAAGCACCCCAGCCACATCACGGCCTTGCAGGTGCTGGAGGCCCTCGAAGGACGCATGGGCGCCGTCGAAGTGAAGTCCGGTGCCACTCCTGGCGCCCGCGCCATCCGCGAATTGTGGACCCGCAGTACCGAGGCTGCCCGCGACGTACTTCGCAGCACCACCCTTGCCGACCTCGCCGCCCGACAGCAGGCCCTGGAGGTCGACAGCCAGGGCTACTCGATCTGACCGACCGCCGGATGACGGAGTAGAGGACCGAATGTCCTCTGCGGAGTCAGGATCCGGCGCGGAGGTCATGCTACAGAACCGCCGGAGCGAAGCCCAGACGGGTGGAGAGGGGCGCTGCGGTGCAGCTTTTCGAGCCCGGCACCCGGCGGGCTGAGCATCACGACCAGGTTGGCCCAGCTCCTAGAAAAATCCCTCTGTGGCGTCGGGACCCGGCGTGGAGGTCGTGCCACAGGACCGCCAGATCCATCAGCACAGTCAGTTAGATCACCCGCTCACTTGGCAATGTCTTTCAGTCGAAATTCCTGAGATGAACGGTCACGTCCTGATTCTCGGCTGGTCGACCGTCATCGGTGGCGAGGTCCAAAATGATTCGTTATGTCGGCCCTCACATGTAAATGTTATAAATTGATGAATATGAATAAGTTGATTTCTAGAATAGACCTCTGCATCGTTTACGGAGTGTGCAGAGTCAAACAAAGGAATTATCTCTAATGGGTTCATATTTTGAATGTAGGAGGCTGGTGGGATTGATCCAGATGTTTTGATGAATTTTGCCAAAATCGTGCCGAAATATTTTGTGACAATGCCGATAAAAATAAACAGCCCCTAGATTTCTCTAAGGGCTTGTTGGTGGACCTGACTGAAGTTCCATATGAGTTTCAGG
>PMJK01000071.1 GCA_003158505.1 Holophagaceae bacterium | reverse complement strand
GCCCGCGTGGTTGTAGATGAAATGGGCCGCTTCGAACCAGTACTCTTTGCGCAGGATCATGGCACTCACGAACAAAAGGCCCCGCATGGACGGGGCCCCTCAGTTTAACCCATCGAAGGGAGCCACCGGCTATAGGTGACCCGAAGCGGCCAAGGAGCTAAGGACCAGGGCCACGGGCATCAAGGCCACCATGTTCTCCTGCCAGCTGGTGTCGCGCTTGAAGCGCTGAGGCACCAGCACGGTGTCGCCGGGTTCCACAACCTTGCGCTCCACCCAGCTGTCCATGATGCGACCATCGGCTTTCAGCAGACGGATGTTCCAAGTATCCGCATTGTGGGTGGTGCCCCCCGCCAGTTTGATTAGGTCAGACACCCGCATGCCGCTCCGGACCTTGTAGGTCGCGAAGGGACTGGCGGTCTCTCCCACCACATAGGCCGCCTCGGTGAACCTGGGGATGATGATCTCATCCCCATCCTGCAGCTCGACATCCGCCAGGGCGTCACCCTTCAGAGCCCCATTGAAATCCACCACCATGCGGTTCAGGCTACCGGCCAGCAGTCCGTGAAGCAGGGGGTTCTTCTGCAGCAGACCTGTTGTTGGCTGGCGTTTGGTTTCACTCAGCCGTTCGAGGATCTCGTTGATGCCCTTGGCCGTGGGGTCCTTCCCGACCAACCCGGATTCCTCGGCAGCGCGTGCGAGGGCAGCATCCTGGACACCACTCATGTGCCGGAGGAAGATGCCTGCATGGGGCATGGCATCGGCCGTGATGCCTCCCGCCCGCCGGATCACTTCGGACAATCGAGGTTGATCCGAAGCCAGAGTGTAGGAACCAGGCCGGGTCACGTAGCCCGTGATTCTGACTGTTCTGTGCACTTTGAAGTCGGGCTTCTCAAAAAGACTGAGTTGATCGTCAGCGAGGATGAGGGGATTCAGCGAGTCATCCAGGAGGGTCACGGGGCTCCCACCCTGCGTGGACAAGAGCCTCGACAGATCGAGACGAAAGATCTCGCTAGGTTTCCCCTGACGGCTTCGCGCCAGTTCGGCCACCAAGCGATTCGCGGATTTCTCCGGAACCCCGGCACGGAAGAGCAAATCCGAGGCTCGCATACCATCATGAAAGGCATAGGTACCCGGACGAGCCACTGGGCCCAGCACCGTCACGAACTCCGGCAGACGCAGATCCTCCATGCGGAAGAGCTCGATGCGATCCCGGTCCTCCAGCAGCAGGTTATGGGCTGCATCCCCGGCCAGGGCTCGGTCCAGATCGAAGGCCAGGAAGCGAGTCGTACCATCCAGGGCCGTCCGCACCACCTCGCCGCGGGCGCGATAGGTATCCGGAAGCACCTGGGCATCCCGTTTCAGGAGATCGCCGATCCGCAACCCCTCGGTTCGCGCAAAGAACCCTGGAATCCGGGCCCAACCGGAAATCTGAACCACCGGCCCGGTGCGCTCCCGCTGGGGAAGACTGGACAGGGTGTCGCCCCGCTGAAGCGGCGTCCGGTCGGCCGTGGCCACAGACACATCCTGCCCTACCAGGACTCCCGAAGCCTCGCGGCGGCGCAGGGACAGCGAACCCGAGCCCGCCTCAGGTGCGAACCCACCCGCAAACCGCAGGGCATCTGCCACGGTCTCACCTGCGCGGAGCTCGAACTGCATGCTGGGTGCTATACCTGTCAGAACCCATCGCCGCAACCACTCAGGATTCTGGGCCTCCTCTTTGGAGAGGATCACCGGCTGTTTCGTTTCGGGATCGATCCGCACCCGGTGATCGCCGGTTGGAGCCTCTTTGAAAGCCATCATCTGGCGCTTGAGGAATGCGAGCCGATCCTCGAGGGTTGTGCGTTCCGTGAGGGTCAGGGGTGTAATGGCAGATTCCTGAACCACTGCCTTGACCGACTGATCACTTGTCTTGGCTGTCTGATCATTTGCGATGGTCGTCTGATCCCGACCAGTATTCGTCTGATCACGGCCCGAGGGTAGTGATTGCGCTCCCCCTGCAGTTGAACTCAGTCGGGTGGCTAGCTGCGCCTCGATGGCCTTGATCTCCCGCTGGACCCGCTCCTGCTGATCCTTCAGGGGATCCGGGTTCAGATCCTCAGGTTCTGCGGCCTCTCCAGGCTTAGGTGGAGGAGGGGGTTGGCTCACCACCCGTTGGAAGGCCCCTTCCAGCAGCACCTGGTTCTGGGCCAAGGGCACGAAGACCGTGTCCCCATTCTGAAGGGCCACGTTGGGATTGCCCAGACCCTCGGCCCGTAGCGGATAGAGATCCAAGCCGGCCACCTTCTGGCCGCCGCGCATGACGCGGATATCGCGGTAGCTGCCTACGGCGGTGGGGCCGCCCGCCAGGCTCAGCACGTTCACCAGGGAACTGAGGCTCGACACCAGATAACTGCCGGGCTTGTAGACCTCGCCCACGACAAAGACCCGCACCTCGCGGAGCTTGATCACCTGCAGATCCACCGAGGAGCGGGAGAAGTTCCGGCTCACCAGGCCCTGCACCGCCGCCTTGGCCTTCTCTAGCGTCATGCCGCCCACCTTGGCCGTGCCCACCTTGGGAATCACGATCTCGCCGCGGCCATCCACCTGCACGGGCAGATCGAAGGTGGCGCTGCCGAACACGTTGAGGTTCAGCCGGTCACCCGTGCCCAGCACATAGTCCTCGGCGATTCCCCCTTCCGTGGCTGCCGAGCCCCGCTGCCGCACCAGAAACAGATCCGCGCCGAAGCGGCTGGGACCCTTCTCCCGGCGCTTCAGCGCCCGGATTTCCTCGTCCAGCTTCTCATCCTCGCTGCGCTGACGGGCCCCATCCTCGGTCGCCGCCGCAGGCTGCGTCGCGGTGGTGCGACCCGGCACCGCCTCCGCCCCACCAGCCACACTTTGAGCCCCCGCCGCCTGCTTCAAGGCCTGTAGATCCAGGCCCTGGGGCAGTTGGGCGAACAGGGCCGCAGATATAAAGATCGCTGCACCTGTGGGGTAAAATCGCATGACATCTCCAATGAATTCATGGATAAAACAGTATAGACAAAGGATCAGAGTATCATGATGAGGAACGGCCCTATCAGCTTCCCAAAATGATCCCCTCTTGATTAAGGTCTTTCCAAGCGTCTTTATTCCTTCGAGAGCTCCGCTCCATGCCCCCCCCTTCATCCTATCGCCCTGCCCTTCCGCCGCCGACGACCCTCGATCAGCCCTGGCTTCGGCAAGGCGTGAAACTCCTTCTGGATGGGTGCTTGGCGGCCGCGGCATGGGCCGTCTGTGAACTCGTCTTGATGGGTGGCACCCATGTCACTCTTTCTGGCGCCCTGAAATGGACCTTTCTGGCCCTGGGAGTCAATCTGGCTTTCCAGCTCACCCTCCAGCACTACCGCCTCATCGGATTCAGGGACGCGCTTCGCATCGTCATGGCGACAGCCATCCTGCTGCTTCTCAGCGTGTTTCTCCACCTCATTGCCAGTGAGATCCATCTCATTTTCGACGTGAGAATCGCCGTCGCCTCAGCCCTCACTACGGGGGGCCTGTGGCTGACGCTTCGGGGTGGCCTCCGGGCCCGCCATGAGCGAATCCTGGGTTTAACGGATCTCGGATTGAACGATCTTCCCGAGGGTACCGTCTTTCACCGGACCCTCATTGTAGGGGCCGGTCGGGCGGGTCTGATGATTGCCCAGGAACTCAGGCGGCATCCAGAACTTGGCATTCATATTGTCGGTTTCATCGATGACGCGCTGGATAAGCAGGGCATTCGCATCCAGGGCACCCGGGTGCTGGGTCCATCCCGGATGCTTCGCCAACTGATTCGGGATCATGCGATCTCCCAGGTGGTCCTGGCCATTCCCAGCGCCCCAGGGTCCGTGATCCGCCAGCTGGCAGATGCAGCCCGCTCGGCTGAAGCCGAGGTCAAGACCGTGCCTGGCTTATTCAACCTGCTCGGCAGCCATGGGTGGAAACCCGAATTGAAGGATATTTCCATTGAAGACCTGCTACGCCGCGAACCTGTGCATCTGGACCAGACTTCCCTCAGCCTGGTCCTTCAGGATTCCGTCGTCTTGATCACAGGCGGTGGCGGCTCCATCGGTGGCGAACTGGCCCGGCAAGTGGCAGCCTTTCGCCCTGCAAGGATCGTGTTGCTGGGGCGCGGAGAAAACAGCCTCTGGACCGCCGAACGCAGTCTGCGATCCGAATTCCCCAATCAAGGGCTCTCCCTGGAACTCTGTGATATCCGCAATACCTCCCGGCTCCAGCAGGTGTTCGACCGGTGGCGCCCCCAGGTGGTCCTTCATGCCGCCGCCCATAAGCATGTGCCCTACCTGGAGGCCCATCCTGAGGAAGCAGTGGAAAACAACATTATGGGTACCCTGAACGTCCTCAATGCAGCCCAATCGGTGGATACCCATTCCTTTGTGAACATTTCCACGGACAAGTCCGTCAATCCTACCAATGTGCTTGGGGCCACGAAGCGAATTGCCGAATACCTGGTGTTGCAAGCAGCCCGGCGGGCCCCTGAAGGCAGCCGGTACGTCAGTGTCCGGTTCGGCAATGTCCTCGGAAGCCGGGGCAGCGTCATCCCAATCTTCCAGGAGCAGATCCGCTCGGGAGGTCCGCTCACCATCACCCACCCGGACATGACCCGGTATTTCATGACCATTCCCGAAGCCAGCCAGCTCGTGCTCCAAGCAGGCATCCTCGGTGATACAGCCAAGGTGTATGTTCTAGACATGGGCTCTCCGGTTCGAATAGTG
The DNA here is from genome assembly GCA_003158505.1 of Holophagaceae bacterium. Classification (GTDB taxonomy): domain Bacteria; phylum Acidobacteriota; class Holophagae; order Holophagales; family Holophagaceae; genus Geothrix. The sequence continues at coordinate 1,478 of PMJK01000071.1, read as the reverse complement.
GATCTCGCCACCGATATGGCCCGCCTCAGTGGCTTGGTGCCCGGGCGGGACATCGACCTTGAGTTCACCGGCATTCGCCCGGGGGAGAAACTCTTCGAGGAGCTTTTCTCGCTGAATGAAGACCAGTCCTCCGAAGTGCATCCCAAGGTTTTCAATGCCGATCCCGAAGACATGGACGAGGATCTGATTGAAGAGGGAGTTGCCGCCCTGCGCATGGCTGCTCTGGAGAAGGAAGGTGTCCGCCAGACCCAGATCCTTCTTTGGCTTCGGCGATTGGTGCCCTCCTATGCTCCTTCGCCAACGGGCCTTGGACGTCATGCAGGAGAACTCAAGGATCGTCGTGTCTCTGGCGCCCACCCGGTCTTTGTGTCACCTGCCCAGCAAGCCTGAAGTCTTCTCCATCGTGTTATTCTGAATCCTGCCGATATTACCTGCTCTCCTTCGGCGGCGACCTCTGCAGGAAGCCCACCTCCCCCTCCTGGTTCAGGATCCGGCGGAAGGGTTTCATGGAGCGATCGCTGGAGATCCGGGCCAGTGCCCGGGATCTGGGGGAGCCACGAGGGCCCGAGGGCCCCGGAGAGTTCATGAACGCATTGAAATTCCACCCCACCACCGTCTCGGTGGACCTGGGCGGCACGCCCATCAGCCTCGAGACTGGCCGCATCGCCAAGCAGGCCCACGGTGCTGTCGTCGTCCGCCAAGGCGACACCATGGTCCTCGTGGCTGTGTGCTACGGCATCCCCCGGGAAGGCATCGACTTCTTTCCCCTGACCGTGGACTACCGCGAGCCCGTGCTGGCCGCNNCTCACCAGCCGTCTCATCGACCGTCCCCTGCGGCCCCTCTTCGAAGAGGGTTACAACGGCGACACCATGGTCACCGCCCAGGTGCTCAGCTATGACGGCCAGCACAGCCCTGAGACCCTCGCCATGGTGGGTGCCTCCGCGGCTCTCATCATCAGCGAGATCCCCTTCGTGAACCCCGTGGGCGGTGTCCGCGTGGGCCGCGTCAACGGCCAGCTGGTGGTGAACCCCACCGTCGAGCAGCGCGCCGACAGCGACATCGACCTGCTGGTGGCCGGCACCTCTGACGCCCTGGTGATGGTCGAGTGCGGCGCCAAGGAAGTGCTGGAAGCCGACATGGTCAAGGCCCTGGCCTTCGGCCACGAGCAGATCCAGATCCTCGTCAAGCTGCAGAAGGACCTGCAGGCCAAGGTCGGCAAGCCCAAAGTCACCGCCATCAAGGCCGTGCGCAATGAGGCCCTCTACAAGGAGGTCGCCGCCGCCTACGCCGAGCAGCTCTTCGCCGCCCTCACCATGAAGGTGAAGATCGAAAGCTACAAGACCATCGACCTGATGAAGAAGGAAGCCGTCGCCCAGTTCGCCAGCGACAAGCCCGAGCTGAAGAAGGACGTGGTCGCCTGCTTCGACGAGCTGAAGGAGACCCTCTTCCGCAACGCCATCCTCAAGCAGGGCGTGCG
>PMJK01000117.1:10111-20179 GCA_003158505.1 Holophagaceae bacterium | reverse complement strand
CTGGATCAGGTCCAGGAATTGCAGGCCGCGGTTGGTATAGCGTTTGGCGATGGAGACCACGAGGCGGAGATTGGCCTCGATCAGCTCGGCCTTGGCGGCGCGGCTGATGCTTTCTGCACCCTTGAGGCCATTGAAATCCTTGTGGAACTGCTCGCTGACGGTTTCGTACTTGATGAAGAATTCGGCCAGCGTCTTCTCGATGTGGGCCAGCTCGTCCTTGTATTTGTCCTTCAACTTGGCGAAGGCCGGGTTCTTGAGGCGGTCCCGCAATTCACGGCACTTGCGCTCGCCGGCCATCACCTGACTGTGCTGATGAGTGATGCGATCGATGAGCCGGGTGACGGCCAGGCTGTTGAGGCCCAGCTTCCGGATCTGGCGCGAAAGCCGGGCTCGGGCATGGAGGATCTCCCGGTCGAGCTTGCGGCGCTTGGGTAGGGTCTTGGTGCCGGCGTCAACCTGGACCTTGAGGGCCAGGAGGTCCTGCAGGGCCTGATCGAAGACCAACAGCTTTTCGAACTGGTGATGCACATGCTGAGTGGCGGAGGTGCTCTCGGCATCCTCATCGTCATCCACCTCATCAGAGAGGCCCACCACTTCGCGGATCTTGCCGGGGTTCTCCTTCAGCATGCGACCGATGTCGATGAGCAGGCTGGCGGCCAGGCGCGACCGGGAGAGGGCCCGCATGACGCTGCGGACGCCGATCTCGATGCGCTTGGCGATCTCGACTTCGTCTTCGCGTTTGAGAAGGGGCACCGTGCCCATCTCCTTGAGGTACATGCGGACCGGATCATTGAATTTGTCACTGTCGGGGCTGTCTATCTCGACCTCGAGATCCTTGTCACCCTTACCGCCGCCGTCCACCAGGACGAATTCGGGCTCGATGGCTTCGCGGGCGGCCTGGGCCTCTTCCTCCGTGGCGCCGATGCCCACGCCGAGACGCGTGAACAGACCCATCACCATCTCAAGGTCCAGGGGACTGGAGGCGGTCATGGGGAGGAAGTCATTGAGCTGGTCTACCAGCAGGAATCCGTTTTTCCTTCCGATGGAGATCAGGGCTTTGGTCAGGGTGTAGTAGCTGTCGCGGTGCGGCGTCGGAACCATTCGTACCTCAAAGAGCGCTGCGAACGTCGGACCGGGGGACCCGGTGGCCGAAGGATGTGCAGAACTCGGCCAATGTACCGGCCGAGTCCGGAACTTTTCAGTATAGGGAATCTACGGATTTAGGCAAGGGCTGAGGTCCAGAAGCCAGTCAGCGTGGGCCCCGGCGGCGGCGGGAGAGCTCTTTCTGGCGGGCTAGTAGGTCATTCTGCCTCGCCATGACCCGAGTCATCAAGACCGGGTCCACCACGGTGGCAGGATCCTGGAGCAGGCGATTGTTGGCCTGGATCTCGCGGTCCACATAGCGTCCTTCCAGTTTTGCGAACAGGGCCTCGGCGTCCCGGCCGGCCTCGTCCTGGCGGCTGGCCTGGGCCTCTACATGACGGAGCGCCGCCACGGCAACCTCGGGAAGCTGGGTGATCTCTCCCTCGGCATCCAGCAAGGCCTGGAGCAGGGGGGCGCCATCCAGGCTCTCCCACCAGGCGGGTGGAACCTCCTGAATGCGCCGCCACTGGCCTGTGGCGCTCAGCAGGAGGAGGCTCCGGATGAGATCATCGAGGTCCGGCAGGATCGGAGCTGCGGGGGATGGTTCCTCCGGTCGTTGAGTGGGTGCCTGCCGGCCTCTCACGGCCCGGTCCAGCTCCTGGAGGGGTACCTGGAGCTGGTGGGCCAGGCTGGCGAAGAGGTCGCGGCTTTCCGTGGTGCGGGGCAGGTAGGGCAGGAAGTCCAGCAGGTCCTTGAAGGCCCCCATGCGGTCCGTGATCCGGCGGAGATCCTTGCCTTCCATAGCGCGGTCCACCATGAAGGCCGTCCAGTCCGGCGCGGCGCGCAGCAAATCGTGGAAGGCCTCGCCACCCAGCTTGAGGCACCAGGTGTCGGGATCCTCCCCCTGCGGAAGCTCCAGGAGACGCACCTCGAAACCCAGGGGCAGGGCCATCCGCAGGCTCTTCTCCATGGCCCGGCGACCGGCGGCATCGCCGTCGAAGCAGAGGATGACCCGGCGGGTGAAGCGGCCCAGGGCCTTCAGGTGCTCGTCGGTAAGGGCGGTGCCCAGGGGTGCCACCGCCTGGTGGATGCCGTGCTGGTGGAGCTGCAGCACGTCGAAATAGCCCTCCACCACCAGGGCCCCGTCCTTCATGGCGCCCTTGGCGCGGTGGAAGCCGAAGAGGGTGCCCCCTTTGTGGAAGAGGGGCGTGTCGCGGGTGTTGAGATACTTCGGTTGGCCTTCGCCCATGATGCGGCCGCCGAAGGCCACCACCCGGCCCCGGGCGTCGTGGATGGGGATGGTGAGCCGGTTGCGCAGGAAGTCGATCTGGGTGCCTCGTTCGCTGCGGCTGGCCAGGCCCGTCTGCTCCAGCAGCTCGCCGGAGAAGTTCAGAGCCCGCAGGTGGTTCACCAGGGCGTCCCAGGCATCCGGTGCCATGCCAAAGCCGGCTTCCGCCACGAAGGACCCTTCGTAGCCGCGATCACGGAGGTAGGCACGGGCGCCTTCGTGCCGGGCCAGCTGCGCCTCGAAGAAGGCCTGGGCTGCGTCCAGGGCGGAGCGCATGCGAGTCTCCAGATCCACCTCGGCGGAGGGCCGTTCCCGGCGCTGAGGCAGGTCGATGCCCGCGGCCCGGGCCAGCTGCTCCAGCGCCTCCGGAAAGGTCATGCCTTCCCGCTCCATGAGCCAGGCGAAGGCGTCACCGTGCTTGCCACAGCCGAAGCAGTGGTAGAAACCCCGGTTGGCCACCACCTGGAAGCTGGGGCTGCGCTCGGCGTGAAAGGGACAGAGGCCCACATGGGCCGAACCCTGCTTGCGCAGCTTGACTGCCGAGCCCACCAGGGCCAGCAGGTCCGTCGCGTCCCGGACGCGCTCGACGATTTCGCGGTCACGCATCGTTGGAAGTGTCCTGAAAAAAGAAACCACACTCGCTGAGGGTGCAGAGGTGGCGGAGATTGCGGAGACATATGCCTTCCAAGAGCATACCTCCGCAGCCTTCGCTTTCTCCTCATCCTCTCCGAGTGTCTTTGGTTCCGTGATTACCGTAACGCCAGGGCGTGCCATGCTTGTGGATTCGCACGGTGGATCCCATGAGCCAGCTCCTCGATACGATTCTCCTCTTCAGCCTGCCGGCCTCGGGCAAGTCGGAGGTGCGCCGGTATCTGGCCAGCCTGACGCCGGAACAGTGCCGGAATGACTTCCACATGGGACCCACCCTGCAGCTGGACGACTACCCCTACGTCCACCTCATGCACCGCATCGACGACGAGTTGAAGGCGAACGGGCTGGACTACGCCTACTACCAGGGACCCAACCGCCCCTTCCGGGACCCCTGGACCTGGGCCGTTCTCATCGAGCTGCTGAACGAGGACCATGCCAACCTCATGACCGGTAACAAGACCCTGGCGGCCAGCGCCGCCCAGCACCTCTTCGACCGTTTGGACGCCGCCCACGCCAAGGTCGGCCTCTCCCAGCCCCTGGGCGAGATTCCGCACCGCATCCGTGTGCGCATGGCCGAGGCCCTGGAGGCCGAGTGCCGCGTGGAATTGGACTTCCTCAACCGCCAGAACGCCCAGGACAAAACGGGCCGCACACTCGTCATCGAGGCCGCCCGGGGCGGCGCCAACGGCTCGATTTTCCCCCTATGCCCGCCCTACGGCTACGACACGGCCTTCCAGACGCTGTCGCCCGCCATCCTGGAAAAGGCCTCTGTGCTCTACGTCTGGGTGGATCCTTCCGAAAGCCGCCGCAAGAACATCGAGCGAGGCCGCCCGGATGGCCAGGGCAGCATTCTCCACCACAGCGTGCCAAGGGAAGTCATGCTCGGCCAGTACGGCTGCGACGACATGGCCTGGCTCATGGCGCAAAGCGACCGCCCCGGCACCATCCGCGTGGAGCGTACGCTTCCGGACGGCAATCACTACACGACAAAGGTCTTCCACCTCCCCGTGGCGCGCTTCGACAATCGGAGCGACCTCACCACTTTCGTCCGCGAGGATCAGAGGTTGTGGAAGGTCAAGGATGTGAAGGCCATTCACCGAGGACTGAAGGTCGCATTTGATCAGCTGACGACGGCCGGCCGGTAACCCACAACCCCCTTCAGTGCGCCTCGGCGCCCGCCTTGGCGTTCCAGATGCGGGTCATGATGATGGCGCCGACGAGGCTGAAGGGGATGATGCAGCCCACCCAGACCCAGGCGTGGGCGGACTGGTGGCCATGGGTCGCAATGCCGTCCCAGCCATAGGTCTTGAGGATCCAGCCCAGGCCGAAGCCCGTGAGGCCGGAGCCGATGTACTGGATGCCGTCCAGGGCGCCCGCCACGGAGGCCGCGGCCTTGCGGCCGCCGAAGTCCATGCTGGCGGTGCCGCTGAGCATGCCGTGGACGCCGAAGATGAACATGGCCGTGAGGCCCAGCAGGAGCACAGCCCAGATCTGGCCACCGGTGCTGCCCTGGCCCAGGGTCAGGCCCAGCAGGCCCAACATCACCACTTGAACGAGGTAGAAGAGGAAGGCCACAGGGGGGCGTCGGGACTGGAAGAGCTTGTCGCTCATCCAGCCGCAGAGCAGGCCGCCCAGGATGCCGCCACCCATGAAGGCGATGCCCGTCCACCAGTACAGATGCTCCTTCTTGCCCAGGTGGTAGATCTCCTGAAGGTACTCGGTGAAGTAGAGCATCACGCCCTGACGGACGAAGCCCGTGCAGAACTCGGCGAAGATCAGGGACACGATGATCGGATTCCGGAAGACCTTCCGCACGAGGTCGCGAAGGGGCAGGGGCGCGTCCTCGGAGGAGGCGGCGTTGGAGCCATCCCCGGTGTCGAAGTCTTTGTAGCCCGCATGGCTGGGGCGGTTGCGCACCAGGAACCAGTCCACGACAAACATGAAGGCCATGGCGGCAGCCGGCACGAACCAGATGACCGTCCAACTGCGGAAGCTGGCCAGCAGCCAGGCCCCCACGGTGGTGGCCAGGAAGTAGCCGGAACTGATCATGATGCCGAAGATGCCGCCGAAGATCCCGCGTTCCCTCACGTGGAACCAGGTACTGTTCACCTTCACCACGGACAGGGCTCCGAAGCTCTGGAAATACATGTTCAGGCTCCAGAGCAGGCTCATGCTCACCAGGATCCGGGTGACATGGCCGTTCAGGAACATGAACCCGATGAGCAGATTCAGCAGGGCCGCGCCAAGGGAACCCATGAGGATGGCCCTGCGCCCGCCGAAACGATCGGCCAGAGGGCCGTTCAAGGCCACGGCCAGCCCGTAGGTCCAGAAGCCTGCAGAGGCGATGAGACCCATCTGCGCCTTGTCCAGGTGGTACCACGCGCCGATGTCGTTCTTCACGATATTGAAGTTGTAGCGGCCCATGTACATGGCCGCATAGGTCAGCCCCAGGGGGAACCAGTTCAGGAACCGGCGCAGGCGAAAGGTGGGACTGTGCTCCAAGGGAACCTCGATGCCCACAGGTTACTGGAGGGCAGGGGAAGTCTCTAGCGACGAGGCTGTAACGCGGATTAAGCGTGCCGATGTTTCCCTAATCCGCCTTGTGGAAGACCTCGTCGGAGGCGGTCAACTCCCAGGCTCCCTTGCGGCGCTCGAAGGTGGCGTGGCGCTGGTGAATTTGGCCCGGCTTTGCATTCGGATAATGGGCCAGCAAGAGGGGGAACTGGGCGGTGGGCTTCTCCAGGCGCACCTCGTAGAGCACCCGGGCGCCTTCGTGGGTGGGCTCCATCTTGACGGCCCGGACGAAGACCGCCTCGGCCGCCGGAATAGAGAAGCCCTGGGGCCCGGCCTTGATGGTCTTGGGGGCATCGGGTTTCAGACGGAAGGTGAAAGTCTCCTGGCCACCCTCGGGTCTCACGGAGCTTTCGAACCAGCCGCTCTTGTCGAGGTTCTCCTTGAGTGTGGTCAGACGCAGGTAGGCGGGGCTGCCCTTCTCGGCCGAGGCCTTCTCGGGGACCGTGACGGGAACCACCACGGGGTAGTTCGCGCGGATCAGATCCTCGGCCTTCCTCCGATCCAGCTTGGAACTGCAGGCCAGGGCGAGCAGGAGGGCGGGCAGGAGCAGGGCGGTGCGCATGATCGTTTCCTTTTCAGTCCGCAAAGGTTGGTGGCACAAGGGCGGTCCGCCACACAACCTCGCAGTATCCTATCAAGCTTCCTTGAATAGGAGATCCCCGTGAATCCCGGCTACCTGGCCCACCTCAACCATGAAATCGAACTGCTCAAAGAAGCTGGCCTCTTCAAAACCGAGCGGGTCATCACCTCGCCCCAGCAGCCCCAGATGAAAGCCAACGGCAGGGATGTGATCTGCCTCTGCGCCAACAACTACCTGGGTCTGGCCAATCATCCAGCCATCATCCAGGCTGCGAAGACCATGATGGATACCCATGGCTTCGGCATGGCGTCCGTGCGCTTCATCTGCGGCACCCAGGACATCCACCGGGAGCTGGAACAGAAACTGGCCGCTTTCCTCGGCTTCGAGGACACCCAGTTGTACTCCTCCTGCTTCGATGCCAACGGCGCCATCTTCGAGGGACTCCTGGGCGAGGAGGACGCCATTATCAGCGATGCGTTGAATCATGCCTCGATCATCGACGGCATCCGCCTCTGCAAGGCCAAGCGGTTCCGCTACGCCAACTCCGACATGGCCGATCTGGAGGTCCAGCTCAAGGCCGCCGAGGCCGATGGCGCGCGCTTCAAACTGGTGGTGACGGACGGTGTCTTCAGCATGGATGGCTACATCGCCAAGCTCGCCGAAATCTGCGACGTGGCTGAGAAGCACGGCGCCATGGTGATGGTGGACGACAGTCACGCGGTGGGTTTCATGGGTGAACATGGCCGAGGCACACATGAGCATTGCGGGGTCATGGGCCGCGTGGACTTCATGACCGGCACCTTCGGCAAGGCCCTGGGTGGCGCCTCCGGCGGCTACATCGCGGGCAAGCGAGAGGCCATCGACTGGCTGCGGCAGAAGGCCCGTCCCTACCTGTTCTCGAATTCCGTGGCCCCCAGCATCGTGGCCGCCACGCTCAAGGTGCTGGACCTCCTCAAGGACAGCGGAGATCTCATCCAACGCGTCCACGAAAATGCCCGGTACTTCCGGGCCGGCATGGAGAAGGCCGGCTTCAAATTGCTGCCAGGCGAGCACCCCATCGTGCCAGTGATGCTCTACGAGGCACCGCTGGCGCAGGAATTCGCCAAGCGTCTGCTGGACGAAGGTATCTACGTCATTGGCTTCTTTTTCCCCGTGGTGCCCAAGGGCCTGGCGCGTATCCGCACGCAGATGAGCGCCGCTCACACGCGCGAGGACCTCGACCACGCCATCGCCGCCTTCACNNAGGCAAGGTTTTCAAAGATGACCTGGAGATAACGTGTCTTTACCCTCCCCGCGCGAGCCGTCGTCTCTGGACACGGCCGAATTTTCCTTCGAGGAGATCGCCCGGAGGCTGGAGCTTGGCCGTCTCCAAGTGGAGACCACCGAGGAAGGATCACGGCTTCGCGTCACCCATGTCGATGCCCCTCCCTTCGAGCGGAGGAAGGCCCAATCCGGTGCCCCCCCGGGGGGCGAACGCAGGAACTTTAGGCCCTTGAACCTTCCCACACTCTTTCCGGAGAAGGGGCCGATCCTGGTCCTCCTTGTGGGTGGCTTCGCCACGGAGGCATCGCTTCGCCATCCCGCACCTTTCTGGGAGGACGATGCGACCGAGGGCTACCTGATCTGGCAGGCCCTTGGTCGTGCGGGCCTGCTCCACAAGGAGGATGAGGATTTCGCGCTAGGCCGGGGTGGTTTCTGGGATGCGGCGCCTCCACGCACCCATAGCCTTGCCATGACCTATGCGGGGCTTCGCCCTGCGAGGGGACCCTTGGATTTCGACCATGTGGTGCACCCGTGGAACCTCAACCGCCTTCAGACTTTGACGGAGGCCTGCTGGAACCGCTCGAAGAACCGTCTTCAGGTGGTCACCCTCGGCGAGGCGGCGCGATTCATCATGTGCGCCATCACCCACGGCATGCCAGGCATCCCCATCCACTTCCTTCCTGAGCCTACCAAGGAACAGCTGTCCCGAAACATGGGCAACGACTCGACCCCGGGTCTATGGCTGGATTGGGCAACGGAGCTGCTGGCCGTCGGAGCTGACTGACGATAGACGATTCAGTAACTGGTCCCCTCAGAATCCGACCCTGTTATGCGGTCGTGCTTCCCGAAGAATGTCCATGACACCTGGGCCGCCAGGAGCAGTAGGCCGACATCCCGCAATAGCGCCCAGCGCATGTCCACCAGGCGTTCCGGCTCGCTCCTGGGTGCGGCCGAACCGAAACACCCGCAGTCAACGGGATGGTGTCGGGCCAGGTTGATGGCGAGCGCCAGGCTGAAGGACAGCAACAGGGCTGAGATCCACAGCGTGGCGGCGCGGATCCAGCGTCCCAGGCAGAGGGCGAGGCCGCAGAACAGCTCCAGCCAGGGAAGCAGGAGGGCCAATGGATTCAAGGCCCAGGACGGAAACAATGCGTAGGCCCAGATGGCTTTGGCGAAGCCAGGTGGATCCGCGACCTTGGGCAGGGCGGCGGCGAGGAAGACCAGGCCAAGAATCATCCGCGCGGCCAGAGTGAGCTTCGGGTGCAGAAGCAAGCGCCTCATGGGCGGCCCTTCTCGACCGGATGTTTCTGCGCCAGCCAATCGGGGAAGCCATCCCGGTAGATGAGTAGGTGGTCGTAACCCTCGTTGAGCAGCTTCGCAGCGAGCAGGTGGGAATCCCGGCAGTCGCCGCCGCTGCAGTAGATGACGATGGGATCTTCAGGGCCCGGTCGGCGAGCGGCCTTGAATGAGATGAGCCGTTCATCCAGGTCCGATTCCCATACCGGAGTACACCAGGCTCCGGCGATGTGCCCCTCGGTAAACTCGGTGCTGCGGCGGGCGTCCAGAAAGGGCATCCCGGACTGGAAAGCCATCCAGGCTTCCGGCCCAGTGATCTCGCGGATGGGGCCGGCAGCCACGACCTCTTGAGGCTTCGCAGGTGGTGGGGTGTGGCCGAGCCGCATGATCGGTGGGGCAGGGTGGTCCGAGGCGGGCGGTCTTGAGGCTTCGATGGCGTGCCCTTGGGGCATCGGTTCCCGCGACGCGGGCCGCTCAACCTGGACTGTGAAGGAAGGTTGCGCGGCCACCGAACCACGCCATGCCAAGTGTCGCGATGGGGAGGCCAGGCCATTGGAGATCAGGGCCGCCACGCCTGCCACCCCGGCCAGGGCCAGGAAGGGCAGGGCAATGGATCGAGGGGAGTGCGGCATGGGAGGGTCTGCCTCACAGCACGATGTACCGATAGGTCCCGGGATTCTGTTCCTTTAGCAGCAACTGGATGGTCCAAAGGCCATCCGGGTAGCGCTCGTACATCGTCGCGCTCATGACGGATTCCTTCAGCCATTGGCGGATGTCCTCGTAATGTTCAAAGACAGGTGGTTCCCAGGTCTCCGTGGCTCCGATGTTTCGCGCCGATCCAGGCTTGATGCGGTCCATCAGGTTGGCCAGTGTGGCTTCCGGATTCCGGTTCGTCCACACGAGATCCCCGGATTTCGCCGGGGTCCCCATCATCCTTCCGGGTTGGGACGGGAGGGCTTCCTCGGCCCCAGGCGAAAGCGAGTGGATGAGCCACCGCAGGGACGCCTCGCTTCCCGGATCGAGGGCCTTGGAAAACGCGATGGCCATGCCCTGCTGGTCCGTGCGCACCACGGTTCCACGGGCCACGACCCGCCGTCCGGGCTCGCCATCCACGAGCAGAATGGCCACGCCGCAATGACTGCCGACGGGCAGTTGATCCCGGCCATTGACCAGGATTCCCCCCAGGCTCAGGTTGATGGCCCTTGAGTAGACGATGATGCGATCCTCGGCGACCACTTTCACTTGGTAGCCGATGGGAATGCGGCGGTATTGCCGCTCCTCGGGGGGGATGATCGTGGGCTGCGTCATGGTCCGGGAATGATATCGCAGGAAC
>PMJK01000117.1:0-10093 GCA_003158505.1 Holophagaceae bacterium | reverse complement strand
GTGCTGCAGGCCACGCTGCGCTCGAAGGGGACGCAGTTCACGGCGGTGGCACTGGGGAAATGATGCTCGAAGATCTGCCGGTAGAAGTAGGCCTCCTTGGTCTCGGGCGTCTTGACCGGGAAGCGTTCCGCCGCCCCCGCCATCATGCCGTCGCTGATCTCCCGCTCGGCCGTGGCCTTCAGGGCGTTGATCCAGGCNNGAGAACTGCTCCTTCTGCCGCCAAAGCACCTCCTCAGGAATGGCACCTTCGAAGGCATGGCGCAGTGGGTACTTCTCGATGGGCCGGGGTCGGGCCGCGTTCCGTGGCAGCTTCACGGAGGGATCCATGCGCATGGCCACATCGAGGAACTCCCGGTCCAGGAAAGGAACGCGGGCCTCGACGCCCCAGGCGGCGCTGGACTTGTTGGCGCGGGCGCAGTCGTAGAGGTGCAGCTTCTGGAGCTTGCGCACTGTTTCGAAGTGGAGTTCGGGGCCATCCGGGGCCTTGTGGAAATAGAGGTAGCCGCCAAAGATCTCATCGGCTCCTTCGCCGGACAGCACCATCTTGATGCCCATGGCGTGGATCTTCCGCATGAGGAGGTACATGGGCGTCGAGGCCCGGATGGTGGTGATGTCGAAGGTCTCGATGTGGTAGATCACGTCGGAAAGGGCGTCCAGGCCTTCCTGGACCGTGAAGTGGACCTCGTGGTGGATGGCGCCGATGTAGTCGGCCACCTTCCGGGCCGGGGCCAGATCCGGAGCGCCCTCCAGGCCCACGGCGAAAGAGTGGATGCGAGGCCACCAGGCCGGTACAGTGCCACCCTCCTCCACGCGGCCTTCCCGGTACTTGGCCGCGATGGCGGAGATGATGGAGGAATCCACGCCTCCTGAAATGAGCACGCCATAGGGCACGTCGCACATGAGCTGGCGGCGCACGGCCGCCTCCAGCGCCGTCCGCAGCGCCACAGGATCGTAAGGTTCAGAGGGTACGTGGCCAGGTTCCGCCCAATCGGGCTCGTAGTAGCGCTGGAACCCCTTGTCCGGTTCGTGCCCCAGGTAGAAATGGCCCGGTGGGACTTCGCGGATGCGCTCGCAATGGCCCACCAGGGCCTTCATTTCTGACGACACGTACAGGTTTTCGCTGCGGTCCCATCCGACATAGAGGGGGACGACCCCGATGGGATCCCGGGCGATGAGGAAGGTCTCGCGCTTCGGGTCGTAGAGCACGAAGCCGAAGATGCCGTTCATGCGGTTGAGGAAGTCCCGGGGCGAGAGTTCGTCGTAGAGGTAGAGGATCACTTCACAATCCGAGAAAGTCTGGAAGTCGTGGGTTTCCCGGAGGCCGTGGCGCAGGTCCTGGTGGTTGTAGATCTCNNTGCTCCACGTCCACGATGGAGAGGCGCTCGTGGACCAGAATGGCGTGGTCATCGCTGTAGATGCCGCTCCAGTCCGGCCCCCGGTGCCGGATCTTCCGGGCCATGGCCAGGGCCAGGCGGCGGAGTTCAGTCGCGTTCGACCGCGCCGGGTCAATGTTGAGGATGCTGAGGATGCCGCACATGAGTACTCCAATAGAAGAACCCCCGATCCGCTGTCGCGAATCGGGGGTGGTCCGGGGATCAGATGTCTAGGAGAGACCCTCACCGGCCCACGCGCGATTCGCACGGGGGAGCGGATTAGGATTGGGATTGGTTCGGAGGGAGTGAGGGGTCATGTCGTACCTGGTCAAATCATATCGGCCTGGTTCACAAATCGTCAAACCCTTATCGGCTGGCTTGGTCCTTTATTCCTGGGGGTGGTGAAATAGGAAGGCTTGGAGGCACCCATGAAAGCCTTGCTGAAGACGAAGCGCGAAGAAGGCATCTGGATGGGTGAGGTGCCCATGCCCGAGATCGGGCCGAACGATGTGCTGATCCGGATCCACAAGAGCGCCATCTGCGGCACGGACGTCCATATCTACAACTGGGACGAGTGGGCCCAGAAGACCATCCCCGTGCCCATGGTGGTGGGCCACGAGTACTACGGCATCATCGAAAAGGTGGGCGATGAAGTGGAGGGCTACCACCCGGGCCATCGCGTCAGCGGCGAGGGTCACATCACCTGCGGCCACTGCCGGAACTGCCGCGCGGGCAAGCGCCACCTCTGCCGCAACACCGTGGGCGTGGGCGTCAACCGCCCGGGCTCCTTTGCGGAGTATCTCAGCCTCCCGGCCTTCAACGTGTTCAAGGTGCCGGACAACGTATCGGATGAAGCGGCCTCCATCTTCGACCCCTACGGCAACGCCACCCATACGGCCCTCAGTTTCGACATGGTGGGTGAGGACGTCCTGATCACGGGCGCTGGACCCATCGGCATCATGGCCGTGGCCATTGCCAAGCATGTGGGTGCCCGCCACGTGGTCATCACCGACGTGAACGAGTATCGGCTCGACCTGGCCCGGAAGATGGGCGCCACCATGGCTGTGAACCCCATGAAGAAGAGTCTGCCTGAGGTAATGAAGGACCTGAACATGACCGAGGGCTTCGACGTGGGGCTGGAAATGAGCGGCAACCGCAACGCCTTCGAATCCATGCTGGAGGCTATGCACCATGGCGGCCGCCTGGCCCTGCTGGGCATCCTGCCCGACGATTGTGCCGTGGAGTGGAGCCAGGTGATCTTCAAGGGCCTGATCCTGAAGGGCATCTACGGCCGCGAGATGTTCGAGACCTGGTACAAGATGGCCGCCATGATCCAGAGCGGCCTGGACATCACCCCCGTGATCACCCACCGCTTCGGGATCGACGACTTTCAGAAGGGCTTCGATGCCATGCGGAGCGGGCAGAGCGGGAAGGTGATTCTGGACTGGGGAGTACGGTAGTTCGTTGCATTGCAGCAACAACGGCAAAATGCGGCCAACGGCCGCATTTTGTTAGCTGCGCACGAAGTGCGCAGCTTGTCTCGTGGCTGATTGGAACCTCAGCGTATGGGTTGCGGCTGCGGCAGGGGCGGGAAGGCGGGTTCATTCCAGGGGGCTCCGTCCTTGATGAGGATGTCCGCCGCGAGCCCCTCGCCGCCGGGCCTGAGGTCCGTACCCAGGCAGGCCAGGTAGTAGCCATCGAATTTCGTGTTGAGCTTCTGCTTCGTCGGGCCGCGATTGACTTGGTAGTCCTCGATGGGACGAGAGACATAGGGCCGGTATAGGAAGGGGTGTCCCCAGGGTGTTTCGGGCACCTGATCGAGGTACTCCGGCATCAGGTCGTTCAGGGACACGGGGTATTCGCTCTTCTTGGTTTTGTATCGGATCAGGGCATCGGTGATGCGCTTCATGGCTGACCGCACCAGCTTCTGACGGTCTTCCACGTCCCGCTTCACGAAGGCCTCGATGAGGTAGAGGTCGCGCTTGGCTTGTTGGGCCGCCTCCGAATCCGGGTAGCGCTCTGTCAGTTGTTTCATCATGGCCCGGGCCTCGAGGCTGCGACCTTCGAGGTTCAGCTTCCGGGCCTCTTCGTAGAGATTGGCCGGAAGCCGCGGGTCCTCAGAGCTGCACGCGGTCAACATCACCAGGAGGACCAGGGCAGGGGCAAACCGGGAAGGATGCATGGCACGAACCATAGCAGAGGCAGAGCTGAGCTTGAAGTAGGATGGTTCCAAGGAGGACTGTGCCCGTGTTTGACTCACCCCACCTCGATGCCCAGGCCTTCCAATCCCTCGATCCCACAGCCGTGCAGATTCTCGATGTCCGGGAACCCTGGGAATACGACCTGGCCCGCATCCCCGGGGCACTCCTGATCCCTCTGGGAGAATTGGCGGAGCGCGCAAAGGAACTGGATCCAGCCCGCCCCGTGGCGGTCTACTGTCATCATGGAATGCGCAGCCTCCAGGCATTGCGGTTCCTTCGGAGCCTCGGATTCAATGACCTTGCCCACCTATCCGGGGGCATTGAGGCCTATAGCCAGCTGGATCCCTCCGTGCCGAGGTATCGATGAAATTGCTGCACCGTCACCCGGATGGCTTTGATCCCGCGACCCCATGGGCGCAGGAATCCGAGTGCATCCGACAGGATTCGCGACTGTTCCAACAGATCGTGGCCCAGCGGCGCAGCCCCCACACCGGCAGGGAGCATGCGTTCTACCGTTTGCAGGGACCGGACTGGGTGAATGTGGTGGCCTTCACGCGGACTGGCGAACTGCTAGTGGTGGAGCAGTTCCGCCACGGCATCGATGCCCCCACCCTGGAGATCCCGGGGGGCGGATGCGATCCGGGAGAGCATCCAGCTGAGGCGGCCCGGCGCGAACTGCGGGAGGAAACGGGATTCGTGTCGAAGCAATGGGTGGCCCTGGGTTCCTGCACCCCCAATCCCGCCACCCAGAACAACCGCTGCCATACCTTTCTGGCCCTGGACTGTGATCCCGACGGGGCCCTGGAGCTGGATCCGGCGGAGGAACTACAGGTCTGGGCTTTCTCCTGGCCCGAATGGCAGGCCTGCATGCGAAGCGGGGAAATCCACCACGCCCTGGTACTCTCTGCCTTCCAACTCCTCAGCCTATGGGAAGGCTGGCCTGAGCTGCTTCGTCGATTGGAGGCCTGAGGTGCTTCGCTCCTTCCTGGTTCCGTTCCTGCTTGGTACCCCCGCCATGGTGGCTCAGGCACCTGCTCCGACCGTTCCACCTTGTCAGATCGCGGGAGTCCCCAATTCCCGGTTCGAAGCCGAGCTGAACGAGGCCATCCGTGTCCTTGCTTCAGCAGACCGTAAGGCCTTCTTCAAGGCCTTACGTACCAAGCAGTGGGAACTTCAGCATCGCATTCTCGAAGTGGAGCGTGGCTTGCGGGAGGCCCAGTCCTTGAGGAACACGCTGGAGCGCGAGCATTCCCCGACCCTCCCCCAGGGCCAGGCCCTGGTGGACAGCCAGGCCAACCTGCTGGCGACCTTCCGGGAGATGGACAAGGTCATTGCCCGGACCCGTTGGGCCGAGGATCCCCTGAAACTCGACGCGGACGAACTCAAGGTGGATCTCTACGGCGGCTTCCAGTTCTCCAGCCTCTTCAGCGAACAGGACCCGAACGGATCCTTCTTCTCCAGATCCCGGCCCTTCGTGGCCCTGGACATCCGCCAGACCTTCCGCCACCCGGCTCAGGACACCTGGTGGGAGGTGTTCAGCACCCTTGCATTTCAATCCTCCAGCCTGGAGACCTCGGATACGCTCAACGTGATCACCAGCAGCGGCCAGTTCCACGGCGAGGTGGGCCTCTGGTGGATGAAGACACTCACCGAGCGCGTAAGCTGGGGTGTATTGGGCACGGCGGGTGCGGTGGGGTACAGCCAGCCCGTGATTCAGGCGGATCTGACCAGCACCTCCCGGGACCAGTTCCGCAACCAGTTCAAATTGGGCCTCACCACGAGGCAGGAAGAGGGCGCACTGAAAGGCTCCTTCGCCGAGTGCTCCTACCTCCGGGATCCACTCTTCCGCTCCCAGGACCGGCTCTACCTGCGAGGCCGGGTCGTGCTCACTCAGTTTGGATCTGAGGGTGCCAGCGGGGATTTCTACATGGAGGGTTCGGTCAACAAGGGCCGCCTCGGGAAGGACGAAGCCGTGATGCTGGTGGGTTTTCGCCTCAGCACAGTGGCGTTCTTCCGGAACCTCGGGGGCGGAGCCAAGCCTTGAGCCCATGCGAGTCCAGGCTGTAGTCTGAAGGTTGGACCCAATGAGGAGCGCCCCATGGCCAGTGAATGTTCCTTCGATGTCGTGTGCAAGGTGGACCTGGATGAGGTGAAGAATGCCCTTTCCCAGGCCATGAAGGAGATCGGTCAGCGCTTCGACTTCAAGGGTTCAACCGCCAAGATCGAGCTGAAGGACGACAAGGTGCTGGTGCTCAGCGCCGACGACGAGACGAAGCTCAAGGCCGTCATCGAAGTGCTGCAGTCCAAGCTGCACAAGCGGGGGGTCAGCATCCGGAGCATGGTCTATGGGAAGATCGAACCCGCGTCCAAGGGTAGCGTGCGGCAGGAGGTCACCATCCAGCAGGGCATTCCCGTGGAGAAGGCCAAGGGTCTCATCAAGGCGGTGAAAGACGCCAAGATCAAGGTCCAGGCCAGCATCCAGGGCGACCAGCTCCGGGTGAGCGGCAAGAGTCGCGACGACCTGCAGGAGGTCATCGCCCTCTTCAAGAAGGATGACCAGGGGTTGGATCTGCAGTTCACGAACTACCGGGGCTGAGCGACTTGTCCCGCCTGGATCTCTCCCGCTACTTCCTCCCCATCGCCCCGAAACTGGCTGGCGTTGAGGCGGAACTCCAGCGCATTCTGCAGAGCGACGTGGAGGTGGTCCAGAAACTGGCGGACCATGTGCGGGGAGGGCAGGGCAAGCGCCTGCGACCAGCCTTGGTGATGTTGTCCTCCCGCTTCTGCGGCGTCCCGAACGATGAGGATGTGCGGTTCGGCGCCGTGTTCGAGCTGATCCACACCGCCACCCTGGTGCATGACGACGTCATCGATCACGCCCAGCTCCGGCGCGGCATGCCCACTCTGAATCGCCTCTGGGGCAACACGCTGACCGTGCTATTTGGCGATCTGCTCTACCTGGTAGCCATGAACGAGGCCATCGCCGGGCGCAGCTGGCGGATGATGGAGATCTTCGCGGAGGTGACCACCCGCATGATCGAGGGCGAGCTCATCCAGAACGATGTGCTCTTCAAGCTCGACACCAGCCGCAAGGACTACTTCGACATCCAGGAGCGGAAGACGGCCCTCCTGTTCAGCGGGTGCACCGAGACCGGCGCCGTCCTCACCGGGCGGAGTCAGGATGAATGTGGCGCCATGAGGCAGTACGGCCTTGAGGTCGGCCGGGCCTTCCAATTGGTGGATGACCTGCTGGACTACACAGCCACCAGTGAGCAACTGGGGAAGCCCGCCTTCAGCGATCTGCGGGAAGGCAAGCTCACACTGCCCATGCTCACTCTGCTGGAGCGGGCCCCGGACGAGGTACGGTCGCTCATCCGCACCATCTGGGATCGGGGCGAAGAAGTTCCCATTCCCGAAGCCGAAGAGGTCAAGCTCCGCACCCTCATCGACAAGCACGACGCGCTGGCGGAAACCCGGGACCTGGCGTCGATCGCTTCCAGGAACGCCGGGGCCAAGCTGGCGAGCCTATCGGGCGATGCGGCCACAGGCAAGCTGCTCGCGGAAATCCCCGAGGTACTGCTGTCGCGCAGTATGTGATTTTCGGACTCTCACTGTCGTGCTTGCGGGGGAACCGCAGGCACGCTTTCTCATTTATTGCTTTCCACGGAGTAGCTGAAGACCGGCTCGTGGGAGGGTTGGGCAGCCTGGCTGTTGGGTTCCGGAGTGACTGAAATCAGGAATCGGTGATGGGGCGTCAGAGTGTCAAGACTTCCTTCAAGATCCTTATTCAGAACCAGCGCGCCGACATTTTGCTTGTCACCACCTTGGGGTTGGATCCAGACGATGTAGACCGTGCTATCCGGAGCAATCTTCGACGGTGGAGCCAGGTGCTTGACTCGGAGAGCGACCTTCGTATTGCCATTGTCTGCTGTGGACACCCTGACCGTTCCTTCGCCTGCGGGAATACCTGCGGCCGAATGCATCTCCTGAGGTTTTGAGCGCCAGAACATCAGTTTTTCACACCCTAGCTGCATGCCCACCAAAGCAGCGATTGCTGGGACAACGGCCAGATAGGCCAAGGGACGAACGATGGAAGTTCTTGATTTCATGGTTTGCCTCCTTCAAGAGTAAATTTATGAGCAATTCATGTACCATTATATAAATATGTTTGTTTGTATTATTTAATTATATTTGAAGCTAATTTTCACTGATTTGGGCGATCAAAATGATTTAGAAGGTAATTCATTTGAACGTAAAGCAGGAGCCTGCAGGCCCGCGCTTTCCCTGTTCATAGATAGGTGTGGGACATGGCCCATCCTGCCTGACCGAGCACGGCGGAATTGTATGGGTCCCTCATTTAATGAACGGACCATGGTTGGGCGACCTTCATGTCCTTTCATTACCGATGCATGAAGCCTGAACTCCGGTGAGGTAGCCTCGGGTCTGCCCCCCCAAAGGGCCTGAAGGGATGCGACGCGCAGGGGAATTTGGGGAAGATTCCTTCAAATTGGATGAGTTGATACCTCATTTTGATTGAATGGGCTATAGGGCTATTTTCGGAAATGTCGGCAAATCAAGGAAATAAGACATAAGCAAAATGGCCGAGTATTTGCGTATTCGACGCACAGATTGGGGACCTGGATTTAGGTATTCCGGATCGCTCGATAAACGGCAGCGGGACCCGTAGGGAAAAGGTACTCACATGGAATTTTTTCTATGCGTCGGTTTTCGACATCCGGCTGGCATGGCCATGCAGTTAATGCGGGTCATAGTCCTTCTTGGGATCGCCTTTGGGGTGGGATGCACTGGAAGCCGGGATCCAATCCTGGGCTGGAACGGGGACGTTACTCCGTTGGTCATCACCCGTCCCCAAGTGACAGTCACCGTGCCGGCAACGGCTGTTCCTGCCATCACGGGCGTATCGACCGGTACGGTCATCGCCGCCACGTTCACCAAGGATATGGCCTCGGCGACCATCAACTCGGTCAGCTTCACAGTGACAGGGCCGGGCGCGGCGGCCATCGCGGGAACCGTGACCTACACTTCGCGAACTGCGACGTTCACGCCGACCTTCAGCCTTGCTGGCGGAACGACCTTTGCCGCCACCATCGTCGATACCGTCACGGACACATCCGGCAATGCCTTGTCCGGCAATCAGGCGTCCCTGCCAGCGCCGAGCAACTACATCTGGACCTTCACCACCGGACCAGCGTTGGCCCAGAGCCAGCTGAATCTGGGTGTGGTGCAGGCCTTCGGCCAGCTCCAGGCCTCGGCCGATGGGTCCATCAAGAACGACGTGGTTGCGGGAGAGCCTGTGCCCGCCCGGATGGCGGCTGATGTGACAGGGACGGTCCAGGTCCGCCATGGCTTTTACCTTCCCCCCGCCCGTTGATGCCGCCCCTTCCCTGACTGCTTGTTTCCCCACTGGCTAACTTCAAGGCGATTCCCCATGCGAAACCCCATCCTCTTCCCGACCTCGGCACTGATCATCAGCCTCATGACTGTGGCCGCGAGGCCCTCCTGTGCCCAGCAGGTGGTGGATCCTACTCCAGTGCCCCAGGTGGCCTACCAGGGGCGGCTGGTCGAGGGAACCGTTCCAGTCACGGGCATGAGGGTCTTCACATTCTCGATCCTCGATCCCTCTGGCCTGGAGCTTTGGAATTCCGGCAACCAGACCCTCAACGTCGATGCCGGACTCTATGGCGTCGTGCTTGGTTCCACGGGCATGCCCTCCATCACTGCGGTCGCCTTCAGCCGCGCCAACCTGCGCCTGCGGATCACGGTCACTGGAGTGACCATGACGCCGGATGTGGACATCATTCCGGCCTTCCAGGCCCGCAGCGCCTGGGAACTGATTGGCGCGTTCCAAGGCGACATCGGGGGTACCCAAAATCAAACCCTCGTGATGAATCTCCAGGGCATTCCCTTGGACCTGACCACCTCGCTACCCACATCAGGCCAGTCCCTGGTGTTCAACGGAAGCAAGTGGATTCCATCCTCTGTGGCGGGCTTGCAGGGGCCAACGGGTCCCCAGGGCCCTATTGGAGCAACCGGCGCCACCGGGCCACAGGGGCCCATGGGTCTGACCGGGTCCCAAGGCTTGCCTGGGCTCCAAGGCTTGCCAGGTCTTACTGGCAATACCGGTGCGACGGGACTGCAGGGACTTCAGGGAACCAACGGCCTGAACGGCAAGACCATCCTCAATGGCGCGGGAAGCCCCGTCTTTAGCGGTGCTGCTGGGACGGTCGGGGACTTCTACCTCGACACGACCAACGAGCTGCTCTATGGGCCCAAGGTGGGCGCGAATTGGGTGGGACTGCTTGGGGTGTCCATGGTGGGGCCCATGGGTTCAACGGGAGTCACGGGAGTCACGGGAGCCACTGGACCGCAGGGCCCCATCGGTTTAACCGGGTCTCAGGGTCCCATCGGTGTGACCGGACCGCAGGGGCTGACGGGAGCCACCGGGCTTCAGGGGCCCATGGGCTTGACCGGGCCTCAAGGCCTGACTGGTCTTACGGG
>PMJK01000004.1 GCA_003158505.1 Holophagaceae bacterium | reverse complement strand
CTTGCCGTTGATGACGCGGCTCACAGTGCCAGTGGAAACACCGGCCTGGCGGGCGATCTCGCCGATGGTGATCTTCATGGATTGGCCGAAGAGATGTGGAATCGGATGGAGAATAGCGACTTCCCATAAATACTGTTCAGATTCCTGTGCGTCAATGAACGGCCTCCCCGACTACAGCTGTGACCAATGCGCTCTGTTGCGCTCTGTGTCCTCCGCGCTCCGACCCTCTCGAACTCCTGGTTACATCTGGTTCTGGTGGAACATGCTGGGGCATAGGCCGGGCCGAAGAGGTCCAAGTCGCAGCCATGGGAGAGGGGAACGAGCACGGCCCCGGTGAGTTGGTCCTGGTGGGTGCGGTCATTCCCATTCCAATCAGGTCCAAAGTGGCCCACTGCAGGGGAGTAAGACCAACCGACATCGAGGCTCCTCCTTACCACCAACGCCAGGTTGAGGTTGACCCCACCACCATTGGCAATCATGCCAAGGATGTCAACGCTTACGAAGCCGGGATGCTTGTCTCGAAACAGTAAAATATGAAAAATATCACGGTTGTTTACCAATGTTGAAATCCTGCGTCATCCTTGGCCCCTCCTCCTGGGAATCATTCCCCTTGATTCGCTGGGGTTAGCGGGGCCACACGAGTCTCCGAAGGGGAATCTGGCCCTTTAAGAACAAGCAATGGCGCCATCCTGTGTGATCTTTCAAAAAGTTCCCAAAGAATTAAATTCGTCGCTTGACAGACCCGTAACGGGGATTGACCATACCTGCGACCTTCTTGTAACCGTTTACATTTGATCTGCCAAACGATTCCTGCCTATTTCAAGCTCCACCCAAGTCGAAGCCGGAATCTTTCGAATCTTTAAAAATGTAAGCGGTTACAAGAACCAGTACAACTCCTTTTTTGCTGCCGAAGACCCCTGTCCGAGTGGACCTCGAACCCTGGATTCAGCCTCGCCCATGCCTCTCCTCCAGTCCACCAAAGGAAACCAGACCATGCCCGCCTTGGCTGAAGTAGATCACCGCACTTCTGCCGACTGGTGGCGCGGCGCGGGGATCTACCAGATCTATCCCCGGAGTTTCCAGGACACCAACGGGGATGGCGTGGGCGACCTGCCGGGCATCACGGCCCACCTGTCCTATGTGGCGGACCTGGGGGTGGATGCCATCTGGATCTCCCCCTTTTTCATGTCGCCCATGAAGGACTTCGGGTACGACGTATCGAACTATCGGGATGTGGATCCCACCTTCGGCACCCTGGCGGATTTTGATCGNNGAGGCCCGGCCCGATGGCACACCGCCCAACAACTGGCAGTCCGTCTTCGGCGGCTCCGCCTGGTCCTGGGAGCCCCGGCGCCGCCAGTACTACCTCCACAATTTCCTCGAATCCCAGCCGGACCTGAATTTCCATCACGAGCCCGTGCAAACCCAGATGCTCGAGGAGGTGCGGTTCTGGATGGAACGCGGCGTGGACGGATTCCGCTTCGACGCCTGCAACTTCCTGTTCCATGACCAGAAACTCCGGAACAACCCGGCTGCGCGGTCGCGGAACCAGGAACTCTCCACAGTCCGGGAAGGCAATCCTTATGGATGTCAGATCCACCGGTACGACAAGAGCCGCCCGGAGACCCTGGAGTATCTCAAACGCCTGAGGACGCTCATGAATGAGTTCGGCGTCGTGAGCGTGGGCGAGATTGGCGACGAGGGCGCCCTGGCCACCATGGCGGAGTACACGGCAGATGGCGACAAGTTGCACATGGCCTATGGCTTCAGCCTCTTCACTGAAGAATTCAGCGCCGCGCGGATCCGATCCGTCGTGCAGGAATTCGAGCGGCACACCCGGCGCGGCGGTGGCTGGGGGTGCTGGTCCCTGTCCAACCATGATTGCGTGCGGGTGGTCACCCGCTGGGGCAAGGGCGTGGATGATCCTGCCTTCGCGAAGCTGCTCGCAGTCATCCTCGGGTCACTGAGGGGGAGTTTCTGCATCTACCAGGGTGAGGAATTGGGCCTGCCTGAAGCCGTGGTGCCCTTCGACCGGCTCATCGATCCCTATGGCATCGCCTTCTGGCCCGACTACAGGGGACGGGACGGCTGCCGGACGCCTATGCCCTGGACCGCCGATCATCCCTGGGGCGGCTTCTCGACTGTGGAGCCCTGGCTCCCGATGTTTCCGGATCACCTGGGTCGCTCCGTGACCACCCAGTCCGCCGACGACGGATCGGTGCTGCACTTCTACCAGCGCTTCCTCGCCTGGCGGAAGGAGTCCGAGGCCCTCTGCCGGGGCTCGATCCACTTCTACCAAACCCCCGAACCGGTCCTGGCCCTTCGCCGGAAGGAGGCATCGGACCACCTCCTCGCAGTCTTCAACCTCAGCCCCAAACCCATCCAGTACACCCTCCCAGTTCAAGCCCGGAGCCTCGAGGGACATGGCCTCCAGTCCGGCAGCCTGGATGGACGAAATCTCCACCTTCCCCCCTGGGGAGGTTTCTTCGGCCGCCTGGTCTGACCCCACGCGACTGCGTTTTCT
>PMJK01000012.1 GCA_003158505.1 Holophagaceae bacterium | reverse complement strand
ATTTCCATCCAGGAGGAAGCACTGGGCGCTTTTGCTCCAGTTCCCAGAGTACTTCAGTGTCGACACTCAAATGTTTGAGCAGTAAGCTTCGGTAGACCTCCTTCTCGAAGAGAAGCCTGACGAGAGGTGCCTCCGGTGAAGAGGTTATTCTTGGAGCGATCCCCTCAGTCTCCATGGCGTCAACTACATTTCCGCTTCAACGACAATTACTTTTCACCACTGATGCGGTGATACAGAGGGGGTGGCCGGAGCGGAGGCCGTAGGCCGCAGCGGAGGGCACCCCCTCTGTGTTTATTTGAGTGCCAATGCCTTCTGACACTCCGGGCAGAGGCCATAGATCTGAAGCTGGTGGCGGGTGACCTTATAACCGCACTGGCGTTCAAGCTGGGACAGGGCCTTCGTCATGGCGCAGCCGTCCAACTCCGTCGTGCGTTGACACTTCTCGCAGTGGATGTGGTGATGATGCTCGGTCGTGCCGCAGCGGAGGAACCGCTGGATCTGGTTCTTGTCCACGAATGACTCGGCCCAGCCTTCCTGGATGAACCGTTCGAGATTCCGGTAGATCGTGGGCCGACCTGGGCGCGGTTGGGCTAGACGGTCGTATATCTCGTCCACGGTGAGGGGATGGTCGGAGGCTTCAAGGACTCGCAGCAAGACCTCCCTTGCCTTGGTGACCTTCATCCCCACCGCGTGAAGGGAGTCTTTTGAGGCATGGCAACTCATGGAACTCCTGATATTGAACAAGATCTAGTTTACACAAATAGAACTTGATTTTGTTATTGAGGTGAAGCCTAATAGAAATTCGTTCTATTAGCGAGGTGATAAGTGCGACAGCTTCTCAGTTTAACCTTTGTGTTGTGCGCCTTGCCCGCAGTTGCCCTGGCCCAGTCGGCCAGTGGAACGGTCAGTGGCCGGGTGGTGGATGACCAGGGCAAGGCTGTACCTGGGGCCACCGTGTTCATCGAGAACAAGATCACGGGCTACCGCCACTCCGTGCGGACGGATGCCCAGGGCCGCTACAAGCTGAGCAACCTCCCCTACAACACCTACCATCTGGAGGTGGGGGCACCGGGCCTGAACATGGCCCACCAGAACTTGGATGTGCGCTCCAACCTGCCCATTGAAGTGAACCTGACCCTGAAGCCCGCATCCGCTGTCGTGGAAGTGGAGGAGAGCGTCAGCCTCATCGAGGTTCACACCTCCAGCCACATCGACATCGACCAGTCCACCATCGAGAAGATCCCCACGGCTGTGCAGAGCCGGGGCATGGAGAACATCCTCCTGGCCACTCCAGGCTTCATCCAGGATGAGAATGGCCGATTCCACTTCCGTGGCAGCCACGGGCAGGTGATGTATGTAGTGGACGGGGTGCCGATCACGGATCAGGTGCAGGCCACCTTCTCGAACTCCATGGACCCCTCGCAGGTAGAGAGCATGGAGGTCATTACCGGGGGCATCTCCGCCGAGTTCGGCGGCAAGCCCGGCGCCGTGGTGAACCTGACCTCGAAGAGCGGCCTGGGTTCCCCCAACGGCTTTGGAGGTGATGTGTCCTTTGGGGTAGCCCGCTTCAACACCAGCGAAGTGGGCTTCAGCGTGCGCGGCGGGGGCGACCGCTCAGGCTACTTCATCACTGGTGCCGAGTCGAAGAGCGACCGGTTCCTCGACCCGGTCAACTTCGACAACTTCCACAACCACGGCGACACGGGGCGTCTGTATGGGCGATTCGACTGGCTGGTCACGGACCACGACACGCTGAGGCTATCCATCAGCGGAGGGCAGACGAAGCGGGATGTCGTGAACCTCGCCAGTCAGGAAATGGCAGGCCAGAACCAGCGCGTAGAGAACACGGATGGCAACGTCAGCCTCGGGTGGACGCACTTGTTCAGCGACACACGAAGCCTGGATACGAGCCTCTTCTACCGGCACAGCACGTCCAAGCTCCTACCGACCCACGACCTCGCCCCTGGCTTTGCCGAAGGGGGACCCGATTTCCCGTTCTGGGCCAAGCAGGACCGGTCACTCGACAACCAAGGCCTGGTGACCGCCTACACCCAGAAGGATGGCGACAACACGTTCAAGACGGGGTTGCAGTATGTCCGCTATCCAATCCACGAACGCTTCTCCTTCTCGATCACCGATTCCACCCAGGTCGCACCGACTGATCCCCTCTACCCCTACTCCTCTGCCGGTGGCGGGAACATTTTCCTGTTCGACGACGGCATCACGCCCACCCTGGCCTCGGCCTTCATCCAGGACGACCTGAAGGCAGGCAACTGGAACCTGGGCCTGGGGCTTCGCTTCGACAGTTACCGTGGCCGCAACTTCACCCAGAGTGAGGTCCAGCCCCGAGTTGGGATCTCCTACAACGTGCCGAGCACGGGGACCCTGTTCCGGGTCATCTACGACCGACTGATGATCACGCCCGAGAACGAGGGCCTCGCGCTCTCGACCTCCCAGCAGGTCTGGACGGCGACCTCGGGTCTCACCACCCCCGTGGCACAGCTTCGCGCGGAACTCCAGGATAGCTACCTCGTGGGTGTCGAGCAGCAGTTGGGGAAGGTCGCCAAGGTGAGCCTCGAATACTGGTGGAAGGACAGCACCAACGCCGCCGACAACTCCCAGTTCCTGAACACGGGAGTGCTGTTCCCCATCGCGGCGGCCAAGGGCAAGTTCCACGGTCTGGATCTTCGGCTCGATGTGATCCCCGTAAACGGCTGGTCTGGCTACCTCAGCGCGGGCACCGTCCGCACCATCTTCTACAACCCCACGGTGGGGGGCCTGGATGCGGCCTCGGCCACAACTGACACAAGCCCTTACCTGATCGACCACGATCAGAAGCTCACGATGCAGGTGGGCCTTCGCTACGAGCACGGCGGCTTCTACGGCCAAGTCATCGGACGCTACGACTCGGGATTGGAGGCAGGTGATCCCACCACCGTGACGGGCAATCCCGACTACGACTTCGGCATCCCCTACGTCCACCTGGAGCACGACAGCTTGGTGGGGGACAACTACCGTATCAAGTCACGAACCGTGTGGAATGTGAGCCTGGGGCAGGAATTCAAGTTGGCGGATCGAAAGGCGCTGAAGGTCAGCATGGATCTCCTCAACGTTTTCGATGAGAAGGGGCTTTACAACTTCCTCAGCGTGTTCGGCGGCACCCACGTTATCCCGCCTCGCACCCTCGCCGCCCGGATCAAATACAGCTTCTGAGTGAGTCCATGATCCGCCACCCCGACAGTTCCTTAAGTAGGGTGCTGACGCCCTTATTCAGATGCTTCTACCCAGTGAAAGGGCGTGAGGGCTAAAGGTTTGCTCGGTTACGATCACCCTGGAGATCCAGTCCAATGACTGACCTGAGCCGCGAGCCGCTATGGTGGGTGCCGGGCAAGGGTTTGACGCTGCCACCTCGGTGGGCGCGGAAGGTCATTGAACTCCGTCGCATGGTCATGCTGGCTGTGCCCATCGGCATTATTGCGGGTCTTGCCGTCTCGGCCCTGGAATGGCTTTGCGTGACGGCCATGTGGGAGAACCTTTCTCGCCTCCCCTTGGTCCTGAGGCTGGCGGCCCCAGTCGTCGGCCTGGTCGCGTCCGGCTGGGTGCTCCACAGACTGCAAGTTCGTGGCATCGGCATGCTGAATGAGGTGGTCGTCCAATACCATCAGCCTGCTGCCAAATTGATGCCTGGACGGGATGCCCTGAAATTGGGTGCCTGCATTGCGACCGTCGGGATGGGCGCTTCGGCCGGACTCGGGGGGCCGAGCCAATGGCTGGGTGCATCCATCGCCCTGTATTTCCGGCAGGCCGTCAGCGGGATCCGCTACTTCCGTGGCCTAGTGCCTGTCCATGCCCTGCTCATCGGCGCTGCTGCGGGCGTCGGGGCCTACTTCCGCGCCCCTTTGGCTGGCACCCTGTTGGCGATGGAGACCCCATTCAGCAAGGATCTGGATGGCACAGCCCTTGTCCCGGCGTCGGTCGCGGCGCTCCTGGCGCACTGGGTCCATGGCTTGTTCATCGGAAGCAGCCCATACCTCCCTTTCCCTACGAGCGCGGCAATCAGCCCTAGGAGTCTCGGGGCTGCGATGGTGGTGGGGATTGTTGCAGGCTTACTCTCCCGTCGCTTCCAGGTGGTTCTGGCCATCATCCGGAGAATCACCGAGCGGATGGATTGGTGGGCGCGGGGGTTGCTCGGGGGCCTGGTAACGGCTGCGACCGCATGGCTCTCCTGGCACTGGTTTGGTGATACCTGGACCCTTCAGGGGGGCACTGCTGTGGCCACGGCAGTCTTCGCAGGCAAGTTTCTGGGCCTGGCCGCAGGTGCCCTGCTGATTCTGAAACTGGTGGCTGTGTGGGCCACCTTTGGAACGACGGGTGTCGCGGGAGTGCTCGTGGTGACTCTGAGTGTGGGCAGCCTTCTCGGCGCCACGCTGCATCCCATGCTTCCCGTGCTTTCCCCTGCCCAGATCTGTTCGGTAGCCGTCTGCGCCTACCTTGCAGCGAACTACAATGCTCCCCTGACAGCCATCGCCTTGTCCGTCGAATGGGGCGGCCCCGGGCTACTGATGCTGGCCTGGATCGCGATCCTACCCGCCGCCTGGATCGGTGAGGGGCTTGCCAACACTCCCGCCAAAACTGGCCGCCGCCACCCCCATCGCCCAGGCCATCACTAGGCTTCATCCAAGGCCTGGGCCAGAATATTCAAGGCCCTCTCAATTTCGTCTCGGCGATCCTCTGCCATCGTCGTCATGGACTCCAGCGTTATCAATTCCTGCCGCATAAAGTCCAGAGCCTGTGAAACAAGCCCTTCGATACAGGCATTGGCAGCATCGGCCCACTGGTTCGCCAATCGGGAGAGGTTCTTCTCTGCCTCCCAGGGGATGAGCTTGAGGAAATGACGGTCGAACAGTGGGCCGAGAATTCCCATGGGGATGAGGAACCAGAGGAGGTCCACCTGGCTATCGAAGACTTTCCCAACGCGGACATCTGGCTGGCGGGGATTCGATAGCTCGGCATGGAAGCGGGCACCCTCGAAGGTCAGGCCCAGCGCCCGTTCAATGGACCTGGCAAGCCGATCCTGGAAGCCCCTAACTTTGCGCTGTAGGCTCGCCTCGGCCTCCATCAGGTGGCTGGCGAGGAATTCCTGTCCATGCGCCGAGACCGTGGACATCTCTTCATGTAACGACTGCTCCAACCACTGTTCAAACCGAGTTCGACGCTTCGCCAGGTTCCCCTTCCAGCCAGCCATGTCCCGTCGCAGGCTGTCCTTGAGGTGGCGCTGGACCTCACCTCGGAACGCCTGGAAGTGGTCGGAAGCGCCGGATCTCGCACGAGTCTTGAGGTCCCGCGTGAACACCCCGATTTCACCTTTTACTGACTGGAGACTGGCCTGTTCCTGCTTCAGCATCTCCAGGAGGTCTGAACGGGCTTCCACTGCGGCTTGGGCAGCACGCTGGGCAAGGAGCAGGTAGTCCCGGCAGGAACCGGTAATGGCCAGAACCTTGTGTTCCAGGATGTTGGCGAAAAGTTCCTGGTGGCGACCAGCCATTTCGCGCAGCACATGGTTTCGGACCGTCTGCCGCATGGCTTCGAAGTCGGGATGGGTCGAGTAGGGGAGGACCAGCAGTTGGCGTCCCGCGTGCTGCGCCACATGGTGTTGGGTGAACTCCAGGATGGATGCCAGTTGTCCCTGAGATACCAGATCCGCCTTGGTCAGAAGGATCACGACCTCTGGTGTGTGCTTGGAAACCTCCAGGAGAAGCTTCAGATCCTGTTCCCCGAAGGGCTGGTTCACCCCGATGGCGACGAGGGCGCCGCCGACTTTGGGAAGCCAGTCCATCGAGGCTTGAGTGTTGTGGGCGAAGACGCTGCCAAGGCCAGGCGTGTCCACAAACCGAACCCCACCGAACGGCGCCAGGGCCGTCAGTCTGACTTCCACTGATTCGACTTGCTTCACGTTGCCGGGATTCCCGCGTTCGGTGACGTAGGCGGGCAGGTCCCGGATTGGGCAATCCCTGACTTCGCCCGAGGTCAGGTGGAGTTGGGCCTCGTTCATTTCCCCGTAACCAAGCCGGGTGACCACGGCGGTGGCGGGGAGGACATCGACCGGAAGCACCTCTGCACCAATGAGGCTGTTCAAAAACGAGCTTTTCCCTGCCTTGAATTGCCCCAGTACCGCGATGTCAACGATTCCCTGGTTCTGGGCGATTTCCGCGCAGGCACGAAGCTGAGGCTGAAGGGTGCGAATTTGGAAGGCATCACAGATGTCGGTGACATCTCCAAGCGTTCGTCGGGAGACGGCAGGTAAGCCGTCTCCCGCAGGATGACTGGGTTTGCTCAAGGTCACTTGGCGAGCGGGTTGTTGAACACGGCGCTGCTGCCCAGTTCAGCTTCGATTTCCAGCAGCCGATTGTACTTGGCGATCCGCTCACTGCGGCAGGCGGAGCCGGTCTTGATCTGACCGCCGCCCATGGCCACCGTGAAATCCGAGAGGAAGGTGTCCTCGGTCTCGCCGGAACGGTGCGACACGACGAATCCCCAACCGGCCTTTCGGCAGAGTTGGATCGCCTGGATGGTTTCCGTGACAGTGCCGATCTGGTTCAGCTTGATGAGCACGGCATTGGCGGAGTGTTCCTGGATGCCCCTGGAGATGAACTGGGTGTTGGTCACGAAAAGGTCGTCGCCTACGATCTGAATGGTGTCGCCCATGGCCTTGGTCTGGGCCTGGAAGCCGCTCCAGTCGTTCTCGTCGAGCCCATCCTCGATGGAGACGATTGGGTATTTCTTGATCCAATCGGCGAAGAGCGCGACCAATTCCTCACTGCTCTTCTGGCCCTGACCGGACTTGTCCAGGTGATAGGCACCCTTGGCATAGAAGGAACTGGCAGCCGGATCCAGGGCGATGGCGATGTCCTTGCCAGGAACGAATCCAGCAGCCTTGATGGCCTGCACGATCACTTCGCAGGCTTCATCGTTGCTCTTCAGGTTCGGCGCGAACCCGCCCTCGTCGCCCACGCTCGTAGCGAGCCCCATCTTCTTCAGGATGACCTTCAGCGCATGGAAGGTCTCGACGCCATACCGGAGGGCTTCCGCGAAGGATGGAGCCCCGATGGGCATGACCATGAATTCCTGGAAATCCATGCTGTTGTCGGCGTGCTTACCGCCATTCAGAATGTTCATCATGGGCACTGGAAGGCGCGTCGCCCCAGGCCCACCCAAGTACGTGTAGAGCGGAAGGTGGGCGGATTTCGCTGCTGCCCGCGCCACAGCCATCGAAACGCCCAGAATCGCGTTCGCCCCGAACTTGGCCTTGGTCGGGGTGCCATCGAGGGCGATGAGAGTGTGGTCGATCTCGGCCTGTCGGCTGGGGTCCATGCCGATGAGCTTCGGGGCGATGGATTGGTTGACGAACCCGACCGCCTTGAGGACCCCTTTGCCACCGTAGCGCTTGGCATCCCCATCCCGAAGTTCGACTGCTTCGTTCTCACCTGTTGAGGCACCCGAAGGAACTGATGCCACGCCCCTGGTCCCATCCTCCAATTCGGCGTAAACCCTGACGGTCGGATTGCCCCTTGAATCGAGAATCTCGATGGCTCGCACGGAAGAAAGGGTGGGCTTCATGGGACGCTCCTTTGGGACTGTGAAGGATGGATGTGCCCTAACGGGACCTGCAAAGCGGCAGGTTCAAATCGCTCCTACCGCAGTCGTCCCATGCAGTAGGAGTCATCAGCCATTTCTGGCGGTTCTGGGGGACTCCATCCCCGTGGTGCTGAGTCTAACAAGGTGATCTTCGGGGATCTACAAGATGATACGGTCGCATATGAAGCCTTTGGGGTTGCCTCAGTTTTCGGCTCTGGTTTCTCTTGGCAGGCGGGCTTTGGCTGCCTCGGCTCGGTAGCTGGGGCCGGTCAATTCGAGAATCACGGCGTGGTGGACAATGCGGTCGATGGCCGCCGCCGTGGTCATGGGGTCCTTGAATATGCGGTCCCACTGGGAGAACACGAGGTTCGAGGTGACGATGACGCTGCGCCGCTCGTAGCGTTCGGCTAGCAGGGTGAACAGCACCTCCATCTCGTCCCGGTCCTGCTGGATGTAGCCGATGTCATCGAGGATCAGGACATCGAAGGCATCCAGCCGGTGCAGTTCTTTCTCCAGGGCGAGGTCCCTCCGTGCCGCCAGCAACCGCTGGACAAGGGCGTAAGTAGGAGTGAAATGGACGGTGTGCCCCCGCTGGATCAGTTCCAAGCCGATGGCACAGACTAGGTGGGTCTTACCCCGTCCTGGCAGGCCGAAAGCCAACAGGTTCTCGGCGCGTTCGACGAAGCCGCCCTCACAGAGGGTGGGGAGCATCCGCCGCACAGGCGTGGGCAGGCGGGCCGTATCGAGGGTGGCCAGGGTCTTTTCCATGGGCAGCTTCGAGGCCCTGAGCAGGCGCTCCAGACGCTTCTGATGACGCTGGTCGAGCTCGGCCTCCGCCAAGGCCTGAAGGTACCGCTCGAAGCCCCAACCTGCCTTCTCGGCTTTCGCGGCAAGCTCACCATGCCTGGCCGCAAAGCCCGGGAGCTTCAACTCCCGCAGAAGCTCGATCAGTTTCCGGCTCATATGGCCTCCCGTAGTCCTGCCCCCATCAGGGCGTCGTATTCATGCAGATCCACTTCCGGTGCATCCATCTCTGGCGCCTTGGTCGGCTCCATGTCCCCTAGCAGAACCTTCACCCGCTCCGGCGTGGGCACCTCGCCTGCCTCCAACAGCAGGGCCAGGGCAGCCTCCACCTCGATCTCCATGCCCATGGCGGCCCGATGGAGAAGCCGGAGGTAGGAGACCTCACCCCGGCGATTCCCCTCGTGCTCCACCAGCACTTCATAGGTTTTCCGCCAGGTGAGGCTCAGGAATAGCTCCTCCCGATGGCGGTAGCGGGCGAAAGCTCCGGGCTTGCGCAGCATGGAATGAATCACGTGCCGGTAGTCGATGTGGTGCCGGTACTCACCTAGAAGGCGATCCAGCCTCAGCACCTGCTGCTGCCCATGCCAGACCTCCAGGTGCAACTCGAATACCCTCACCCGGACCTGCTCCCCGATCAGGCGCGTCGGCACTGAGTAGCTGTTCCGCTTGATGCGGATGGCGCTCTCCTGGCTCACCCGCACCATCACCTCGTCATAGTCGGGGAAAGCTCCCACCGAGAGATGCCGCATCACGGCCAACTCGGCAGCCACCTTCACCCGCCGCCGTTCATTAGCACGGGCACAGACCTCCTGCATCCATGCCTCGTAAGCTTCGACGCTCTCGAAGTCTCTGGAGCCACGCAGGAGCAGGTGCTGCTTCAGGCGGCGTTTCAGGGCGCCATTGGCCGACTCCACATCCCCGTTCTGTTCCTTCTCTCCGATGCCCGTCGTCCGTGGCATCATCCCGAAATAGCGCATCAGCGCCAGATAGGCTTCGTTGAAGCCCCGCTTCCCGGTGGCGAGATCGTGGGTAGCCGCCGTGGAATTGTCCGTCTGATGGAACTCTGGAACCCGACCGAGTTGGAACAGGGCCGACTGAACTCCTCGCCGCAGGGCCAACATCGATTCCGAGTGGCACGCCGTTGCCCACTGCCAGTTCGAGTAGGGCGCCACCACATGGCACAGCAAGTGGGGGAAGGGCTGCCCCTGGATCGTGACGCCCAGTTCCGAGGCATGGGTGAAGTCGGTCTGGAGTGCCTCTCCAGGTCGGTGGTTCTGGGGAAAGAACACCTCCTTCTCCGGGCCATTCCGAGCCCGCCAGTCCTTCACCCGCCGCTGGAAGGTCCGGATCTGGCCCTCCTGGTAGCGCCCCGGGCGCCGGTTCATCAGATCCTCGAACAGAGCCAGGCCCTCCAGTTCCGGGGCCTCGGCCAGCCGGGCCTCGATCTCCGGCCAATCCTCCGCAAACGGGTCTGGCCGTGTCCGCCAGGTTCTGGGCCGCCGCAATTCCGAGGGCGCCTTCCCCATCCTGAGATACTTCCGGCCCGTCGCACGGTCCATCCCGGCCCGCATCGACGCGAGGCCCACCTCCCCGTGTTTGGCCATCTCCTCCATCAATTTCCTCACCTGCCGATCCGTCACCCGTCCCATGGCACCGCCCACCCTGCGTGCAGACGCAGGCTGACCGTGCCCCCGATGCCTCCCTGGCGCTACTTCTCCTGGGGAGTTGTAGTTGTCGTCAGTGGGGACGAGTAATTGTCGTCAGGCAATCGGGTTCAGTCCATGCTCGAT
>PMJK01000017.1:2892-23881 GCA_003158505.1 Holophagaceae bacterium | reverse complement strand
TGCTGGGGTTCACGCTGAACACGATCCACAACCTGAGCTACACTGTGGGACTCACCCGCGCCGCGCGGCAGGCCCTGCTGGAAAACCGGTTTCCGGCCTTCGCCCAGTCCGCTCGCGCCGGATGGTTGACCGAGGAGCCTTGAATGATGTTCGCCCTGTTCCAACAGACCCCCTCCTCCGGCCCTCCCGGCTGGACCCAGTTCGTGTTCATCGGCGGCATGGCCCTGATGTTCTACTTCCTGCTCATCAGGCCCCAGAGCAAGGCCCGCAAGGAGATGGAGGCCCGCCTGTCCAAGCTGAAGGCCGGCGACGAAGTGGTGCTGAGCTCCGGCCTCTACGCCACCATCGACCGTGTCGAGGACAAGGACCTCTGGATCAAGCTCGGCAACTCCGTGGTGAAGGCCCGCCGCACGGCCGTCGCCGCGCTGGCTTCTGAAGCGGAAACCAAGCAGAACTGATCTTCCTGACCTTCCGGGCCGGTACCAATGCTCGATCTTGGGCCGACCCGCTTCCTGTAAGGAGCGCCCCGTGACCAAACGGAGCCTCTGGCGCCTTGCCATCGTCCTAGCCGTGCTGTTCGGCTGCGGATACTTCTTCCTGCCCCTCTCCAAGGTCAAGCTGGGCCTGGACCTTCGTGGCGGCGTCCACTTCGAGCTGGAGGTGCAGGGCCAGGAGGCCCTCGCCGCCGATCTGCGCGACAGCAAGGACCGCCTGGTCTCCCGCCTCAAGGAGAAGGGCCTGTCCGGTGCTTTGGTGCGCGTGGATGGCGATGCCATGCGCGTGGACGGTACCGGTGCCGACCAGAAGGCCACGGTGGAAAAGGTCGCGAAGGACTTCTTCCCCGGCTACGTTGTCGCTGCCGAAGGCGACAGCTTCCGGCTCACCCAGAAGGCCGACTACCAGAAGCAACTCAGGGACGACGCCAACAAGCGGGCCCTGGAGGTCATCGAGAAGCGCATCCGCGACATCGATCCCGCCAATGTGCTCGAACCCGAGATCACCGCCAGCGGTGCCGACGGCAGCCGCATCGTGGTCGAGATTCCCGGCATCGAGGAGGGGGACCGCGAGCGCATCAAGATGCTCCTGTCCACTCCCGGCCGCCTCGAACAGCGCCTGTTGGCCAAGGCGCCCCAGATCTACTTCAACTCGAAGGAAGAGGCCCTGGCCTTCTACAAGGGCGCGATCCCTCAGGAGTTCGAGTTGCTGCCCGAGATCGAGAGCCAGCGTCAGGCCCGCCGGGCCGGCCAGCCCGTGGTGAAGGTCAAGGCCGGCGAGGAGAAGATCAGCAAATGGGTCCTCCTGGAAAGCCGCGTGGCCGTGGATGGCGCCGATATCATCGATTCCCATCGCGCCTCCAATTCGCAGACCGAGGCCAACGAAGTCAACTTCACCCTCAACAAGAAGGGGGATGACGACTTCGCCCGCCTGACCGGGACGGCCTCGGAAGAGAACCGCCTCATCGCCATCGTGCTGGACCGCAAGATCGTCACGGAACTCAGCGCCAAGGAGAAGATCATCGGCGGCGCCGTGCGCATCAGCGGCAGCTTCTCAGCCCAGGAGGCCGATGATCTCGCCAGCCAGCTCCGCAGCGGGGCCCTGCGCGCGCCCATGAAGTTCCTGGAAGAGCGTGTGGTGGGCCCCGGCCTGGGCCGCGACTCGATCCATGCGGGCGTCACATCCGCGCTGATCGGTTTCATCACTGTCATCGGCTTCATGGTGTTCTTCTACCACTGGTCCGGTGCCAACGCGATCATCGCCCTCACGGTGAACGTGATCGTGATGATGGGCCTGCTGGGCTCCTTCCGGGCCACGCTGACCCTGCCGGGTATCGCGGGCTTTGTGCTGACCCTGGGCATGGCGGTGGATGCCAACATCCTCATCTTCGAGCGCATCAAGGAGGAACTGGGCCTCGGCAAGAGCGTGCCCGGCGCCATCGACGCGGGCTTCAACCGCGTGTTCTGGACCATCGTGGACAGCCACGTCACACAGCTCTTTGCGGCACTGCTGCTCTTCATCTTCGGCACGGGCCCCGTGAAGGGCTTTGCCGTGACCCTCACCGTGGGCGTCGTGGCCTCGCTGTTCACCAGCATCTACATCAGCCGCTTCATCTACGACGGAGTGCTTGAGTACCACCCCGGCACGAAGACCCTTTCGGTGGGCACCCACACCTTCTTCAAGGGTGCCTCTTACGACTTCATGAAGTACAAGGGCACGGCTCTGGCCGTCAGTTGGGGCATCATCCTGCTTTGCTTCCTGTTCGTGCAGCCCTGGAATCTCACGCACAACAAGCGCATCCAGCTGGGCATGCAGTTCGTAGGTGGCAACGACATGACTGTGCGGTTCCGCGGGGCCATGGAGCCCGAGACCATCCGGGCCACCCTGGCGAAGAATGGCTATCCCGATGCCACCGTGGTGGCCTACGAGAACGCCGACAAGGCCATCCGGGACTTTTCCGTGAAGGTGAAGGCCAGGAAGGATAGCGACCAGAAGGACAGCACCATCCAGGCCAACGCCC
This sequence comes from Holophagaceae bacterium, assembly GCA_003158505.1. Lineage (GTDB taxonomy): Bacteria > Acidobacteriota > Holophagae > Holophagales > Holophagaceae > Geothrix. The sequence goes on along the minus strand of PMJK01000017.1, from coordinate 21,366 downwards.
TTCGCGGCATCTTCAAGCAGATGGACCCCGAGGCTGCCGGAAGCGCGCTCCCGGCCCTCAACCTGGAAGGTTCGAAGACCCTGGCGGACACCCTTGCCCGGGCCAATCCGCTGCGCGTCACCAATGACGAAACCATCCTCACGGGGACCTACGGGCCCGTGGCCGAGAAGATCATCTCCAGCCGGGACCGATTGTCTTCGGGCCTCTACCAGTCCTTCGGCGAGCTGCCGAAGGATCTCCCCCAGGCTGTAAAGGACACGGTCCAGAAGAACTACCGGCTGGGCGCTGTGGGCATCCTCAAAGATGAAAGCTTCTCGCCCAGCATCTCTGGAGAATGGACCAGCAAGACCCTCACAGCTGTGGGCCTCGCCATGTTGGCCATCCTGGTCTACGTGATCTTCCGCTTCACCGCGAGCTTCGCCGTGGGCGGCATCGTGGCCCTGATCCACGACATCCTCATGGCTCTGGGCCTCTTCGCGGCCTTCGGCTACGAGTTCAACGTGCCGGTGGTGGCGAGCTTCCTCACCCTCATGGGCTATTCCATGGCCGACACCATCGTGGTCTTCGACCGGATCCGGGAGAACAGCCACCGGCCTGAGTACCGGCGGGTGTCTATCTCCAAGCTGGTGAATGACTCCATCAACCAGACCCTGGGCCGGACGATCCTTACCTCGATGTCCGTGCTGTTCGTCAGCGTCTGCCTTTGGCTCTTCGGCGGTCCGGCCCTCCATGACCTGGCCTTTCCCCTGGTCATCGGCGTCATCACCGGCACCTACTCGTCCATCTACATCGCCAGCCCCGTGGTGGTGTACTGGGACCAGTGGTTCGGTGGCAAGGACAAGCTCAAACAGCACGCTTGATCTGTATCTCCCTGCGAAAATCGTGGCCCGTTCGGGCCACGATTTTCGTTTGGGACTACTTCAAATGCTTCTCTAGAAACTGGTAGATCTCCCTGCGGGAGTCCTGGGCCAGGGTGGTGTCGATGCGGTTGAAGCTGTGGCCTCCCGGGGCGTCCTGGTAGATCTTGTACTCGAATTTCTTGCCGGCGGCCTTCAGGGCCGTGATGAGCTGCTCGACCTCGACCACATTCACGTCCTGGTCATTGGTGGTGGTGTGCACGAGCAGGGGGTGCTGAGCTTGTGCGCGTTCCACACGGGGCTGCGCCGCCGCACGAGATCCACGTCCTCGCTGGGGGTCTTCCCCCCGAACATGGTCCGGACAACGGCGTCGTCCCGGTATTCCTTTCCGGCGTAGCCCACCCGGGCCAGGAGGTCGGAAACGGGCACCCCGGCGTAACAGGCGGCGAACTTTTCTGGATGATCGAAGACGGCCATGAGGGCGATGAGGCCGCCATGGCTCCAACCCACCATGGCGCAGCGCTTGGGATCCACAGGCAGGTGCTCCACGGCCCAGTCGCGGCCGGCCACCACGTTGTCGATCTCCAGTCCGCCGTAGTCGATGGCCTCGTAGAACCCTTTGCCATAGCCTGTGGATCCGCGGTACTCCGGCGCCACCACGATGTAGCCGCGCTCCACCATCTCCCGGACGATGTGGACGTGGTAGGTGCCGAAGTCGCCGTGGACGCCCCCATGGGGCAGCACGATGAGGGGCAGCTTCCGGCCTGCCTCTGCCTTGCGGGGGACGAAGACGTACTGCTGGATCTTCAGTGGATGGCGCTCGTTCTTGATGCCGTAGGTCTCCTGGCCCCTGGGTTGGGCGGGCCCGTGTAGGTCACCTTGTCCACCAGGGCCAGATCCGACAGACGTTGGAACCAGAGCTGATCGTCGGCGGCCTTCCGCACGGCATCCAGTTCCCAGTCAAAGCCATTCACCCGGTTCTCTATCCGCTTGAGCTGAATCTCATCAGGGGCTCCCTGGGCGGCGAGGGGTTGGAGGGCGAGGGCGCAAAAGAGAAACCGGGCCGGTAGTCGCATGGAATCCTCGGAGAAGGGCTGCCCCCGAAGGGTAAACCAGGATTCCTCGTCTTGCAGTGTTGCCGGTATTTCACCCTTCCCAGCTGACCCAGCCCGCCCGCCCGGGGATGTCCCGTCGGGTGACGGCCTTGGCGGGTGGATTCGCCGCCTTCAGCTCGGGCAGCCAGTCGGCGTGCGTGCGGGCCCGGACGCCGCGCTCATTCAGTCCATCCAGGAAGGCGTCGAAGGTCTCGAAGAGGGTCCCGCCTTCCACTTCGGTGTGCAGGGCGTAGACATTCAGCGCGTCCTCACGCACCAGGCCCCAGACCTCGCGGTTCACCTGGCCCGGTGTGCGACCGTCCAGACCCAGCAACTCGTCCAGTGTGGGCAGCGTGGTAGGAATCTGGAGGGTGCTGAGCGTCTTCCCCTTCACCACGGGATAGAACGGCGCGAAGCCACGGCAGTCCCCGGCGTAGGCGAGGCCATAGGCCTCCTGCAGCTCCAGGGTGGTGTCGTTGCAGCGCCAGGCGGGGCTCACGGCGCCCAGGGGCTTCTCGCCGAACACTGATTCGAAGGCCTCGTGGGCATTCGCGTACCAATCCGATAGCCAGCGCCGGGACTTCCGGTCCAGCAGGTCGTGGTACTGCACGTGGTCCCAGGCGTGGATGCCCACCTCGTGGCCGGCCGCCTTGGCGGCCCGCATCTCCGTGGCGGCCCGCTTCCAGATGATGGGTGCCGGCAGCAGCACGCCGTACATCATGGTCTTGAAGCCGTAGAGTTTCGTAGCGTTGGTGCGGCGCATCTTGGCCAGAAAGCCCTTGCGGAAGACCCGGCGGATGGCCTTGCCGCTATTGTCGGGCCCGAAGCTGAAGTAGAAGCTGGCGCGCATCTGGTGCTTGTCCAGCAGCCGCAGCAGGGTCGGAATGCCCGTGATCGAGCCTTCCAAGGTGTCAACGTCCACGCGCAGGGAGATGAATGTCATGGAGGATCCTCTAAGAGTGCCTAACAGAACCCCCATGGGGCCGCGTCGGGGTGTTGTTAGGCACTCTGAGATTCCATTCCACCCGCGATCGGGTCCCACCACAAGGCAACCGGGCCCCTTCGCCGGCGTCGGCGCCCCTTGGAACTTGGGACTGGGCCTTCGAGTGAGACAGGGTCTCGTTGCCTAGTTCATAAGCATGTGTTCTTAAAAGTTTAAGTGCCGTGACGGAAGGTGTTGCGTTTCCTGGCCAAACCTCATGGGTACCCACTGGTTCATCGAGCATACAATCCTTTCCCGGACGGTCACGGGGCATGCTCGCCTCGTGCCGCGATCAGCCACCAAGCTGAACAATAGGAGGCACCAATGGGCAAGGTCTACGAAGCACCCGGCAAGCCGGGCAGTGTAGTCACGGTCAAGCCCCGCTACGACAACTTCATCGGGGGCAAGTGGGTCGCTCCCACGAAGGGTCATTACATGGCCAACATCAGCCCGGTCAATGGCAAGCCGTTCTGTGAAGTGGCCAAGTCAACCCCCGAGGACGTGGAACTCGCCCTCGACGCCGCCCATGCCGCCAAGGACGCCTGGGGCGAGACCTCGCTCGCCGGGCGGGCCGCGGTCCTCAATCGCATCGCCGACGCCATCGAAGCCAACCTCGAGATGTTGGCTGTGGCCGAGACCTGGGAGAACGGCAAGCCGGTTCGTGAGACGCTGGCCGCTGATATCCCCTTGGCCATCGACCACTTTCGCTACTTCGCCGGCGCCACCCGCTCGCTGGAGGGCCGCTCCACCGAGATCGACAAGGACACGGTCGCCTACCACTTCCACGAGCCGCTCGGCGTAGTGGGGCAGATCATCCCCTTCAACTTCCCGCTGCTCATGGCCGCCTGGAAGATCGCCCCGGCCCTGGCCGCCGGCAACTGCACTGTGCTCAAGCCGGCCACTCCCACGCCGTGGTCGATCCTCAAGCTGGCCGAAGTCATCGCCGGCGTCGTGCCTCCGGGCGTCATCAACATCATCACCGGTCCGGGTGCCGAGATCGGCAAGGCCCTGGCGACGAGCCCGCGCATCGGCAAAATCGGCTTCACCGGCGAGACGACGACCGGCCGCCTGATCATGCAGTACGCGGCGCAGAACCTCATCCCGTCCACTACGGAACTCGGCGGCAAGTCGCCCAACATCTTCTTCGCCGACGTGATGGACAAAGACGACGCGTTCCTGGACAAGGCGATCGAGGGCCTGGTGCTCTATGCCTTCAACAAGGGCGAAGTGTGCACCTGCCCCTCGCGCGCTCTCATCCAGGAGTCGATCTACGACAAGTTCATGGCCCGCTGTCTCGAGCGGATCCGCAAGATCATCCAGGGGAACCCGCTTGACACGGCGACCATGCTAGGACCTCAGGTCTCGACCCAGCAGCTCGAGAAGATCACTTCCTACGTCGATATCGGAGCGCAGGAGGGGGCCAAATGCCTCATCGGTGGCAAGCGGAATGTCTTGAAGGGGGACCTCGCCGAGGGCTACTACTTCGAGCCGACGGTGCTCAAGGGCAACAACAAAATGCGGGTCTTCCAGGAGGAGATCTTCGGCCCCGTATTGGCGGTAACCACGTTCAAGGACGAGGCCGAAGCGCTGAGCATCGCCAATGATACCCTCTACGGCCTTGGCGCCGGAGTGTGGACGCGCAACGGCACCCTGGCCTATCGCATGGGCCGTGCGATCAAGGCAGGGCGCGTATGGACCAACTGCTACCACCTCTACCCGGCCGGCGCGGCCTTTGGCGGCTACAAAATTTCCGGCGTCGGGCGGGAGAACCATCAGATGATGCTCGAGCACTACACGCAAACCAAGAACCTGCTCGTGAGCTACAGCCCAGACCCTCTCGGGTTCTTCTGATCGGAGCCCGAGGATGGACGAGCCCACCACGGAGCCGGCGGTCGTCGCCACGCCGGCGGCACTCGGGGCGATAGCTCGCCTGTTGGCCGAACGAGGCCAGGTCATGTTCTTCCAGTCGGGAGGCTGCTGTGACGGCAGCCTCCCGATGTGCTTCGACCACGGAGAGTTCATCATCGGCGACCATGACGTTCTGGTGGGCGAGGTCGGCACCTGCCCGTTCTACATTGATGGCCGCCAATACGAAGTCTGGAAGCATACGCAGCTCATCCTCGACGTCGGCGAGGGGGATCCCGAAGGGTTCTCCCTCGCAGCCGCCGACGGTAAGCACTTCATCACCAGATCACGGGTATGTGAGGGTGAGCTAGCCAAGCCCATCACCCGCCGGCCAGAGGAACAAGGAGGGGATTCCTAGCACCTGGGTGGCGCGCCGGAAGGCAATAGGCTGCAGGTGCGATCGACCTCGGCCCATCTCCCGGAGTGAACAGGCCGAGCCCTCCCGTATAATCCCCGGATGCCCACCCAGCGCTCTGCCGGCATCCTACGCTCGTTTCCGCCCGTCTTCTGGCTGGCGAACGTCATGGAGCTCTTCGAGCGGGCCGCCTATTACGGGCTCAACTCGGTACTCGCCGTCTACCTCACCAACCGGATCGCGGAGGGGGGCCTGGGCTTCACCGAGCAATCGGTGGGTTTCCTCCAGAGCTTGATCTACGCATTCACCTATGTTGTCCCCATCGCGGGGGGCGCTCTGGCGGACCGCTACGGCTACCGGCGGATGCTGCTGTTCTCCTTCTCGATCCTGTCGGCGGGGTATTTCATCGCTGGCAGCGTCACCGCCTACGGGACCGTGTTCGCCGCGCTGCTGCTGATGGCAACCGGGGCCGGACTGTTCAAGCCCATCATCTCGGGTACCCTGGCGCGCACGACAAATGAGGAGAATTCAGGCTTCGGGTTCGGGATATACTACTGGATGATCAACATCGGTGCCTTCCTGGCGCCCCTGGCCGTCAGCGTCCTGAAGGGCTTCTCCTGGCGCTATGTGTTCATCGCCTCGGCGCTCTACTGCGCCGCCATGCTGCTGCCGACGATGTTCCTGTTCAGGGACCCCCCGAGGCCCAAGAACACCAAGAGTCTCCGCGAAGACGCCCACAGCGCGGCCATGGTGCTGGGCGACGCGCGGTTCATGCTGATGATCGTGGTCTACTCCGGATTCTGGGTGGTCTACTTCCAGAACTTCGGATCCGTGCTTTGGTACCTGCGGGACTTCGTGGACGCCACGCCGGTGGATCGGTTCTTCGCGTCCTTCGGAGTGCCGCTGAAGTTCGACGCCGAGCACGTCACCGTGGTCAACGGCGGAACCATCATCCTGCTGCAGATGCTCGTCAGCCGGCTGGTGAAGCATGTCCGGCCCCTCCCCACGATGGTGGCGGGCATCGTCATCGGGACGCTGGGATTCCTCTGCTTGGCCGCCTCCACCAACATCTGGGTCTTCATCCTCGGCATTTCGGTGTTCTCCATCGGGGAGATGACCGCCCACCCGAAGTACTACAGCTATGTGGGCTTGGTGGCACCGGCGGACAAGAAGGCGGTCTACATGGGCTACGCCTTCCTCTACGGCGTGATCGGGAGTCTCATCGGTTCAAGCCTGGGCGGCATGCTCTACGGATCCATGCTCAAGCCCCTCATCGGCCAGCCCGGGGCGGCCGCTGCGGCGCGAACCTTCTGGCTGATCTTCGTGGCCCTGAATGTCGTGGCGGCCATCGGCCTGATCGTCTATGACCGGGTCTTCGCGGAGGACACGCCGGAGACGAACGAGAAAGCGCGGAAGGTGATGCTGGGGATCTATGCCCTGCTGCTCGGTGCGGGGCTCCTCTTCCTCCGGTCCTCGCTTTTCGGAGGCTCAGAGATCTCCTACAAGACCCTGGTCCAGGCCGTGATCATGCTGCTCCTCGGGGCCGGCGGCATGGCCGTCAGCCTTCGAAGGACCTGATCCTGGGCCTAGGTCCGCCGGAAGCTCTGGGAGCGGTCGGTCCGCCGCACCTGGATGAAGCGGTGGACGGATTCGAGGTCGGTGTCGGGTCCCGGGGTGAGGACGAGCCCTAGGCGGGTGGGGAAGTCCTGGCCCTCCAGGTAGGTGACGTGGCGGATCTCGGCGGGGCAACGGAGCAGGGTGCCGTCGGGCAGCTCCGCGTCGATCCCCACCGTGGCATGAAGATCCACCATCAGGGTCTCATCCAGGGCCAGCCCCACGCCGGTCTCCGTGAGATTCATCAGAAGGGCGTCGTGCTGGCGGGAATTCAGGGTCACGCGCACCTTCAAAGGCGATTGGTCCGGTGCGGCCACGCGGACATCCCGGCGGTGATGAAGGCGGGCTGATTCGTGAGGCCAATCAAGGCGAAGGAGGGTGTTTCCCGCTTTGTCCTGGATGGGGGGGAGCAGTAGGGATTCCAGCGTCAGCACCTCCTCCCCGAGCAGGATGGTCAGCGTCACCGGCATGCCCTCGGAGGGCACCGAATCCCGGGCATTCAAGCCGGACAGTTCCAGGGTCGAACCTGGGCGGAAAGTCTGGATGCGCAGATCCCCGAGCAACCGGGAACCAGCCCCCTGGAGCCTGAGACTGGCCACCGCCTTGGTGAGGCGGGCCTGGAGGAGGAACTGTTCCAGCACTGGGGCGGTCAGGTGGGATGCGTGGCCCATGGGGTCTGCCTTTCAAATGCCTTGTCCGAGGCGGTCTGCCAGGTTCGGGTGCAGACCTGCGGCGAGAATGGCCCTGGCCGCGCCCTTAATATCGTATTCGAGGCGATGCAACCGCAGGCGGCGGCGCTTGGGGTCGAAGGTCATGAATGAGACCCGTGGATCCCGGTCCCGGGGCTGGCCCACGGAGCCAGGGTTCACAAGGTACCGGCACTGAGGCTGAAGAAAGAACCACTCGCCCGGCTGGAGGCAGATCCAGTTCAGCTGACCCAGGGCTTCATTCAGCTCGAAGCATCCCGGCAGGTGCGTGTGCCCGAAGAAGCACAGTTGCCCGTCGAAGGCGTCGAAGGCCAGGCTGATCTCGCGCATGTGAAGCAGGTAGGCATCCTCGTCCATGGGGGAGCCGTGGGCGATCTGGTAATCCTCACCCACCCACAGGGGACCCACGGGCAGGTCCGCCAGGAAGCGCCAGTTGTCCTGCCGGAGCTTCTCCCGGGTCCAGTCCGCGGCCTGGTGGGCCGGAAGGCTGAAAGTGTTGTCGGGTTCCAGGCCGGCGCAGACCTTGTCGTGGTTGCCGCGGACCATGAAGCGGGGTCGCAGCTCGCGCACCTTGTCCAGCAGCTGGTTGGGGTTGGCTCCGTAGCCCACCAGATCACCGAGGATCACGAAGCGATGGATCGCCCGCCGGCGCGCGAACCTCAGCACGGCCCGGAGGGCGTGGAGGTTCGAATGCAGATCGGAAAGGATGAGATCCACTGGGGATGTCCGGGGGGGGTGTGCCTTCAGTCTAGGCCTTCGTTCTCACCGTACCTAGTCGTCCAGGCAGCGAGAACGGCATAAGGGGCCGTAACAGAGTGACCAGAAATGCGCTGGTCACTCTGAAACGGCCCCTAACAAGGCCGACGCCAGCTCCCCGGAACTGTGACCAAATGGGAGAACCATCGGCGCCAGAGACCAGTTGGGCATGCGGGCCGCCCAGCGGAGCATGAAGGCCGCGCGGTCCTGGGCCAGGGGCCGCTGGGGATCCCGCCCGGCCCGCGCCCAGGCCCGGGCGGGTGTTTCCGCCAGCCAGAGCGGTGCGAAGTCCGCGGATGTCACGGCCCCACGATTCACCGGGGACTCCCAGGCCCCGCCACCCAGGGCCACCACCGCAGGCCTCGCCAGAAGGCGGGGAAGTACGTCCGCTTCGAGTTGTCTGAACGCGCTTTCACCCCAGGCAGCGAAGATCTCGGCCACTCTGCGTCCTTCGCGATCCTCGATGGCTGCGTCCAGATCGTGGAAGGGCAGGGCGAGGTTGTAGGCGAGCTGCCGACCGACGGTGGTCTTTCCAGCGCCACTGCCGCCGACCAGCACGAGACCCTGGCCCCGCCGGAAGGGAGGGCGTACGCGCCAGCGTTGCCGCTGGGCCTCCCATCCGAGGGCCGCGGGATCCTTGGTACGGTGGACTTCTCCCACCATGGCCAGGGACTCGGCGCCGGCTTCGAAACAGGGGGCCGCATCCCTCAGGGTGAGGCCCCCGATGGCGATGGGTGCCAGGTCCTGGGCCCGCAAGGCCGCGCAGCCCGCCCGCAGGCCCTCCAGCCCGATGGGTTCGGCGTGATCGGATTTCGTGGCCGTGGTGCGGAAGGGGCCGATGCCTGCGTGGTCGCAGGCAACATCCACCAGGGTCCATTCGGAGGTCGCGTGGCTGGAGGCGCCGAGGTGTGCCTCCGCCAACCCCGGCAGTTTCCGCGCTTCGGCCGCGGGAAGATCTCCCTGGCCCAGGTGCAGCCCCCAGGGGGCCAGACCCTCGCGTGCCGCGAGCATCGCCAGGTCCGTCCGATCGTTCACACAGATCAGAGGCCAGCTGCCGTTGGCGGCGGCCTCCGCAAGGGCTGTGCGTAGTTCCTCCCATTGGATCCGTGTGTCCAAGGGCTTCCCCCGAAACTGGACCAGGGGAAACCCCGCCTCCCCCAGCCGCCGGATCTGTGCAGACAAGGGCTCGGCGCGGGTGGCATCGGTGATCGGGTAAAGCGGCGGCAGGTGGAGCATGGCACCAGTCTGCCAGCCCTAGGCGGCTTCCCCGTCGGCGAACTGCAGCCGCACCAGCCTGGCGTAGACGCCATCCTGGGCGATGAGTCCATCGTGAGTCCCCCGTTCCACGAGGGCGCCCTGATCCATGACCCAGATCTCGTCGGCTTCGCGGATGGTGGACAACCGGTGGGCGATGGTGAAGGTCGTGAGCCGGTGGCTCACGCGCTCGATGACGGACTGGATCTTGGCTTCGGTCTCGGAGTCGATGTTGGCGGTGGCCTCGTCCAGCAGCAGCACGGCGGGCTCCAGGTAGAGCATGCGGGCGAAAGCCAGCAGTTGCCGCTCGCCGGCGCTGAGCTTCTGGCCGCGCTCGCCCACCTGCGTGTCCAGGCCGAGGGGCAGGCGCCCCACCAGGTCCTTGAGTTGGCTCTGCTCCAGCACGGAGGCCAGCCGGGCTTCGTCCATGGGCCGGTCCATGACGATGTTGTCGCGCAGGCTGCCGGAGAAGACGAAGACATCCTGGAGCACCAGCCCGAAGAGGTCGCGCAGGCTGCGGATCCGGAGCTCCCTCACATCCACGCCGTCCACGGTGATCCGGCCAGCCTGTACGTCGTAGAAACGCATGAGCAGGTTGATCAGCGTGCTCTTCCCGGCCCCGGTGTGGCCCACCACGGCCACGCGCTGGCCCTTGGGGATGGCGCCACTGAGCCCGCGCACGACCTGCCGGCCGCCCTCCTCGTAGGCGAAGGTGACGTCTTCGAAGCGGACCTCCCGGGCGAAGGTGGCAGGCCGTGCCTTCGGGGATTCGGGAATTTCGTTGCGGTTGTCCAGCAGCCGGAAGATGCGCTCGCTGGAGGCCAGGGCCGTCTGCATGACGTTGTAGCGCTCGGCCAGTTCACGGATGGGTCGGAAGAAGCGGCTGGACTGCTGCACGAAAGCCAGCAGCAGGCCCCAGGTGATGGCCCCGGCCTTGAGCTTGATCCCGGCATAGAAGATGAGCGCGGCCGTGGTGGCCGAGGTGATGAATTCGACCACAGGGAAGAACACTGCGTAGGCGAAGATCGTGCGCAGGAAGGCCTGGAAGTAGTCCTCGTTGAGGACGCGAAACTGCTGATTGCTGCGCACCTCCTGGCCGTTGACCTGGATCAAGCCCATGCCCGAAATCTGCTCCTGAAGGAAGGCGTTGATGGCTGCGTAGCGTCGCTGGGTCTCCCGGAAGGCCTCGCCGGCCCGGCGGCGGAAGACCTCCGTGGCCACCAGGAGGAAGGGCAGGATGCCCACCGCGACGAGGGCCATGCCGGCGTGGGTCCAGAACATCCAGATCATGATGGCCAGCAGGGAAAACGCGTCCCCCACGATGGCCACGAACCCCGAGGCGAACATCTCGTTCAGGTTCTGCACGTCGCCGGTCACGCGGGTCATGAGGCGGCCCACGGGGTTGCGATGGAAGAAGTCCGTGCTGCGGCCCATGAGGTGGGCGAAGAGCTCGATCCGGAGATCCAGCATGGCCTTCTGGCCCACCTTGGCCAGCAGGAAGTAGCGGGCGAAGCTCACGATGAAGCCCGCGACGAGGACGCCGACAAAACCGGCCAGGAGGGGGGTGGCGCCTCTAAGGCTGCCTTGGGCCATGAACCGGTTGATGAGCCGGAGGGTCAACTCGGAAGGCATCACCTCCAGGGCCGCGCCGAGTGCCATGAGGAAGAACAGGACCACCAGGCCGACCCAGTAGGGACGGAGGTAGCTGGCCAGGCGCCAGAGCAGGGCATGGCGCATGGGGCTCTGGTCCACCTGATCGGATTGGAAAAACGCTCCCTGTTCGGACATTGGCCCATTGTCCCACAGCCACCGGGGAATCCGGCAGCCCGGGGGCAGAACGGGCCCAGGAGTTGTCCAGCAGCCTCATGTACACTGGAGAGCCCTTTGGAGACGTCATGGGTTCCTGCCGCCATCTTCGTTTCGCCGCCAGCCTGGTGGCCTACGACCCGACGCCCGCCTCGAAGGCGGCTGGGGAGGCCAGGCTGCGGAAGGGCATGACTCTCCTGGAGGCCCCGGAGTTGAAGGACTGGTCATGAGGCTGGCGACGCCCTCTGGATTCGCCACGGAAGTCTTTCTTCTCGACAGGCCGGATGGGGCTCTGCTGCCGGAAGGAGCCTGGACCCTGGTGGGCGACCAGCGTCTCCACGATGCCTGGACGCGGGCTGGCCTGCCGGAGCCGGACCATGCCCTGTGGGTGGCGGTGCCGGAGGAAGAGAAGCGGCTGCGCACGGTGGTTCCCTGGCTGGAGCACTGGGCGAAGGTGCCGCTCCATCGGGATGCCACGGTGGTGGCCCTGGGTGGCGGCGTGCTGACGGACCTCACGGGACTCGCGGCCTCGCTCTACCTGCGCGGTGTGGCCTGGCAGGTCTGGCCCACCACTCTGCTGGCCATGGCCGACGCGGCCCTGGGGGGCAAGACCGGAGCAGATCTCGCTTCGGGCAAGAACCTGGTGGGCGCTTTCCACCCCCCCCGCCGCCTGGTCGCCTGCACGGACTTCCTGGCGGGGCTTCCGGAACGACACCTTCAGAATGGTCGCTGGGAACTGGTCAAGACGGCGCTGATCCAGGGCGAAATGGCCTGGGCCATGGACATGCTTCAGGACGGGCCGGTGAAGGTCCCCTGGGTGGAGCGGGCCCTCGCCTTCAAGGCCGGCGTGGTGCACCGTGACCCGCGCGAGGCCGGTGAGCGCCGCCTGCTGAACCTCGGCCACACGCTGGGGCACGCGCTGGAGGCCGCCTCAGGCTATCAGCTCCTCCATGGTGAGGCCGTCGGTCTGGGATTGCTCGGGGCCTGCCTTCTGGCGGAGGAACAGGGCCTGAAACCCTTCCCGGCCAGCCTCCTCGATCCGCTGGCCCGGCGACTGATGCCCCTGGCGTCCCTGATCGCGCCGTGGGGCGACTGTCTGCCTCTCCTCACCCGGGACAAGAAAGCCACACGGGTTGCCGGTCCTGCCGAGGAGACCCCCGCCATCATGATCCAGTGCATCCTCCCCCGACCGAACGAACCCGCCGTGCAGCGGTTACTGCCCTCCCAGGCCTGGGAATCTCCCCACGCCCGGCTCCTGTCCCTGCTCCACCAGGAGAGCCTCCGTGCTTGACCTCCGCCTCTCAATTCCCGCCCTCCTCCTCGTGGCGCTTCCTGCCTCCGGGGAGGATGTCCGGGCCCTCATGCTTCAGGCCCGCACCCTCCAGTTGAGAGGCGGGGGCGCCGATCCAATGGCGGCCGCGGCCATCTACAGGCGGGTACTGGAGCAGGTCCCTGGCAGCGCGGAAGCGAACCTGCGGTTGTCGGAATCCCTCCAGGAGGCGCAGGATCCGGATGCTGCCGTGGCCCCCGCGAAGCAGGCTGTGGCCCTCGCCCCGCAGAATGCCGAGGCCCAGGCCCACCTGGCCCTTCTTCAGTACGAGCGGTCGCGGAAAGATGCCTCGCTGCTTCCGGAAGCTGCGAAAGACTTGCGGACCGCCACGCTCCGCCTGCCAGGAGATCCGGAACTTTGGGCCCGCCTGGGCGAGGTTTCCGAGCAGATGAAGGACAATGCCGGGGCCCTCAAGGCCTGGATCCGCCTGGGTCGGCTGCGGCCAAGTTTCGGCCCGGCCTGGGAACGGGCCCTCATCCATGCCCGTGCCATCCAGGACTACGAGGGCAAGCGCGAGGCCCTGCTGGCCCTGAACGCCAGGAATCCCGAGGACCGGCACCTGCGGATGCTGGAGGAATTGGCCCGGGAGCAGATCCAGGCCGGCTACCTCGCTCATGCGGAGGAGAGCTTTCTCCTGTTGGCGAGCCATGTGCCCCAGGAACCCGGCTTCTGGGAGAACATTTCCCTGGTGCGCCTCCAGACCGGGCGCTGGTCCGAGGCGCTCGAATCGCTGGCCAAGGCCGAGGCCTTGAAACCGAGTCCCACCCTGACGTTCCACACGGCCCGCGCCCTCATGAACCTGGGGCGGTTCGAGGAAGCCGAGCGGCGGCTCCAGCCCATCGTGGCCCAGAACCTCCAGCCGCAGTGGATTGCCGATGGCGCGCCGATGCTATACGCAGAGGCCCTGCTGCTCCAGGGCAAGGGGAAGGTCCTGCTGGCCTTCCTGAAGAATCGGTCACCCCACCCACCCACCGATGGCGAAGCCCAAGTCTTCAAGACTCAGGCCTTCATCAGCCTCAATGACTGGATGAGCGCCCTGGAATCCATCAAGCAGGGAATCGCCCGTTACCCGAAAATCCCCTTCTTTCAGCAGGCCGCCGCGCTTCCGCCGAAATACCTCGAATACGCGTTCTTCTCCCGGAAGGAGGCCCGCGCCGCGCTGGAGCAGCTGCACCTCGAAGGCATGGCCACCCTGTGGCAGGAATTCCAGCGCTGGGACAAGTGCCTTGCGGCGCTTGAGCGGGCGCGCAGCCTGTCGCCTGTGCGCCGAGTGGACATGCTCATCCTGCAGAGTGAGGCCTATGACCAGCTCAACCGCCCGGCGGAATCCCTGGCGGTGCTGCGGGAGGCCCAGGCCATGGAGCCGACCAACCCCCTGGTCCAGAACAACCTGGGCTACCTGCTGTTGGAGCATGACCAGAATCTCGCCGAGGCCGCCACCCTCATTGAGGCCAGCGCCAAGGCCACGCCAGACAATGGCAACGTGGTGGACAGCCTGGGCTGGGCCCAGTTCAAGCTGGGCCGGATCGCCGAGGCGGAGGCCACCCTGCGCCGCGCGGTGGAGCTGAGTCCCTTCAGCCCGGAGGTCCGCAAGCATCTCGGCGAGGTCCTGGTGAAGCAGGACAAGTTGGTGGAGGCCGCCGAGCAGTGGGAACGGGCCCTGGCCTTCGTCTTCCCGGAGCGATCCGCCCTGGAGAAGCGCCTGGGCGAACTGCGCGTCCGCATTGCCAAGGAACAGGCGGCGAAGGTCGAATCCTCTGCCCTCCCATCGGCAGCGCCCGCAGCCAAACCGGATGATGACGAGGATGAAGAGTGATGCCCCTCCAGTCCCCGCCTGCGATGTCGGTTCCCGCGCCGGCCGTGCCCATCCGGGCCCAGTACGGCTGGGGCTACGCCGGTCCCGATGGGGAAGGGGTCGGCACCCTCAGCCTGTTGCTGGAGCCTTATAGCGGCCGCCTGGTCCTGGAACTGCATGCCCCGGGCGAGCGGCTGGTCCTGCTGGAAGGCGACCGCGCCTCCGGCTACCACCTGCAGGTTCCCCGGCAGAAACTCGACCAGCGGGCCCCTTCGCTCTCCCAACTGCCGCTGCCCTTCCTGCCCCAGGTGTCCAGCGTGGAGGCCCTGCTGCGACTCCTCCGCACGGGCGAAGGCGTCGGCGTCTCCGTGACCAAGAAGGACGCCACGGGCCCCCTCAAGCTCCACTGGCAGGGCAAGGACGCCCGCGGCAAGGACGAGCAGGTGTGGCTGGATCGCAAAAGATGGGAAGAGTCGCGCTGATTCGCTTTGCAGTCCGTGTCAGGCTCCGCCGCGAATGCGGCGGAGTTAACCTGCCGGCGGAGCCGGCAGGCGAGGCCTTCCTGCCTCAATCCAGGCGTTGAGGATGGCGTCGCCCAGGTGCTCCCCGGCGAGCTGGAGCTGCTGCTTCACGACGGGACCCTGCTTGGCCCAGAAGATCATCCAGTAGGCGGTTGTGCGGGTCTTGCCGCGACTGCCCGGGGGGGTCGTGCGATCGGCTTCCCGGTCATCCGCCAGCAGCTGGGGCACCAGGGCGTGGGAGGCCCGGAGCCATTCCCAGGGGCGCTGGATGAAGGCCGCATCGGGCTGGGCCGGAAGGACCGGCAGGTCCTCGGCCACGATGTGCCGTTCCACCAGGCCAGTTTCCCAACGGCTGTGGACGCCCCGCTGGTCGGTGAGCTGGCCGTCATGATTGACGGTGGTGTGCAGAGGCACATGGACGTCGCCGATGTAGTGGCCGAGGATGGCGGTGGCCAGGGCGATCTTGGCAGGGTCACCGTCACGGAAGGCATTCACCAGATCCCGCCAGCGGTCCTGGATGATCCAGGGCANNAGGTGGTCCGGATCGCCGTAGGGCTCCATGTCCAGGAAATGGCGGGGTCCCTCCTTCTTGTCCTGCTTCCAGTGATCGGGGTCGGAGGCGTGGTCACACACCTCCGCTTCGCGCCCGTTGAACCAGGCTCGCGGACCTGGAGGTAGCGATCGCAGGGCCAGAATCGAGACCACGCGGTGGCCCGTGTCGCCCCAGGCAGATAGGGGGACCACAACGAGCGCTGCCAGCAACCACGGAAGGATTCTCATGGTCCTGGGCACCACCATCAAAAAATGGTTGAACAAGAACTCACCGGTGAGGAACGGTGAGTAACGGTGAAAAGGAAAGGTGCAGTCTCACCGTCCCTCACTGTTTCTCACCGGTAAGGCTTTTCATCGGGATCAAACAGGCGCTATTCGGGGATGGTCCCCGTGCGTTCCCAGCGGGTGCGGGTGAAGAAGTGCCGGGCGGCGTCGATGAAGTCCGCGGCCACGTCCGTGGGGCCATCGGGCACACGGCCGTTGTCGTTGTCGGTGTCGCCCTCGCGGAAGCTCCACCACACGATGAAGGGGCGACCGCGCAGGTGATCCACGGGCAGGAAGCCCCAGTAGCGGCTGTCCATGCTGTTGTCCCGGTTGTCGCCCATGGCGAAGATGTGGCCTGGGGGCACCGTGACGGGGCCCAGGCTGTCCTTGAACCCCTCCTGGATGAGACTGTTCATGGACTGCATCTGGTTGCGGTCGTGGAGACTCAGCACCTCGGGATCCGAGTGACGCCAGAGACCTATGGGCCGCTCGACCTCGCCGGCGTAGCGCGTGGGGGGCCATGGGCCAGGCGTCGGACCTTCGGGGCTGCGCCCGAACATGTGCTCGAAGGCGCCCGTCACCTGCTTGCCGTTCACGTAGAGCCGCTTCTTGCGCATCTCCACCGTATCGCCCGCGAGGGCCACGCAGCGCTTCACGTAGTCCTGGTCCCGGTCGAGGGGCCAGCGGAAGACGATGATGTCGCCGCGCCTCACGCTGCGCATGGGGAACAGGCTTTCCTCCCAGGGCCACTGAGGCTGGGCGAAGATGAACTTGTTGGCCAGGAGGTGGTCGCCGATCATCAGGGTGTTCCGCATGGAGGCGGAGGGGATCTTGAACTGCTGGCCCACGAAGGCCTTGAAGAACAGGATCAGCACCATGGCGAAGCAGATCACTTCCAGATTGTCCCGGACCATCCCTTTCTCGGAGCCCGGCGGCAGGGCGATCTCAATGTCTTCGGCGGGGGTGGTCACTTCGGCCATGGCGGCTCCGGAAGGGCGGTCAGCTAGGGACGCTTGATGGCGGGGAGATCCGTGAATCTCCGGGCTACGAGGCGGTTCACGACGACCCAGCTGCCGTCGCGCTCCTCCCGGGATTCCACTTCACCGAGGTTGGGCAGGTAGAGGGCCCTTCGCCGGAGGCCCTGGGGGGATCGGGACTCCACCCAGACGCCAACCGGATCCGATGTGGTCGGCAGAATGGAAGCACCCTCCCAGGAGGCGCGGCCGATCACCCGGTACTCGGTATCGTGGTCCACCCACTGGGTGATGTCTGGAAAATGGGTGGGCAGAGTTCGGGCAAGGATACGGCCACTTTCATCAATGAGGTCGATGCCGCCGTCATGATGCTTGACGAGCACACTCATGTGGCCCCGGAGGCTCGCGAAGTCCAGCTGGACGAGGTTTGGGGGGCCGGGGGCTAGGGCGGAGCGGGCTACCCGGACCTGCAGCCGGTCCTCCGACCGCCGCGGTTGGGGCTGGGAGGGATCCTCGTAGGCCAGGGTGAGTCCTTCTTCCCAGGGGCCGTAAACTACGGGCATAGCGGGCTGCGGTTGGCAGGCGATGCCGGCCAACAGGGCCGCGGGAACCAGCAGATTCAGGGTCCCCCGCATCAGCGGTGGCCCTTGCTGAACTTGGCCACGAGGTCCGACAGGGACGTGCTGGTGGCCGGGACTGAAGGTACAGGTTCAGGCAAGGGTTCGCGGGCTTCGCGTTCGGACCGCGGAGGCCGAACCTCCTGGGGACGCGGGGGCCTGGGGCCCTCAGGCCTACTTGGCCGGGCGCCTTCGGGCCTGGGAGGCCGGGGTCCTTCGGGCCGCGGGGGACGGGGTCCCTGGGGGCGGGCGCCTTCCGGTCGCGGTGGTCGTGGACCTTCCACCCGGGGTGGGCGCGGACCGTCGGTCCTGGGCGGTCGTGGGCCCTCAATCCTGGGCGGGCGTTCGCCGGCAATCCTGGGCGGGCGATCGCCCGCCGGGGGCCTGGCCTGTGCTACATCGCGGTTGGGCCTTCGGTGGTTCGGCTGGGGCCGCCCAGCACCCTCGGGCGCGGCGAGCAGGGCCTTGATGGAAAGGGCAATGCGCTTGGCTTCGAGATCAAGGGCCAGCACCTTCACCTTCACCGCCTGACCCACGCTGAGAGCATCGGCGGGATTCTTCACGTAGCGGTGAGCGATCTCGGAGAGGTGCACCAGTCCGTCCTGATGGACGCCCACGTCCACGAAAGCACCGAAGTCCGTCACGTTCGTGACGACGCCCTGGAGCTCCATGCCGATCTCCAGGTCGCTGGGCTTGTTCACGCCCTCGCGGAACTGGACGATCTCGAACTTGTGCCGGGGATCGCGACCGGGCTTCTTCAATTCGGCCAGGATGTCCTTCACGGTCTCGATGCCGAAGCGGTCATCCACGAAAAGTTTGGGATCGAAGGCGTCCAGCACCGCATCATTGCCGATGAGCTCGGGCACGGTCTTGCCCGCGAGCTGGCACATGCGCTGCACCACGGGGTAGCTTTCCGGGTGGACGGCGGAGGCGTCCAGGGGATCCTCGCCATCCGGGATGCGGAGGAAACCCGCGGCCTGCTGGAAGGCCTTGGTCCCGAAGCGGCCGATCTCCATGAGCTGCTCGCGACGCTTGAAGGCGCCGTGCTCGAAGCGGTGGGCCACGATGTTCTTGGCCAGCCCCTCGCCGAT
>PMJK01000017.1:0-2869 GCA_003158505.1 Holophagaceae bacterium | reverse complement strand
CGCACGGTGACGTCGTGCTCGGGGAACTCCTCCCGGGCGATGTCGCTGGCGGAGTAGACTGAGGCACCGGCTTCACTCACGCTCACGCAGATGAGTCCGGTTCGGTTCGTCTCATTCAACCATTCGCGGATGAAGGCCTCCACCTCGCGACCTCCGGTGCCGTTGCCGATGGCGATGGCTTCGATGGGATTCGCGGTGCAGAGCTTTTCGAGGATGGCCCGGCTGCCGTCCAAGTCCCGCTTGGGTTCCAGCGGGTAGATGACCTCGTTCTGGACCAGCTGGCCCAGGCGGTTGATGACCACCAGCTTGCAGCCCGTGCGGATGCCGGGATCCACCCCCAGGGTGCAGCGCTGGCCGGCGGGGGGGGCCAGCAGCAGGTGGTCCAGGTTGGTCTGGAACACCTTGATGGCCTCGGCGTCGGCCTTCTTCTTGGCCTCGTAGCGGACTTCGGATTCGATGGCGGGCGCCAGCAGGCGGTCGAAGGCATCGCCCGTCACTTCATTGAGGAAGCGACGGTAGCCGCTGCCCGGATTCACCGTGACCTTGGACACGAGCTGGCTCACCAGGTTCTCACGATCCACCTGAAGCTTGATGGAGAGGATCTCCTCCTTCTCGCCCCGGCGCAGGGCCAGCAGGCGGTGGCTGGGGATCTTGCGGATGGCTTCGGAAAAATCGAAGTAGGGTTTAAAGCGCAGGGCGGCCTGATCCGCCTTGCGCTCTTCGCGCACCTCGGATTTCAGGACGCCATGGTCGTGGAATTCGAGGCGCAGCCAGGCCCGGATGGCAGCGTCCTCGGATAACCGCTCGGCCAGGATGTGGCCGGCACCTTCCATGCATTCGGAGGGTGAGCGCAGCCCGTCCTCATCCTTGATGAAGGGCTCGGAGATGATGAAGGGATCGGCGCCACTGTCGTCCGCCAGCAGGGAATCCAGCAGAGGTTCCAAACCTCGCTCCCGGGCCACCGTGGCCTTGGTGCGCTTCTTGGGCTTGTAGGGCAGGTAGAGATCCTCGAGCTCCGCCTTCACCCAGGTGGTCTCGATCTTGGCCCTCAGTTCCGGCGCGAGCTTACCCTGCTCGTCGATAGTCTTGAGGACGGTCTTGCGGCGGTCCAGCAGGTCCTTGTAGTAGGCGTGGCGGTCCTCCACAGCCCGGATGGCCACCTCGTCGAGGGAGCCGGTCGCCTCCTTGCGGTAGCGGGCGATGAAGGGCACGGTGTTGCCCTCCTCCAGCAACGCCACGATGGCGGCTACGCCAGCGCGAGGAAGCTTGAGCTCCTTGGCCATGAGGTCGAGCACTTGATCCACACCTGCTCCTTGCGAACTTTCCCGATGGGAACTGCGATCATACCAAGGACGGGCCCCGACTGCTTCACTCAGCGCGGCCGGAGTTGCCACCAAATGCGTCCCTTCTGCGAACCCGTTGAGCTGTGGGGAATCGCCAGCGTTTTCCGGAAAGCTTCACCGGTCTGGTTTTCTCACCGTTTCGCACCGGTTTCTTTCCCTTATCTTTTCCTTCGCGATGGCTCATCCAAAGGAATAAAGAAAGCTCAACCGGTGATGAATGGTGAGAAACGGTGAAAAAGATTAACGATTAACTGCCTATCGGATTGCCTCAGTCGGCCAGGAAGGCCGAACTCGAAATCATGTTCGAAGGGTGACCTTGCGTCGGGCGCCTTCTGGCGGCGCTTCGAGGTTCCGGAGATCCTTTTTCCATTGGCCGTGATCCAGATTCGTGCCGATGACGACGGCGGCGCAGACCGGGGCCGTGCCGTCGGACCCCAGCGGCAGTGGCGAGATCTCGAGCCTGCCGTCCGCGAGCTGGAAGGCCCAGCGGTCACTGCCATCATTTCGGGCGGCCCAGCCGGCAAAGGCGCAGACGCCCTTGGCGCGCAGCAGTTCGCCTTGGATGGGCCGCGCGAGGAGCAGGGCCTCAAGGGCGGCGGGATCCACGGGGTGGTCCCAGTGCAGGGTGATGGAACGGGCCTCGGCGAAGCTGGTGGCATCTGAGGTTGTCCAGCCTTCCGGGAGTGGCCGGACGTCGCCCAGCCAGGGATCCGGGCTGCCCTCGGGCGCCAGGCCATGGCGCGTTGCCACCTGCGGGATCTGGCGGAAGGCGCTGCGGAGCTCGCTCTCCCAGGCCACCGCGGCGGATGGATCGAGGTCGGCCTTGCTGAGGTGGATGAGGCTGGCCAGGGCCGCCTGGCGGTGGAGCAGGGGTTTCGTCTTCAGGTGATCCACGGGGGCCAGGCACGAGATCACCGTGAGCAGCCCAGCCAGCTGCAGGCGCCCCTCCAGGGCCGGTTCGTGCTCGAGGTCCAGCAGGTCTGTGGGATCGGCCAGGCCGGTGGTTTCCAGCACCACCCGTTCCGGGCGCTGACCTGCGGGCTGATCGCACCAGGTCCGAAGCGTCGCGACCACATCATCGCGCAGGCTGCAGCAGACACAGCCGTTCACCAGGTTCTGCACGCCCGCCAACTCGGGGCGTTCGGCATCCAGCAACGTGCCATCCACGCTGATGGCGCCGAACTCGTTGATGAGCACCGCCACCCGGCGCCCCGCCGCGACCTCCGCCTTCAACAGGCGGTTGACGACGGTGGTCTTGCCGGCTCCCAGGGGGCCGGTGACGATGAGAATGTCCAGGGGGGCGCGTCCGTCCATCCATCCATGATGCCGCCGGGTCCTGAAATATGAGAGCGTTGAAGCGTGGACATTCTCGATCTCAGCTATCGCCTAGCCGTCTCCCTGGCCGGTGCCGCCGCCCGGGCCTGTGCCCGGGGCCTGCCTGAAGCCTGGCGGGTGCGACTTCAGGCGGAGGCTCCCGATTTCCCAGCAGGGTGTTGGATCTGGCTGCATGCGGTGAGCGTGGGCGA
>PMJK01000135.1 GCA_003158505.1 Holophagaceae bacterium | reverse complement strand
CACACCCCGGCAGGATGCCCGAGGCGGGAAAGCATGGCCTGGAGCCCGAGCCCACGGCAGAGGCCCTGCTGGAGGCTCTGGAGCGCGAAGCGGACGAGGAAGGGGAGGACTGTAGCCGGTAGCATGAAAGGATGCTCCCCCCGGCACTGACACGACGACCGGCGACCGGCCATCAAGGCTGGTGCGCCGGGAAAGTCGCGTCAGGGGGTCTCAGGCGCTACACTGCCCCCAGGCTCTTTGAAATGCCATGCGGTACAAAGGATTTCTCCCTATTCGAGCGGAAACCTCGTCAGGGTGCTGCGTTGGCGCAATCGGGAACATCTTCGCTATCTTCTGATCCGAGATTCCTTGGGACGGTCGCAGGCACGCCAGGGACGCCCATACCATCAGGTCCAGATCCGAAGCTCACGCCTGCCAAATTGGATGGATCTTCCAATTTAACTGTTGGCATTGGGATCGAGTATGAAGCTGGTTTTGGGAAAACAGATACACACGGTGTCTCTGCTACGTCCCTTTCATTTACAAGCTCAGGATTTGATCATGGCGAACTCCATTACCCCAATGGCATCAGTGGACAAATCACTAGTAGTGACCCTGCTCCAGCAACGGTCTATGGCGCGGCTTATTCGCTCGGGAAAAACGTAACGGTTGGTAACGCCGGTGGAGGCACTGATTTTAAAGGCGTGACGCATAACACCTCTCTCACTCTCGGCATTTTCCAGGTTACTTACGGAAAATCAGATTCAGGGGTCAAGCAGTTTAGTTTTGGACTAGCTATCGGGTTGTCATTCAGTAGATATGACACACGTACGTTGTCGGGTGGTTTTGGTGCAGATAATGCTCATTAAGACCGTCTATCTATATTGATAAATATTTTACAAAGAAGGTGTTATGCGAATTGTGCTCATGCTGCTGATGTTCCTGGTAGAAATCGTGATGATCGCTGGAATCTGGAAAACCTTGCAGAAGGCTGGAAAGCCAGGATGGGGCGCATTAGTACCAGGTTATAATTTGTACTTACTCATTAAAGTTGCTGGGTTGTCTGGTATTTGGGTTTTGTATTGTTTGATACCTGTCGTGAATATCTATTTTATAGTGATGGTTTACATCAAAATGAGCAGAAATTTCAACATGGGCATTGGTTATGCATTAGGCCTGTTGCTGCTCCCATTTGTTTTCTTTCCTATCCTTGGTTTCGGCAAAGTTCAATATCAGGTTGGACCTGAAAGAGCGAGTTGATTGATGTCATTTTTGACCGCCAAGCCCTTGCTCCTGCTAGCAGGCGTTTTGTTGTTGATCTACTCGTACGCCTGTTTTCGCAAACCTGACTGGGTCGCATGGTTGTCTGTTGCTCCTGTTCTGGAGAAAAAAAACCCAATCAGGCCGTTCATGCTTGCAGCACATGGGGTAATTACTGGGATAGCTGGTCTAGTTCTAGTGATTATATTTTTATGCAAGGCTTTTGCGGGTTGAAGTCTCGGGCCTTTGAAATTTTAGGTCCGACAGAGCCTGAATGAAGGCAAGAGCCCCAGACCTCCGGGGCTCTTTGCTGTCTGGGGATCGAGGCCTCAAGACCTCACCCCGAGACATGACAGGAATGCCCTCACCGCAGAGGGCCTTTCCTTTTTAGCTGCTAAGGACTTTTAACCCTTCGATTCGGCGAGTTGAGTATTCGACTCGCCAGCATTCCAGGGCCATCCTTTCAGCCGCTGACGGTCGCGGTCGATAAGGCCGGGCAGGATGAAGCGCTCCCAGTCCTCATGAGCGAGACGACCGGCGCGAATGGCGGCCAGGACAGCACCTCCAAGAATCGCCTTCCTTGCCACGTCTGCCTTTCGTGCCTGTTCCCTTTCCTGTGCTTCCAGCATCCGGGCATGGGCCTCCATCTGCTTGGCCTTCTCCCGTGCCTGCTGTGCCCGTTCCAGCCTCGACAAGCCCGCCATAAAACCTCCATCCCATCGCCCAATATAGGCCATGGTCCGCCCTAGACACGTCCATTATTCGGCCTACTCTGACAGTGCAAGCATCACCACGAGTGTAACGAACTGTTTCGATGTGTTATCCAGAATGGCGCACTTAGAGTATTCCCCCGTTGGTGGAATACGTGCGATCAGGGGACACCCCCGATACCCCAGCAGGTGGCAAGCCCCCCGCACCCCCAGGAGCCCGCGATGCCCGCCCCACGCCCGCCGCTGTATCACCTCTCGATGTCGGTTCTCCGGCGGTCGCAGGGGCGCTCTGCGGTCATGGCATCCGCCTACCGGTCGGCATCCCGGATGGTGGACCACCGGACCGGGTTCGTCGCGGACTACCGGCGCAAGCAGGATGTGGCTCCGCTTCCCCTGATCCTGCCCGATGGCTGCCCGACCATGGACCGCTCCGCGTTCTGGAATGGCGTGGAGCAGCATCACCGACGCCAGGACGCCGTGACGGCCCGCGAGATCGACGCAGCGTTGCCGCATGGCCTCACCCGCAACCAGGAATCCACGCTGGCGGAACGGTTCGCCCGCTGGCTGGCGGATACCTTCCATGTGGGGGTGGATGTCGGCGTCCACCGGAAGGCCTGGAACCACCATGTGGACATGCTGCTGTCGGCCTGCGAAGTGAGGGCGGATGGGAGTTTCGGGAAGAAGGTCACGGCGTTGGATGGCATCGCGACCAAGCGCAGCAAGACCCCCATCAACCCCGTGGAACTCATCCGCGAGACATGGGCGCGGATGATCAACGACACCCTGGCGGAAGCCGGGCGGAAGGAGCGCGTGGACCACAGGTCGTATCAGCGCCAGGGTGTGCCGCTCATCCCCGGATTCCACCTGGGAAGGGCCGTTGCAGCCATGGAGAAGAAGGAGCCCGGCTCCACAGAGGTGGGGGCGAGGCTCGCCGCCATTGAGCAAGAGAACGAAACGAACCACCCCGAACTCAGGAGGAGCCGTGAGCCCAAACCCAACCGCCCCGAACGCAAACCCCGTGGAGGCCGAAAGCCCCGTGCCGTTCGACCCCGAGCGCCCCTGGCAGGGCCTGGGCTACCCGGAAGCCCTGATGCCGTTCCTCTGCCCGGAGGATCCGTGGCCACTGGCCGAGGCCTGCGCCCTGCTGCATTTCGAAAGTGACCTGCGCCGCTGGAGCGAGAATCCCGCGATGCGCCGCCAGCGATTCTGCCAGGAGCAGGTCCGGGAGGCCCTGGACAACCACCTGTACCGCAGGCACAGCAGCGGCTGGAAGGCCCTGTCCTCCTCAATCTACGCGATGTCCGCACCCTCCCTGCCGCAGCATGTGCTGCGCCAGATGCCGCCGCAGGCCGCCGAGACTCTGGCAGACCTGTGGACCAGTTTTAAGCGGGATCTCCTCCAGGCGCTCTGGGAGCAGGTGCCGGAGGATCCGCAGCAGGACTGGCGTCTGGCGATATTGCGCCCGCCGTTTCAGGATCCGGATCCAGCCCCGGTTCCACCGCTGCCCGTGGAGCCCGCGCCGGATTTGTGGCTGGGGTGGACGACCCCCCAGGAAAGTCCGATCCCCGTGCTCCTGCGCAGCGTGGAGGCTCCGCGCCCCCTGGACGCCCCGGAACTCCAGCACACGACGGGCTGGACGCAGACCCCGACCGTTACGGGATGCTCACTCTCCCTGGACTGTGCCGAGGCAGAACCGGTCATCCGTTGCATGTTCCATCACCAGCATGGCGTCTGGGGGGACACAGGGCCGGAGTAGGGCGGGCTACCGCTCGGCAAGCCTGCGGACCGCCCGTTCCAGGGCTTTGATGTAGTGGGCCTGGGCGCGGATCTGCTCGTCTTTGATGGTGAGGGCGACGGCAGGATCGCCCTGGTAATCGAGGATCCTCTGGAGTGACGCCACTTTCTGCCGCATGGCCGCCCTTTCCCGCGTGAGTGGGAAACCGTCGTCTGGCGCGGGTTTCAGCGACATGGTGCGAGGGAATGGGAGCGGTTTCTGGGTTCCGTTGTCGGGCATGGATGCCTCCGGTGAATGGCTGGATTGATGACAAGAACCGGCGCAGCCTCAGCGAGGCCGCACCGCGAGGGGTCAGGCCGTCGTGGGCGCTTTCGGGGGATGCAGGGGATCCTTCGGCAGGAGGCTCAGGATCGTGTCGCGGATGGTCCGCTGGTCGCAGCCCTGGACGAGCATGAATTCGGCAGCGGCCCAGGCCTGGACGACCATGGACCGGGAGTAGCGGACATCTCCGAGGAGGGCGCAGAGGATGTGGATGATTTCCCGCCGGAGGCGATCCCATGCCGCCGGGGCCATCTCCACGACATCCTCATCCGCCGTCTCATCCTCGGCCATCGTGTCCTCGTCGGACTTGGCAGTGTCTTTGTCCCGCCAGAGGCCACCGACCCGAAACCACTTCATGCCGCGAGTCGCGTTCCAGAGGTTCAGGCGCTCGCCCACCGGCATCTCAGACTCGGAGAGGCCGCGAGACCGCTTCAATGCGCCGAACACGCCTTCCTGAAAGAGCCGGTCGAGGTCCGCCAGTTTGGATCCGGGCGCTTCCATCTCGGTCACATCGATGGCCAGTGCCTCGTGGTATTTCTCTCCCTTGCAGATGTAGTGGACCACGATTGCCAGCGCCCCATGGGCCATCTGGAGCCAGTCATCCTGCCACTCGCAGGTGATGTGGAAGCGTGGCGCGTTCGCCTCGAACCAAGCCCGGCAGCGGTTCCGGTATTCGAGGAACCACCGCTCCTTTTCGGCATGGGTGGGCAGGTCCACCGGAGGCCGCAAGGAGGCACCGAATTGGAGATGGGGATGGAACCCGAACACCAGCGAGAATGTGGTTTCCGGGGCCATGAAGTAGCCCGCCAGGATTCTGGGGTGGTAGGACTTCACTCGTTTGTCGCCGCCGACCCACGGCTGCTTTGTGAACTCGTTCCACAGGGCCGACAGGGCGTCGAATTTCTGCCTCGGGTTGCCGCCCATGTGATGCCGACAGGTGAGGGCTCCCGTGGCGTGGATCAGGCCGGGATCCTGTTCCACGACGGCAGCCCGGCGCTGAAGTTGGAGGAGCCGCCGCACGGCCAGCCGCAGCCCACAGACGGGACAGAGGCGCTTACAGCACTTCCAGAGCCCGGCGACATGGCCGCCGATGTCCTTGCCCTGGTCTACCTTCCTCCGCCCAACGACGCGCAGCTTTCCGTCCTGGTCCTTGCTCCGCCTGGATTTGCCGCAGAGCCGCAGGTTTTTCAGGGCGTGGGCCGTCTCCTCCCGCTCACCGAACTGCTGCTGGATGGCGGCAAGGAAGTCGGCTTTCAGGGACCAGGAGGACTTCCGGTGGCCACGCCGGAACCCGGCCAGGGAGGGAACCTCGGGAGCAGGAATACCGGGTGGAAGTTTCTGATAATCGGCTGTTTGGGAGAAAGTGCTATTTAGTGGACGCCGCCCCCTCCGGGGCGGCCTCGCATCACCCGTCTTTCCAGCCTTGCTCTGGCGTGGTGCAGGCTTGGGCGAATCATCCCCGGATTGCTCCGGCGGTTCGCCTGAATCCATACTGGTAGCGCGGGCCGCGAGGTCCGGTGCTGTAGACATGACGAGTCCCTGCGCCTGTGAAGGCGCTCGCGTCCTGGGCGGCACGGTAGGGACCGCCGCAATCGGTCCCTACCCGCAGGCATCAGATTTGGTGCCCCCCGTGTGCTACGCCGGGGGGTGCCCTGTTAGAGGCTCACGTTTTCTTTCTGGAGGGCCTGAGGGATGGCTGGTTGGCGCGTCGCGCCCGGATCCAGGCCGTACATGCCTCGAGGTCGAAGAGCAGCCTCCCGGCCAGAAAGGGGTGAGGTTCGCAGGGCATGCCCTGCTCGATGGCTGCCGTGATGGTGTACCAGCTAGGGGAGTAGTCGTACTCGGCCTGGTACCACCGGCGGAGTTCAGTCCGGGTGACCTTTCCAACCGGAAATCGTTTGTCGTTCATCGCTCCTCCGCATCGTCCAAAGCGTCGAATCTCTTTCCAGATGTTTCCTGATAACAGAAGTAACGACACTCACGCGAGGGTGTAAAGCTGGTTATTTACAACAAAATGAGAGCGAAATATCACCTCGAAAACCAGTGACCGCAAATTGCCGCAGTGCTGGTGCGCGAGGACCAAGAAAAAACGGGTGCAAAATCGTGCCGGTTTTTTCTCTGCTCCGTATCGAAAAAGTTTTCGGAGCATCCCGTGCGGCTCGCTCTCGCCAGGGCCGCGCCAGCGGAAAAGCCCGCTGTCACGGCTCCGGCCATGAGAGCGCCCGTGAGGGGCCACGACCCACGCCATCCGCTCAGGACCGCATAGATTCAGCGTTACGCTCACGCCCGTCCCATCGCCCCCCCTGCTGGCGAGGGGGCGACGGGCCGGGACGGACGCAGGGGATCAGCAGGCAGGGTAGACCCCTGCTAATCCCCTGCGCAAAGAAGGGGCTCAAAGCCGAACCCCGCAGGGAGTTCCGGCGCGTTGCGCCTCGAAAAGCTCACGCTCTAAGGGCTGTCGCGTGTGTGCGCAGTTCCTTTGTACTGCTGCTTAGAAAAGCCCCCCAACCCCAAGAGCCGCGTGGGGGCTGCCTTTCTTAGCTGCTAAAGAAGAAATGTTTCAGTGGCCTGCCTGGGCAATGACGGTATCCAGCATCTCCATCACGAAGCGCTGCTTCGTTTTCGGGAGTTGGCTGATGCGTTCGATCTGCTTCTGGAGCTTGGGTATGGGGCCTGGTTTACCGCGAAGGCGCTCGTTCTGCCCCATCAGTTCGTCCAGGGTCATGGATAGGTCATCGGCCAGTTGCGGGAGCATGGAGGCCGGAATGCGTGAGCGCCCAACCTCGTACTGGGCGTAGGTCTGCTGCGCAATGCCGAGCCGGTCGGCAAGCTGCTGCTGCGTGATGTTCTGGGCTTTGCGGGCGTTCGCGATGCGAGCGCCCAGAGCCTTGAAGAAGCTTTCGTCCTGGCTGTTCACGGTCGTCCTGTCCTGGTTAAGAACAGCCATGAGCATAGGTCCCCCTTTTCGGATCACGGTTGACTCTACTGTGAAATACAGTAAGACTCAATCGAATCGTTTTCGCCCAAACCCCCTTGACAAGGTTTCTGTCAAACGGAGGAATCCATGCCTCGAATCCCCGATGCCGAACTGGAGCGAATGAAGGCCGAGGTATCGGTGGAGCGGCTGGTGGAGGCCTCCGGCATCAAGTTGACGAAGACCGGCAAGGATCTAGTGGGGCGGTGCCCGTTCCACGAAGATGGCGAGCCCTCGCTGATCGTCACGCCCGCGAAGAACCTCTTTCACTGCTTCGGCTGTGGCGAGGGCGGCGGCCCCATCGATTGGGTGATGAAGATCCAGGGCATCAGCTTCCGGCACGCGGTGGAGCAGTTGCGGGCGGACATCGCCCCGAGCGCCCCGGCATCGGCTCCGGTGATGCAGAGCGCCCTCCGGAAGCTCCCGCCCCGGGTGGCGTTCGATGCGGACGACCAGGCCCTGCTCCAACAGGTGATCGACTACTACCACGACACGCTGAAGCGGAGCCCCGAGGCGCTGGACTACCTGAAAGCCCGAGGGATCGCTTACCCGGAGGCCGTGGAGCGTTTCAGGCTGGGCTACGCCAACCGGACGTTGAGCTATGGCCTGCCGGGCAAGGCCTGGAAGGAGGGCGGGAAGATCCGGGGACAACTCGCCCAGATCGGCGTCTACCGCGAATCCGG
>PMJK01000133.1:282-38419 GCA_003158505.1 Holophagaceae bacterium | reverse complement strand
GTCCGCATGGCCCAGCCCTTCTCCATGCGCCACGTGCTGGTGGATGGCCAGGGCAATTTCGGGTCCATCGATGGCGATTCCGCTGCGGCCATGCGCTACACGGAAGCCCGCCTGTCGCGTCTCGCCAATGAGTTGATGGGCGATATCGACCAGGACACGGTGGACTTCGGCCCCAACTACGACGGCAGCATGGAGGAGCCCCTCGTCCTGCCGTCCCGCTTCCCCAACCTCCTGGTGAACGGCTCCCAGGGCATCGCCGTGGGCATGGCCACCAGCATCCCTCCCCACAACCTGCGGGAGTGCTGCCGGGCCCTGGTGGACTTGATCGAGCACCCCGCCCTGGGCATGGAGGGCCTCATGGCCCACATCAAGGGCCCCGATTTCCCGGGTGGCGGTCTCATGCTGGGCACTGAGGGTGTGCTGGACGCCTACCGCACGGGGCGGGGCCGGTGCGTGGTCCGTGCCAAGTCCCATGTGGAGCAGATCAAGCGGGCCGGCGACCGTGAACAGCTCGTGTTCACCGAGCTGCCCTACCAGGTGAATAAGTCCACTCTCATCGAGAAGATCGCCGAGCTGGTGCGCGACAAGAAGATGGATGGCATCAGCGATCTGCGGGATGAAAGCGACCGCGAGGGCATCCGCCTCGTGGTCGAACTCAAGAAGAACGAGCCCAGCGACATCGTCCTCAATCAGCTCTACCAGCAGACCCAGCTTCAGAACAGCTTCCCCATCACCATGCTGGCTATCGTGAATGGCCAGCCGCGCATCTGTACGCTGCGCGAGATCCTGCAGGAGTTCATCGGCTTCCGGCGCGAGGTGGTGACCCGCAGGACCATGTTCCAGTTGCGGAAGGCCGAAGAGCGCCATCATGTCCTGATGGGCCTCAAGATCGCCCTGGACCACCTGGATGCGGTCATCAAACTCATTCGGGCCGCCAAGAGCCCCGAGGAGGCCAAGACCGGCCTTATGGCCGGCGCCTTCGCCACCGCTGCGGCCATCAGGAAGGACCCCACCCTCTGCCTGTCCGCCGTGCAGGCCCAAGCCATCCTGGACATGCGCCTCCAGCGCCTAACGGGCCTGGAGCGGGAGAAGATCCTCGACGAGCTGGCCGAACTCGAGAAAGTCATCGCCAAGCTCAAGGCCATCCTGGCGGATGAAAGCCTGCTCCTCAAGGTCATCAAAGAGGAACTGCAGCAGGTGGCCGAGCAGTTCGGCAACGACCGCCGCACCGAGATCGTGGGTTACTCCGGCGAGATCCGCATGGAGGATGTGGTTCCGGACGATCCCATGGTGGTCACCATGTCCAAGGCCGGCTACATCAAGCGCACCGATCTCACCGCCTACCGCCGTCAGCGTCGCGGGGGCAGGGGCAAGGTGGGCATGAAGACGAAGGACGAGGATTTTGTCGAGCAGCTCTTCATGACCAAGGCCCACGACACCCTCATGGCTTTCACCGATAAGGGCATCGTCTACGCGCTGAAAGTCTACGATCTGCCCGAGGCCGCCGCCTCCACCCGGGGCAAGCACATCCGCAACCTCATCTCCCTGAAGGATGGCGAGAATGTCGTCACCCTCATGGCCCTGAGGGACTTCCCCGAGGGCGAGACCCTGGTCTTCGCCACCAGCGACGGCACCGTGAAGAAATCCAGCCTGGCGGCCTACGCCAACATCCGGGCCAACGGCCTCATCGCCCTCAACATCGAGGATGGGAACACCCTGGTGTCTGTCCGCCGCTCCACCGGGAACCAGCAGATCCTCCTGGCCACGGCCCAGGGCAAGGCCATCCGGTTCCCCGAGGAGGATATCCGCGCCACGGGTCGGGCCACCACGGGCGTCCGGGGCATGAAGCTGGCCAAGGGTGACCACATCGTGGACATGGAAGTAGCCGACGCCCTCCCGGACCTTCCGGAAGGCGTCATGCCGGACGAGAGCACCGAGGACCACGGCATGCTGCTCACGGTCTGCGAGAAGGGCTACGGCAAGCGCAGCCTCCTCCAGGACTACCGGCTCCAGGGCCGGGGTGGCACGGGGGTCATCAACATCCGCGCCGGGGTCCGCAACGGCCATGTGGTGGGCTTCAAGCTCGTCAAGCCCGGGGAGGGTTGCCTCCTCATCAGCCAGGAGGGCATGGTCATCCGCTTCCTCATCGACGAGGTCCGCAAGACCGGGCGCAACGCCCAGGGCGTCGGTCTCCTCAAGCTGGCCAGTGCCGATGATCGGGTCGTGGGCCTGGCCAAGATCGACGCTAGCGCTATGGCCCTGGACGAGGAAGAAGACTTGGGTGACGCCGAAGTGGCCCACCCGGGCCCCGACGAAAGTGGTGAGCAGCCAAAGCTCGATTTGTAGGGGAAGACCCAATCACTGGGTCATGCGCAGAACGGTGCGGGCTTGCCCGCACCGTTCTGCATCAGAGGTAGGAAGTCCAGTCGCCCCCCAGCACTTCCACGGCCTCCCGTTGCAATCTGGGCAGACGTTCCACATGGAACACATAGACCCAGGCCTGGTAGCGGTGACCTCCTTCCAGCCACACGGGCAGCACTTCCCGGGTGAAGAGACCTTCCTCCACACCTTCCAGGGGATCCAGGTCCGCCAAAGCCGATTCAAGGTCGGTCTCGTCTTCAAAGCCCACGAAGTCCCCGCGCACCCAGCCGGGACCGGGCGGCAAGCCCCCGGGTTCCACCCCGGGCACCAGGGCAGGGTAGCCAGCGGGCAGATGGAAGAGCCGCCCCGCGACCCAGGCTCGTGTCAGTCCCTCGGGGTGGGTGCGCAGCAACCAGGCATGGTTGGAGCCACCCTCCCGGAGCGTGCCATAGACGAACAAGCCATCGGCCGTGATCATGAACTCCCCAAAAACCTACAGCCAAAACGCGAAGCGTCTTGGCTGCGGCAGATCAGCAGGAAGGGAACGAACCTATTCTGGGATGGGGAACTGGTCCGTGAGGTGGAAGACTTCCTGGCGGACGCGGGCGAAGGTGCTTTCATCGGCGCGGTGGCGAAGTGTCAGGTCGAAGAACCGGGCGATATGGTCCATCTCCTCCTCCTTCATGCCGCGGGTCGTGAGGGCGGGACTACCCAGACGCACGCCGGAGGGTTTGAGCGGCGGGTTGGGATCGAAGGGGATGCCGTTCTTGTTGGTAGTCATCCCGGCGCGGTGGAGGCAGGCCTCGGCCTCGTGGCCCAGCAAACCGTGGTCCCGCAAGTCCACCAAAAAGAGGTGATTGTCCGTGCCGCCACTAACGATGCGCCAACCGCGCTCTTGAAGCCCCTTGGCCAGGGCATGGGCATTGCGGATCACCTGGCCGCTGTAGGCCTTGAACTCGGGTTGCTGCATTTCGTGCAGGGCCACCGCCTTGGCGGCGATCACATGCATCAGCGGACCGCCCTGGACCCCTGGAAAGACGGCGCGATCCAGGTCCTTGGCGTACTGGGCCTTGCAAAGGATCATGCCACCGCGGGGACCCCGCATCGTCTTGTGGGTCGTGGTGGTTACATAATCAGAATAAGGGACGGGGCTCGGGTGGTGCCCGGTGGCGACGAGGCCCGCGATATGGGCCATGTCCACCATCAGCAGGGCGCCCACTTCATCGCAGATCTCTCGGAAGAGGGGGAAGTTCCAGGTGCGGCTGTAGGCGGAGGCGCCCACGACGATCATCTTGGGTCGATGGTGGAGGGCCAGGGTGCGGACCTCGTCCATGTCGACCCGCTCATCCTCCTGGCGCACGTGATAGGGCACGAATCTATAGAGGATGCCCGAGCTGTTGAGGGGGTGGCCGTGGGTCAGGTGTCCGCCGTGGGCCAGGTCCAATCCGAGGACGGTGTCACCAGGCTTCAGCGCGGCGAGGTAGACGGCCATGTTGGCCTGGGCGCCGCTGTGGGGCTGAACATTGGCGTGATCGGCGCCAAAGATCTGCTTGGCGCGATCGCGGGCGAGGTTCTCGATGATGTCGACCTGGCTGCAGCCGCCGTAGTACCGCTTGCCCGGGTAGCCTTCCGCGTACTTGTTGGTGAAGTGGGAACCCATGCTCTGCATGACGGCGCGGGAGGCGTAATTCTCCGAGGCGATGAGTTCCAGGTGATGCCGCTGGCGCTGGACCTCCAGTTCCAGAGCCTGGAACACAGCGGGATCAGAGGTTCGGATCACTTCATACATGTCACAGACTCCCGGGTGATGCCCCTATCCTAGCCGCGGAGGGCCACCCCTAAGGAGTCCTCTTCGTGAGCGGAGTCACAGCTCAGAGCGTGTGAGACACTGGAGGGCCGGAGTTCTTATGCCCTTCCTTCCGCCCCACGATGGTCCTGAACTGGAGCGATTCGAGCACCCCCTGGCCAGCCGCTACGCCAGCAAGGCCATGGTGCGCCTGCTCTCGCCCCTTTATCGCCAGCGGGTGTGGCGGCGGCTCTGGATCGCCCTGGCCGAGGCCGAGTCTGAACTAGGGCTGCCGGTGACCAAGGCCCAGCTCACCGAACTGAGGGCCACCCAGGATGCGGTGGACCTCTCCGCCATCGCGAAACACGAATCCGCCCTTCGACATGACGTGATGGCGGCCATCCACGCCTGGGGTGAGCAGGCGCCGGGCGCCCGGCCCATCATCCACCTGGGTGCCACCAGCTGCTTCGTCACCGACAACGGCGACCTGCTCATCGCCCAGGAGGCGCTGGCCCTGTTACGCCGCCGCCTGCAGGATGCCATCGCGGCCCTGGCCGCATTTGCGGCCCAATGGCAGGACCAGCCAACCCTCGGCTTCACGCACTTCCAGCCCGCCCAGCCCACCACCGTCGGCAAGCGGGCCACGCTCTGGCTCCAGGACCTGCTGCTGGACCTCGAGGATCTGGACCACCTCATCCGCACTACGCCCGTGCGGGGCGTGAAGGGCACCACGGGCACGCAGGCGAGCTTCCTCGAACTGTTCGAGGGGGACGGCGCCAAGGTCGAGGCCCTGGAACAGAGATTCTGCGCCAAGGTGGGCTTCCCTGCCATTCCCGTCTCGGGCCAGACCGCCACACGCAAACTGGAGGACCGGATCGGCCAGGTGCTCTGCGGCATCGCGGCCAGCGCTTCCAAATTCGCCAGCGACCTCCGTCTGCTCCAGCACCTGAAGGAGGTCGAGGAGCCCTTCGAGACGAAGCAGATCGGTTCCAGCGCCATGCCCTACAAACGCAATCCCATGCGCTCGGAGCGCATCAACAGCCTCGCCCGCTTCGTATTGGGCCTGATGCCCTCCACCTACCAGACCAGTGCGAGCCAATGGATGGAGCGCACGTTGGATGACAGCGCGCATCGCCGCCTCACCATCAGCCAGGGCCTGCTGGCCGTCGATGCGATCCTGGTCCTCGTGCGGAACGTGGCTTCGGGGCTGGTGGTCTATCCGAGGATGATCGAGGCGCGCCTCGCCCAGGAGCTTCCCTTCATGGCCGCCGAGGTGCTCCTCATGGAGGCCGTGAAACGGGGGGGGGATCGCCAGGACCTGCACGAGCGATTCCGTATGGCGTCCCTCGAGGCCGGTCGACGCATCAAGGTCGAGGGACGCCCCAACGAGCTGTTGATGCTCCTGGCCACGGACCCCGCCTGGGCCATGAACGAAGCAGAACTGATCGCCCTGCTGGACGCCTCCCGCTTCACGGGCCGCGCCGGGGAGCAGGTGCGCCAATTCCTGGCGGGCCCCGTGGCCGCTGCCTTGAAGGATCATGTACCGGCGGATGAATCCGCCGTTCGGGTTTGACAGCGAAGGGGTCGACATGCTGAAACTTGCCGTTATCGGGGCCCAGACCTTGCTGGGTCGGGAACTCGTGGGCGCCCTGGAGGCCCGGGACGCATCCGTGGTGCCCCTCTCCATCGGCGCGCTCACTGTGGAGGAGGAGATCGGCGATCTGGTGGTCTTCGCCCCCAGCAGGCTCCTGCTGGAGGGGCTGGACGCGGTCCTCCTGGCGGACACTCCCGATTTCGACCTGCTGGAGGGGTTTCCCGGGCGCATCCTGGACCTTAGGTCCGAGCCGGAGGCGAGGATCGAGCCCCTCCCGCTGGCCGGTGGCTGGCCCCCGGACGTCAAGTCGCTGCGGGGCCGACCGGCCCTGGAGCAGGTGCTGGCCCTGATTCCATCCCTACTGGATGGTGTGGGTGAAGCCGGCGGGACCCATCTACGTTCGGTGGCCTGGATGGGGGACCGGGGCCTGGAGGGGCTCGTGGAGCAGACGCTCGCGGTCCTCAACGGCGAGGATCCGGACTTGGCCAAGCTGGGCTATCGCCAGGCCTTTGAAGTCGTTCCGGTCACACCTGCCGTGGGCAAGGGCCGGCTGATGGAGGTCCGCGTACCCTCCTTCCATGGGGACCTGCTAATCCTCCAGATTCGAGCCGCCGAAGGGCAGAGCCTGACCAAGAAGGAGGCCCCGGGAGGCGTGAAGTGGGTGGACGCCACGCCCAGTTCCCGGGATGTGGCTGTGAGCGCCGATCTCCTGGCCCATGCCGATATCACCCCCGACGGAAAGGCCGCCATGCTGACCCTGGGCTTTGATCCCGTGCTTTGGGGCGTGCTTCGTCCCACCATGCGGGTTCTCGGACTCATGTAGGAACCCCATGGCCAGGAAGCTCGATGAACCCCAGGAACGCGGTGACTTCTTCAAGTCCCTGGGCACCCTGCTCGCAGGGTTCGTGGCGAACAGCCTCGAAGAGGCGGTTACCGGTCTGGGCCCCAAGCTGCTTCGTCCCCCGGGCGCTCTCGACGAGCTGGAATTCCTCACGAAATGCACCCGCTGCGACAAGTGCATGCGGGCCTGTCCCGAGAACGCCATCCTCCTGGCGCCGCCTTCGGCAGGCTTGGCCTTGCGGACCCCCTACATCGATCCCCGGAGTGTCCCCTGTTTCCTGTGCACCACCCTGCCCTGCATCGCCGCCTGCGAGGATGAGGCCCTGATCTGGCCCAAGCGCACCCTTGCCGGGGGCACCGTGATCGATGGACCCAAGGCCACGCGCATGGGCACCGCCCGCGTGAAACAAAACCGGTGCGTCACATGGGAAACAGTGGATCGCGAGGTACGCGCCTGCCGCATCTGTGTGGACCGCTGTCCCTATCCAGGGGAAGCCCTGCGCCTCGCCGAACCCGGCGAAGGAGAAACCGTCGGGCATCCCGTAGTGGATGCTGAGATCTGCACCGGGTGCGGGATCTGTGTGTTTGCCTGTCCTGCGGAGCCCGGGGCGATCGTAGTGGAACCGCGGCGGGGTTGATCCGGCTCATGCGATCGAAATGCCTTCCAGCCCGGCCACTTCGTGGGCGTTGAAGCTGGAGCGAACGAGGGGACCCGCATAGACGGTGCTGAAGCCGAGAGCCTTCGCTTTCGCGCCCAGGGCGGCGAATTCCTCCGGAGGCACATAGCGCTTCACGGGCAGCTGGTGGCGCGTGGGGCGCAGGTATTGGCCCAGGGTGAGGATGTCCACCTTGGCTTTGGCTAAGGCTTCGAAGGTTGTTAAAAGCTCGGACTCGGTTTCACCGAGGCCGAGCATGAGACCGCTCTTCGAGCGGAAGGAGGGGCCGTACAAGGCTGTTCCCATTTCCTTCGCGTGCGCCAGCACGCGAAGCGTCCGCTCAAACCTGCCCGCGGGCCGCACCTCAGGGTACAGGCTGGGCACTGTTTCGGTGTTGTGGTTGAACACGGCGGGGCCGGCGGCCACGACGCGGGCCACGGCGTCCAGGTCGCCCATGAAATCCGGCACCAGCACTTCCACCGCCACACCCGGGTTGCGGCGGTGGATGGCGAGGATGGTGTTGGCGAAGTGGGTGGCCCCGCCATCGGGCAGGTCGTCCCGGTTCACGCTGGTGAGCACGACGAAGCGCAGGTTGAGCGCCGCCACCCGCTCGGCGGTTTCCCTGGGCTCCTGGGGATCCAGGGCCCGGGGCTTGCCGCTCTGGATGCTGCAGAAGCCGCAGGCGCGGGTGCAGACCTCCCCCATGAGGAGGAAGGTGGCCGTTCCCTGGGTGAAGCAGTGGGTGCGATTGGGGCAACGGGCCTCCTCGCAGACCGTGTGGAGATGCGAGTCGCGCAGGCCCTGCTTCATGCCGCTCAGGTCACCGAGCTTCACGCGCTCCTTGGCGATCCACGACGGAAGGCGGGGGTGGCCCGCCAGCACCTCGCGACCCACGCGCTTCGAGAAACGGGGCATCCAGCCTCCTGACGTTCCAGTCTCCTCTAAGCCGCCGCCAGAAGCCAATCAGTCCGATTCGAGGGCAGGAGCGGCCTAAGATGCAGAAATGCCAAAGCCGCTTTCCAGGTTGCTGCGTCGTGAGCAGTTCGCCTTCCTGGCTCGGGACCACTCCGCATGGGGTGACCACCTGGACCGGGTGCGAACCGTTCTGGGTGAGGGCCTCCAGTCCGCGGATCCCGCGCGACCGGTCCTGATCCTGGGGGCCGGATCGGGGCTGGAGGTGCCCTGGGCCCTGGCACCGCCGGACACCACGGGTTGGGACGGCGATCCCTGGAGCCGCCTCTGGACGGCCGCGCGCCACCATCGCTGGCCCCCCTGGGTTTTCGAGGACCTGACAGGTGGGATGTCCGAATTGGATGCCACCATCCGGCGTGCGGTCATGGAACCCTGGTCGGGACGCCCCCGGGAGCGGGAGGCCGCGAAGCAGCGGCTGGCGGGTCTCCTCCCATTCCTCGTTCCGGATCCGGGAGCTTTGCGTGCCTGGATCGGGGCGCATCGACCCAGTACCATCCTGGTCGCCAACGTCATGGGCCAGTTCGGCGCGGTCGCCGAGAACGTCGTGGAAACAGTCTTTGGCGGGCCACCCTGGGATCCGGACCCCGAACGGGAGGAGCCCCTGGCCGAGGCCCTGGCCGCCTGGACGGCCCGCGCCATCGAGGCCTTTTTGCGGGTGCTGTGCGAAAGTGGCGCGGACCTTTGGCTGGTGCATGACCGGGCGGTGGTGTTCGGGGGTGGATCCCTGGACTTGGGCCCGTGGGAGGATGACTGGACCCGCCAGCTGCGGGCCGAGGGGCCGTCCCTGGAAGCCAGTGATGCGCTTGCGGGGGTGGACCCTTCTTCCTTCCTGCCTGGAAACGAGCTGAACTCAGTCAAGAGGGATCGTTGGATCTGGCCCGTGGCGCTCGGCCAGCG
The DNA here is from genome assembly GCA_003158505.1 of Holophagaceae bacterium. Taxonomy (GTDB): domain Bacteria; phylum Acidobacteriota; class Holophagae; order Holophagales; family Holophagaceae; genus Geothrix. The sequence goes on along the minus strand of PMJK01000133.1, from coordinate 29,313 downwards.
GCACCTCGTTGAGGCCCTCGTGGTTCGGCGAACTGATTGAATTCCCCTGTGGCAACGATCAACCCTTGCCCCCACCGCCTGCGGCAAGGGCCATAATGGATTCCTTTGGAGCGTGTTGGGTATGGCGTGGGTTGGCTGGGCTTGGGCGGGGTTGTGTTTCATGGGCCTGGCGAATCTGGGCATGAGGGTGGCCGGATGGCACGGGCCTTCTTATGGACCCATGGGTCAAACGGCATTAGCGCTGTACCCAAGGATTCTATGGGCCGAGGCCTTCCGGGCACTCGTTATATTCCGTGAGCAGGTCGCACCTTCCGGTTCGGCGGGTCTTTCGGCAAGTCCTTCCGACTCGTGGCTCACAGCCCGTTGAACCAGGAAGCAAAACAATGCTCACTTTCCGCAGATTTCTCCTGGGCCGGCGCCTTACCACCGAAGAGAGCCACGAAACCAAGATCAGCAACCCCATCGCCCTGGCGGTGTTCAGCTCGGACGCGCTGTCCTCCGTGGCCTATGGCACCCAGGAAATCATGGCCCCCCTCACGGCGGCGGTGGCCATCCTTGGCGCGGGGGTTCTGGGTTGGTCCTGGTGGGTGGCCCTGGGCATCGTGGGTCTATTGGCAGTGCTGAATATCAGCTACCGCCAGACCATCCATGCCTACCCCAGTGGTGGTGGTGCCTACCTGGTGGCGAAGGACAATCTGGGCGAGGCGGCCGCCCAGACCGCAGGCGCCTCCCTCCTCATCGACTACATCCTGACCGTGGCCGTGTCCATCTCCGCGGGTGTCTCTGCCATCACGTCGGCCTTCCCGGGTCTGGAGCCCCATCGCATCTTTCTCGCCGAGGCCATCATCGCCTTCGTGGCACTCATGAACCTGCGGGGCGTGAAGGAAAGCGGCCTGGTGTTCTCCTTCCCGACCTATGGTTTCGTGGTGTGCATCGTGGGACTGCTGATCAAGGGCTTCTGGAACGTGGCCATGGGCCATGAAGTGGCCATTGCGAAGGTCGCGGCGGCCCACCTGGAAGGCACTACCAAACTGGCGGCCATTTGGCTCTTCGCCCGGGCCTACAGTGCGGGCTGCACGGCCCTGACGGGGGTGGAGGCCATCAGCAACGGCGTGACGGCCTTCAAGGCCCCCGTAGCGCACAATGCGGCCAAGACGATGACCTGGATGGTGGTGATCCTGGGGACCATGTTCCTGGGGATCACCTATCTCACGAACCACTATGGTCTGACCTACCATCCAGATGCCCCGGAAACCCTGCTGTCCCAGCTCACGCGTACGATCCTGGGTGGCGCGGAGCACGGCTTCCCCAAGCTGGTCTACCTCACCACCACGGGCTTCACCATGGCCATCCTGGCCCTGGCGGCCAACACGGCCTATGCGGACTTCCCCCGGTTGGCGGCCCTCCACGCCCGGGATGGCTTCCTGCCTCGCCAGTTCACAAGCCAGGGCGACCGGCTGGTCTTCTCCAACGGCATCATGATCCTATCCGTCGCGGCCGGCATCCTGGTACTGCTCTTCGGCGCGAAGGAAGACCACCTGCTCCCGCTCTATGCCGTGGGCGTGTTCCTCGGCTTCACCATCAGCCAGACCGGGATGGTGGTGCGTTGGAGGCGGCTCAAGGGGAAGGGCTGGCAGTTGAAGGCCCTGATCAACGGCCTGGGGGCGGTGACGACGCTCATCGTGATGATGGTCATCGCAGTGACTCGATTCGCGCACGGAGCCTGGATTGTCATCGTGCTCGTCCCGGTGATGGTGATGACGTTCTTCAATATCCACCGGCACTACATCCGCGTGAAATCAATCCTGGCGGGAAGCCGCGCGGACTTCATCAGCCCTCGCAAGAACCGGGTGGTGGTGCTGGTCTCCGGCATCCATTCGGGTGTCGTCCAGGCCCTCAACTATGCCAAGGTCATCGCCGAGCACGGCGAGGTCGAGGCCATCACGGTGGACTTCCCCGATGACCAGGGCCGCGACAGCGCCGGGCTTGAGAAGCTCCGCGCCGACTGGCCCCGGTACTGCGAAGGCATCCCCCTGCGCGCCCTGCGAAGCCCCTACCGGAAGATCGTGGAACCCATCGTGGACGAGCTGGACCGCATGCGGCGGGCCGAGCCGGAGTACACCATCACGGTCATTCTTCCCGAATTCGTCACCGGCCATTGGTGGGCGAACCTGTTGCACAACCAGACGGCCTGGCGCATCAAGACCACGCTGCTGATGAAGCCCAAGACCGTGGTGATCTCGATCCCCTACCACCTGGAACCCCTGGTGGAATAGCGCCCGGCCGCGGTCACCGCATGCGGGAGACGGGACGGGACAGGAGCTCCTGGCCGCTGAGGAGTTCGGCCAGGGTCTGGTGGCGGGGACCCAGCACCATGCACAGGAAACTGAAGGGAAAGCAGACCACCGAGATCAGGTGGACCAGGGAGAAGGCCATTCGCCGTTCGGGGGTATTCTCGGGCAGGGTGACGCCGAAGAAGCCCATCATCGGGGACTGGCCTGTGAGCACCAGGGGTGCCATGAAGAAGATCCAGGAAACTGCGAACAGGTAGGGGAAAACCAGGGGCCAGGCACCCACGAACAACCGGGAGGGGGAGAGACCCAGCGTCAAGGCCGGCAACAGCAGCGCCAATCCCTGGACCAGGGCCAGGAGCAGCGCCTCGGTGGCCTCGACCTTCACCAGGGGCCAGAAACTGGCGGCGGGTTCCTCGAGGCTGATGGTTGACCTGATGACCGGGACTGGCAGGGGCTCCAGCGCACTGGGTCGCTCCAATTCCTCAGGACTGACTTCGACGGATACCGGGGCCACCCGTCCGAGCGCTGGAGCGGTAAGAGCTCGCGGAGGAGGATCGAAGGCCGCCTGGGCGAGGGCTGAGGCCTGGAAGAGCAAAGGGCGCCCCTGTCGGGGCGGTGCCAGGGCCAAGCCGCACTCCGGGCATTCCGCCGCGAGGGGCGAAAGGCGCGTGTGGCAGCTGGGACAGGTGCGCCGGGTTGGGTCGGTCATCGGTAATCACTATCGGGTAAAGGGGGCGGATAGAGAACCACGCTGTCCAGGGCTCAGGCCCGGCGGCCTTCTGATCCTAGCAAAAGACCCGGTTGCAGTGCCTCGCGGCCATGGGACCATCGGTGATTCCGGCCTCGAAGGCCTCTGACTTTCCATCTCAGCAAGGCTCAGGCCGAAAAAGGATCCCGCGATGACCACCGAGACCCCAGGGGCCTTCCATCCGAGCACCCGCCTCTACCGGTTCACGATCCTGCTGTTCATCAGCCTGCTGGTGTTCGGCAGCTATTTCGCCTACGACAGCATCGGGGCGCTGGAGACCACGCTGATGCGGGAGCTGCACCTCGACCGCAGCACCATCGGCAACCTCTACACCGCCTACTCTGTGGCGGCCATCGCCATCGTTTTCTTCGGGGGGATGCTCTACGACAAGCTGGGCCCCCGCAGGGCCAGCCTCCTCTTCAGCCTTCTCATCTTCCTGGGCGCCGTGATGGTGGCCATGGCCAGGAGCAAGTGGATGCTCTTCGGAGGCCGACTGATCTTCGGGGCCGGTTCCGAGTCTCTCATCGTGGTTCAGAGCGCCATCATCAGTCGGTGGTTCAAGGGCAAGGAGATGGCCATGGCCTTCGGCATCGCCCTCACCATCAGCCGCGTCGGCACCCTCTTCAGCTTCAACACCGAGGAGCTCATCGCGAGCTACTCGGGCAGCTTCCGAACGGCCCTCTGGGCCGCGGCCCTCCTGTGCCTATTCTCGGTGCTTTGCAACCTGGTCTTCAACCTCATGGACCGGCACGGCGAAAGGGTCCTGGCCCTTCCCAGGCCCCAAGCCGGGGACATGATCGTCTTCTCCGACATCAAGAAGTTCACCTCCTCGTTCTGGTTCGTGGTGCTGCTCTGCGTGACCTTCTACAGCGCCATCTTCCCCTTCACCGCCCTCGCGACGGACATGTTCCACGACAAGTGGGGCCTGCCCCTCGTCAGCGCCAGCTCGGGCAGCTTCATGTCCCAGGTGTTCTTCAACTTCACCCACATGTTCAGCACGGCGCCGGGCATCACCAGCATCGTCATCGCCGCCTCCATGATCTTCGCCCCCTTTGCCGGAGACCTGGTGGACCGCATCGGCCGGCGCGCCTCGCTCATGGTATTGGGCTCCCTCATCTTGATCCCCGCCCACCTGCTGATGGGCATCACCCACTGGAGCCCCATTCCGATGATGATCATGCTGGGCGCGGCTTTCGTGCTGGTGCCCGCGGCCATGTGGCCCTCCGTGCCCCTGGTGGTGGACGAAAAGCGGGTGGGCACGGCCTTTGGCCTGATGACGGCCATCCAGAACATGGGTCTCGGTCTCTTCCCCTACCTCAACGGGAAACTGCGCGACCTGACAGGCACCTACACCGCCACCCAGGTCATGTTCGCGGGGCTGGGCATTGCGGGACTCATCTTCGCCTTCCTGCTCCTCCGTTCCGACCGGCGCCTGGGTGGGGTGCTGGAGGCCGGGCACGCCAAGGAATCCTGAGCGGCTACACTGCTCTCCAACGGAGGAAGCATGATCCGCTGGCGAAGGATCCTGGCGCACCTGGCCGCGGGCCTGGTCTGCCTGATGGCCCTTCTGCCGCTGACGGCCTGCGGGCCCGGGTCAGAACCCCCCGCTTCGTCCCTGGCCCAGGCCCAGACGCAGGCGACCCCCCAGGATCCGATCCCGGTCCATGCCCGGGAAACCCTCGCCTACATCCGCCAGCACGGTTACGCCCCGCCGGGATATGTGGGCGGACGGGTGTTCGGGAACTATGAAGGGCTGCTGCCCCGCTACGATTCCCGCCGGAAGCGCATCGAGTACCGAGAGTGGGACGTCCGCCCCAAGGCGGAGGGTCGCAACCGCGGCGCCGAGCGCCTCGTCACGGGCAGCGATGGCCGGGCCTGGTACTCTGCCGATCACTACCGCAGCTTCCTCGAAGTGAAATGACGGAGCTCCCCTTCCCTGCCGGTTCGGGTAGGCCCCTGATCCTCCCCTGGCGGGGATCCGCGGAGGCCCTGGTAGAGGCTGCCTCCGGGCACCCGCCCCTCTGGTGGCTGCGGGGATCCCGCATGCGCACCCGGCGGGGCCTGATGGATGAGTGGGCCGCCGCGGCCCAATTCCCGCCCCACTTCGGGGGCACCTGGGACGCCCTGCGGGATGCCCTCTCCGACCTGCCGGAGGGCGGAGCATTCCTCGTCCTGGAGGCGGACCAGCTGTTTCAGGACGCGCCGCCCGCCGAGGCTGAAATCTTGCTCGCGGTCCTGCGGGATGTCCGTGAGGATCTGGCCCCCCGGCCCTTCCACCTGGTGTTCCAGGCCGAGCCTGATCGGTTCGACACGCTTGTCGAGGGCCTGCGCGCGCTAGGCCCGGATTAGGGCGTGGATGCCACCGACCGGGAAACCGCCAAGGCCTGGCAGGACCGGGCTACGACGGCGGCCCGGGGCCCTCAGAACTGGGCCTTGAAGGCCTCAAAGGCTTGGCGCAGCTCCGCCAGTTCCTCACGGAGGGAGGCCACTTCGGATTCCAGCTGATCCAGTCGTCCCGGACGGGGAGACGCCGATTCGGAAGGGGTGGCGGCCGCATCCAGGGGGCCCGAAAGCAGGTGCGCCACACGGGCTTCGCGTGCGCCTGGGGCCCTCGCCAGCCGGACCACCAGGGGCGGTTCGGCCTCCATCAGCACGGCCAGGCAGCCCTCCACTTCGGCGAGATCCGGGAAGGTATACATGCGCCGGGTGTTGGTGCGCAGCTCACCGGACGTCTGTGGGCCCCGGAGCAACAACTCCGCCAGCAGGGCGGCTTCCTGCACGGAGAGGTTCCAGGTGGGCTTGGCGGTGTGGGCCACCTTCAGGACGCGGCCCGGCCAATGCTCGGCGAGGCCTCTGTTGATGAGCCTATCCACGGCCTCCAGGACCTCGGGCTCTGTCACCGACAGCACGGGGTCGCGGTTACTGGACTGATTGCAGGCGTTCACCAGCGTGTTCATGGAGAGGGGGTAGACATCCGGTGTGCTGAGCTGCTTTTCCAGCAGGCATCCAAGGATGCGGCACTCCAATGGGGCGAGGTCGAGATCGGGCATGGGGGCATTATCCATCAGGGCGCCCGTTTACTGGACCCCGCTTCCCGGCATGGATGTACTGGCCCTCCTTGAATAATTGACGATCGTCACATCGCCAATCAGATCTTCAACCCATAGTGATTTGGATCCAGATGACTCACTCCTCGGCCAATACAAACGTATTTGGTGTCCCAGCTGCCGGAGTCGGGCGAGCATCGTCCAGTGACTCCCGATAGCCAAACGGAATTGTGAGAAAGGACGAAGCTTATGCAATGGAACCAGGACTACTTCGCGCTTCACGGGAGCCTGCTCCTGACAGCCCTGGTAGTGGCCATCCCCATCTTCTTTCTATTCTGGGCCCTGGCTGTGAAGCGCATGAAGGGCCATGTGGCGGGAGTCCTCACCTTGATCCTCACCATCGTCATCAGCGTTCTGGTGTACCGGATGCCGGTCACTGCCGCGCTGTCGGCCTCAGCCCTGGGCATGGTGACGGGCCTGTTCCCAATTGGATGGATCATCTTGACGGCCGTCTTCCTGTTCAACCTCACGGTCGAATCCGGGCAGTTCGAGGTCATCAAGAGGTCCATTTCCTCCCTTTCACCAGACCGCCGCATCCAGGCACTGCTCATCGCCTTCTCCTTCTCCGCGTTCATGGAGGGAGTGGCCGGGCAGGGAGCGCCGGTGGCGGTGGCCGCCGCCATGCTCATTGGCCTGGGATTCCCGGCCCTTCCCGCGGCGGTCATCTGTCTGGTGGCCAACACGCCTCCCGTGCCCTTCGGCCCGGTGGGTGTGCCCACAATCATGATGTCCACCGTGACGGGCATTCCCGCCACGACCATGGCGCGCGCCGTGGGCATCGACATGGCCTTCATGGCCCTGATCATCCCCTTCTTCATGGTCGTGGTCATGGTGGGCTTCAAACGGGCCAAGGAAGTGCTCCCCGCAGCCCTGGTGGCGGGCATCAGCTACGCCGCCGCGTCCTTGGTGGTATCCACCTACTTCGGTCCCGAACTGCCCGCCATCACGGCCTCCGTCGTCTCCCTGGTGTGCCTGGTCCTCTTCATCCGGATCTGGCAGCCCAAGACCATCTGGACCTTCGAGGACGACCAGGCAGCCAGCCAAGACGCTGGGGCCAGCCATTCCGCAGGCCAGGTCTTCAAGGCCTGGTCGCCCTTCCTCATCCTTATGGTGGTCATGGCCGTCTGGGGTACCCCCTTCTTCAAAAATTTCGCCCTCAAGACCCACCACTGGTTCCTGGCGGTCCCGCACTGGCCCGGGTTGGACGGCGTGGTATTCAAGGCCGCCCCCATCGTCGCGAAGCCCGCCGCCTATGCCGCCAGCTACCGCTGGGAATGGTTCACGGCCCCCGGGACCGCCATGTTCCTCTCCGCCCTGATCTCCATGGGGGTGCTGGGCATCAATCCTGCGACCGGCGGCAGGGTCTTCCTGAAGACCCTCAAGCAGCTCCGCTTCGCCCTCATCACCCTGGCGTCGGTCATCGGCCTGGGCTTCCTGGCCAACTATTCGGGCATGTCCTTCACACTGGGCCTGGCCTTCGCCGTCCTCACAGGCATGGCCTTTCCCGTTTTCTCCCCTGTCATCGGCCTGTTGGGCGTGTTCCTCACCGGATCGGTGACGTCGTCGGCGGCCCTGTTCGGCAAACTCCAGCAGGTCACGGCCACCCACCTGGGCTTCAACCCGGTCCTCACTACCTCGGCCAACTTGTTCGGTGGCGTCATGGGCAAGCTGATCTCCCCCCAGTCCATCGCCGTGGCCTGCGCCGCGGTGGGGCTCGTGGGCAAGGAGACGGACATTTTCAGGAAAACATTGAAATATTCAATGATCCTCCTGGGGATCGTGGTGGTCGTGGTGCTCCTGCAGGCCTTCGCCATCCCCTGGATTCTCCCGACCGCTCCGGCCGTCAGCTGAGCGGGAACCAGCCATCCAACCGCATCCCTTAAAGGAGACACGACATGACAACCTGCGAACTGGAAACCCTGAAGGGCCTCATCGACTCCACTCCCAACGTGGCGGTGCTGCTCAATCTGCCGGATTACTACACCCAGCGGGCCCTGCCCGAAAAGGGCGTGGACAGCGAGGTGGTCTTCGAGGCCCCGCGCACCCAGATGATGATCCGGACGGCCGTGAAAGGCACCACCATCGGCCACCACTTCCACACGGTCTGTGACGAATATGTGATCGTGGTGGGTGGCAGGGGCGAGATCCTGGTCAATGGCGAGTGGAAACCCGTGAAGGCGGGCGATGTTCACGTCTGCCCTCGGGGCATCATCCATGACACCCGGGCCCTGGAGGAAAACCTGCAGTATCTTTCTATCTTCACCCCCCATCTCCCCGCCGGCACCGACATCAACTGGCTCTAAGCAAATTCTGAGGAGGATCCGCCATGACCGCACTGCTTCCCAATATTGACCCCGATGGACTGCTGGAATTCTCCGTGGTCTACACCGACCGCGCGCTGAACCACATGTCCAAGCGCTTCCAGCAGGTGATGCGGGAGATGAACCGCATCCTCAAGCAGGTCTACCACGCCCAGGCGGCCGTGCTGGTGCCCGGCAGCGGCACCTTCGGCATGGAGGCCGTGGCCCGGCAGTTCGTCACTGGCAAGAAGGCGCTGGTGATCCGGGACGGCTTCTTCAGCTACCGCTGGTCCCAGATCTTCGACATGGGAGGGATTCCCTCCGCGCACACGGTACTCAAGGCGCGCCGCACCGGCACGGATCGGCAGTCGCCCTGGGTGCCGACGCCCATCGCCGAGGTGGTGGCCGCCATCGCCGCGGAGAAGCCCGCCGTGGTGATCGCCCCCCACGTGGAGACCGCGTCCGGCATCATCCTCCCCGACGACTACCTGCGGGCGGTGGCGAAGGCGACCCACGCAGCCGGCGGCCTGTTCGTGCTGGACTGCGTCGCCTCGGGCTGCATGTGGGTGGACATGGAGGCCATCGGCGTGGACGTGATCGTGACGGCTCCACAGAAGGGCTGGAGCGGCAGCCCCTGCTGCGCCATGGTGATGCTCTCCGAGAAGGCCAAGGGCGTGATGGAAAGCACCACCAGCACCAGCTTCGCTTGCGACCTCAAGAAATGGTCCCAGATCATGGACGCCTACCTGAAGGGCGGCCACGCCTACCACGCCACCATGCCCACCGATTCCCTGGCCCGGGATTGCGCGGTGATGCAGGAGATGGAGGCCTACGGCTTCGAAAAGCTGCGGGCCGAGCAGGCGGAGCTGGGCGCCAAGGCCCGGGCTCTGCTGGAAAGCTGCGGCCTGCCCAGCGTGGCCGCCGAGGGGTTCAAGGCTCCGGGCGTGGTGGTGAGCTACACCACGGACCCAGACATTCAGTCCGGCAAGAAGTTCCTCGCCGCGGGCCTGCAGGTGGCGTCCGGCGTGCCGCTGCAGTGTGACGAACCGGCGGATTTCATGACCTTCCGGATCGGCCTGTTCGGGCTGGACAAACTGCACAACGTGGACCGCACCGTGGGGTACCTTGCCACCGCACTAACCGAGGTCGGCCTTCGAGAGGCGATCCCGGCGCGGTAACGAAACGCACCGCGATGGGGAAGCGCCCGGCGATTGCCGGGCGCTTCCTTTGCGGATTCGCGAGGCGATGCCCTACTTGCCGATGACTCCGGTCAGCGGGCTGCTGGCGCTGGCGTAGAGGCGCTTGGGCATGCGGCCGCTTTCGAAGGCGAGGCGGCCGGCCTGCACGGCAAAGTCCATGGCCTGGGCCATCCGGGTGGGCTCGCCGGCCTCGGCCACGGCCGTGTTCAGCAGCACGCCATCGGCGCCCAGCTCCATGGCCAAGGCGGCGTCGGAGGCGGTGCCCACGCCCGCATCCACAATCATGGGGAGCTTGTAGGCCGCAACGACTTCCTTGATGAGCAGCAGCGTCATGGGGTTCTGCACACCCAACCCCGAGCCGATGGCGCTGCCCAGGGGCATGACGGCGGCGCAGCCCACGTCGCAGAGCTTCTTGGCGAGGATGGGATCGGCGTTCACGTAAGGCAGCACGATGAAGCCCTCTTTCACAAGAATCTTCGCGGCCGCCAGGGTCTCCTCGTTGTCCGGGTAGAGGCTCTTCGGGTCCCCGATGACCTCGAGTTTCACCCAGTCCGTATCAAGGGCTTCGCGGGCCAGCCGTGCCACGCGCAGGGCGTCCTCGCGGGTGTAGCAGCCGGCGGTGTTGGGCAGCAGGGCGATGTTCTTAGGGATCCAGTTCAGGATGTTGTCCTCGCCCTTGGCCTCCAAGTCGAAGCGGCGCACGGCCAGGGTGACCATCTCCACCCGGGCCGCCCGGTAGCAGGCCTGCATGGTGGCGAAGTCCTTGTACTTCCCCGTTCCGAGGACAAGGCGGTTGTTGAAGGTCTTGCCGGCAATGACGAGGGACATGGGCGCTCCGAACCTCCAGTGTAGCTCCGCCAAAACCCGCAGGCCCGAGGAGGGAAGCTCGACCAGGATCAAATGAGGCCCGGCAGCATCTCCCCAGGCTATCCTCTGCCCCAACCCACCCAGCAGGGCCAGACGGAGTTGCACTGGGAGCCGTGTCGTGGGAAGGTATTACTTCCGATGGAGGAGCGGTTCCCATCAGTACCGACGGCGAGGGTGATGAACCTGATGACCCGGCGGGAAAGGGGAGGATCGCCGAAGGGATCGCGGAGCATCAACGCGCCCCCTGGACGTCGAGGCGAAAGCCCGGCGGCTGTCGTGCCGGTCACCCGGTACGGAGGGCCTGAGGCACGGCGGCGGGATCCTTTCCACCGCGTTCCTGAAGGCACCGTCGGCCCGCCGAGGTATCCATGAACGCAGCCCCCGCAGATCTTCGACGCTGGCTCACCGCCAGGCTGATGGCCCTCTGTGCGGCGGAAACCACTTCGGGGGCCGAGGATGTCGGACTGCCCGTGCTGCGCCAGCTGCTGCAGGAGCTCGGCGCGACGGTGGTGGAACAGCCGGTGGCGGAGGGTCGTACCAATGTGCTGGCCCTGTGGGGGGTGCCGCGGGTGCTCTTCTCCACCCATCTCGACACGGTGCCGCCCTATTTCCTGCCACGCATCGAAGGCGAGGCCCTGATCGGAAGGGGTGCCTGTGATGCGAAGGGGCAGATCGTCGCGCAGCTGGCGGCGGTGAAGACGCTATTGGACGAAGGCCGAGAGGGCCTGGCCTGGCTGGGCGTCGTGGGGGAGGAAACCGACAGCGCCGGTGCCACGGCGGCCCTGGCTCTGGCGAGCCACCTGCAGGAGTTGAAGGCACTCATCAATGGCGAACCCACGGAGTTGAAGTTGGCCACCGGACAGCGCGGTGTGCAGCACGTGTACCTCAGCTGCGAGGGCCGGGCTGCCCATAGCGGAAGTCCCGAACTGGGCTGCAACGCCACCTGGCCCCTGCTGGACTGGCTGCAGCGCCTCCGGGAACAACCGCGTCCGGTGGATGCCCAGCTGGGCCGGGAACTCTGGAACCTGGGCCTGCTTCAGGCCGGGGAGGCCGTGAATTCCGTTCCGGCCAGGGCCGAGGCTCACCTGTTGGCTCGAGTGGTGCCGGGCAGCACTTTCCTGGACGAGGTCCGGCGCCTGGCACCGTCCGAGGGTTCGGTGGACCTCCGTCTGGACGAGCCCGCCGATCTGTATCCCGCCGTGCCGGGCTTCGACCTGGCTCCCATGCCCTTCGGCTCCGACGCGCCGGCCCTGCGGGCCCTGGTGCCGGACCGCAGCGTGGTGCTGGCGGGACCGGGCAGCATCACCGTCGCGCATACCCTCGACGAACACCTCACCCTGACCGACCTCGAGGCCGGTGTGGATCTCAACCGCCGCTTGGCCCTGCATTTCCTGGGAGACTGAACCATGACCACCAAGATCCCCGTCACCGTCCTGGGCGCTACCGGCGTCGTCGGCCAGCGCTTCGTGCGCCGTCTGGCCAACCATCCCCTGTTCCGCGTGGAGCATCTCGCCGCCAGCGAGCGCAGCGCCGGGAAGCGCTACCGNNTTCAGCGCCCTGGACACGGAGCCGGCCTTGGAGCTCGAACCCGCCTTCGCCCGGGCCGGGGCGATGGTGTTTTCCAATGCCGGGGCCTTCCGCATGTCCCCGGAGGTGCCTCTGCTGGTGCCCGAAGTGAACGCCGCCCACCTGGGGCTGCTGGAGGTCCAGCGGCACCATCATGGTTGGACCGGCGGCATCATCACCAATGCCAACTGCACGGCCACGGTGCTGGTGATGGCCCTGGCTCCCCTGCACGAAGCCTTTGGTGTGGAGGCCGTGCTGATGACCTCCATGCAGGCCGTCAGCGGAGCGGGCTACCCGGGTGTGCCCAGCCTGGACATCCTGGGCAACGTGATCCCCTTCATCCGCAACGAAGAGCCGAAGGTCGAGGAGGAAACGCCCAAGATGCTGGGCCGGTTTACCGGATCAGCCGTGGAGTTGGCACCCATCACCGTCAGCGCGCTCTGCCACCGGGTGCCCGTCATTGAGGGCCACACCGAGGCGGTGAGCGTGAAGCTGAAGGGCAACCCCAGCCTCGACGCCGTGCGGGAGGCCTTCCTCAGCTGGAGACCCGAACCCCAGCGCCTCGGGCTGTTCTCGGCCCCGGCCATTCCCGTGCATGTCCACACCCTGGAGGACCGCCCCCAGGTGCGCCGGGACGTGGAGCGGGACGAGGGCATGAGCGTCCATGTGGGGCGAATCCGCGTCTGCCCCATCCTGGGTCTGAAGTTCGCCCTCCTCGGCCACAACACTGAGCGAGGAGCCGCGGGCGGCAGCATCTTGAACGCCGAACTGGCGCACGCGAAGGGATACATTCGATGATCGTCCTCAAGTTCGGCGGCAGCAGNNGTCGCCCCTGGTGGTGCTTTCGGCCATGGGCAAGACCACCAATGGCCTCTTCGATGCCGCGAAGGCGGCGGAGTTGGGCGACCTGACCCTGGCCATGGAGAGGCAACGGACCCTCATGGCCTCGCATCGCAGGGCAGCATCTGAGCTGTTCGATGGGACCCTGCCCGAGACCCTGGATGTGGCCCTGACGGACCTCTTCGGCGAGCTGGAATTGCTTCTGCGCGGCGTGGCGTTGCTGCGCGAGTTGAGTCCCCGCAGCATGGACGCCATCGCCTCGCTCGGGGAACGGCTTTCCACCCGCATCTTCGCAGCCTTCGTGGGGGGCGCCTGGGTGGACGCCCGCAGGGTTCTCCGCACGGATCCGGTGTTCGGCGAAGCGGTCCCCCAGCCGGCAGCGATTCGCACACTGGCCGCCGAACACATGAAACCGCTGTTGGGCGCGGGCCAGGTCGTCGTCACCCAGGGCTACATCGGCGCCACGGAGGATGGGCTCACCACCACCCTCGGCCGGGGCGGCAGCGACTATTCGGCGGCCCTGTTTGGCGCGGCGCTGGGCGCCGAGGAAGTGCAGATCTGGACCGACGTGGAAGGGGTGCTCACCTGCGATCCGCGCATCGTGCCCGACGCCCTTCCCATTTCCGAGCTCAGTTTTGCCGAGGCTGCGGAATTGGCCGCCTTCGGCGCCAAGGTCCTGCACCCCGCCACCATCCAGCCGGCGGTGGAGGCCGGTATCCCGGTTACGGTCCGCCACACGCAAAAACCGGAGGGACGGTTCACAACCATCTCCGCCGAGGTCCACACCGGGCGGCCCATCACGGCCCTGGCCAGCCGCAGTCCGGTGACGGTGCTCACGGTGAGCAGCACGCGCATGCTGGCCCAGAGTGGCTTCCTGGCGCGCCTGTTCGAAGTGTTCGGCCGCCGCGGCGTGAGCGTGGACCTGGTGGCCACTGCTGAGGTGAGCGTGTCCCTCACGGTGGAGGCGGACGTGCCGCTGAAGCCTTTGCTCGAGGAACTTTCGGCCTTTGCGAAGGTCGAAATCCACGAGGGCCGTGCCATCATCGCCGCGGTGGGCGAACGCCTGAAGTCCACGCCGGGCCTTGGCTCGAAGCTACTCACGGCCCTGGGCGACATCAACGTGGAGATGATCAGCATGGGGGGCAACGAGATCAACCTGAGCCTCGTGGTGAAGCAGGAAAGCACGGCGGAAGCCCTCCGGCGCCTCCATCGCGTGCTGACGGGGGGGATCGTATGACCGCGCTGCGTCTGGGTCTCTTCGGGCGGGGACGCCTGGGATCAGCCATCGCGGCCGAGGCCGGGAATGCCCTGTCCTGGCAGGTGGATGTGGGCGAATCGCCCACCGGGCCCGTGGATGTGGCCATCGACGCCAGCGTGGCGGGAGCGGTGGCGGAGCATCTGGCCTGGGCCCTGGAGACGGGGACGNNGGATGGCCACGGTCCTGGGACGGTTCGCTGCCCTGGATCCTGCCCGGGATCCCTACCTGCTGGAGCATCATCACCGGCTGAAGGCGGATGCCCCTTCCGGCACGGCCAAGACCCTGGCTGCCGCCCTGATGGCGGGCTGCCCGCGCAAGACGGAGTGGAGCCTAGCGCCACCGGCTCCCCACCAGCTGAGTGTGGGGGTTCTGCGGGCGGGTGCTGAATTCGGCACGCACACCGTGGGTCTCGACGCCCCGGCCGAGGTGCTGGAGTTGACCCACCGGGCCCGGTCCCGGGCGCCCTTTGCCCAGGGGGCGCTGCAGGCCGCCCAGTGGCTGTACGGGCGCAAAGGCGTGTTCACCATGGAAGATCTGGCCGCTGATCTGCTCGATCCGCTGTTCACCTTTGGAGGGAAGCCATGAAACTCGATCTGTCCGGTCTCGCGGTCGCGCTGGCCACACCCTTCACCCCCTCGGGCGACGTGGATCTCGTGGCCTTCAGGAAGCTGGTCCGCCACATGGTGGCGGGCGGTGTGGACACCCTGGTCCCCCTCGGTACCACGGGCGAAGCGTCCACCCTGCTCGATGCGGAACGGGACGCGATCATCGCTGCCTGCCTCGAAGAGAGCGGGAGTCATGCCGTGTTCGTTGGCACCGGCCACAACGCCACCCGCCAGGCGGCGGCCATGACCAAGCGGGCCCAGCAGCTCGGGGCCACGGGCGCGCTAGTGGTGACCCCCTACTACAACAAGCCGAACCCCGACGGCCTGGTGGCGCACTATGCGGCCATCGCCGAGGCCGCGCCGGGGCTGCCGCTCATCGCCTACAACGTGCCGGGCCGCACGGGCTTGAACGTGACGCCCCCGGTCCTGGCTCGGCTCTGGGAGAATCCGCAGGTGGTGGCGGTGAAGGAGAGCAGCGGCAGTCTGCCGCAGATCGCCGAGGTGGCCCGGACCCTTCCAAGAGGCAAGACGCTGCTCTGCGGCGATGACAATCTGGCCTTGGCCGCCATCGCCGTGGGCGCCTCGGGTCTCGTCTCCGTCCTGGGCAATGTGCTGCCCCGGGAGACCACGAACATGGTCGCCGCGGCCCGCCGGGGCGACCGGGCCGAGGCCATCCGCCTCCACCAGCAGCTGCTGCCCCTGATGGATGCACTGTTCCTGGAGAGCAATCCAGTGCCCCTGAAAGCAGCCCTCAAGATGCTGGGCCTGGGCGAGGACCTCGTGCGCCTGCCCCTCTCACCCGCATCGACGGCCACCCGCACTCGGTTGGCCGAGGCCCTCTGCCTGTCCACGGACGGCACCCTCCCAGGAGTGAAGTGATGGTCGTTGATCTCGATTCGATCCGTAAGTTCTTCGACCGGGCCCCGGAGCTCCTGGCTACCGATCCCCAGGCCCCCGCCATGCACCAGGTGCTGCTGGTGGCCCTGGAAACTGGCACCATTCGGGCCGCCGAGCGCCATGAGGACGGGTCCTGGCAGGCCAACACCTGGGTGAAGCAGGCCATCCTGTGCGGCTTCCGGCGCACGAATCTGGTGGAGATGGCGGGGCCCGGCTTCCCCATGTTCGACAAGACTGCCTACCCGCCCCGCCACTTCGGGCTGGAGGACGCGGTGCGCCTGGTGCCCGGCGGCTCGGCGGTGCGCCGCGGGGCCCACATCGCCCACAGCGTGGTGCTTATGCCTCCGGCCTACGTGAACGTGGGCGCCTTCGTGGATGAGGGCACGATGGTGGACAGCCACGCCCTGGTGGGCAGCTGCGCCCAGATCGGCAAGCGGGTGCACCTCTCCGCCGCGGCCCAGATCGGCGGCGTGCTGGAGCCCGCGGGCGCCCGGCCCGTGGTGGTCGAGGACGACGCCTTCGTGGGCGGCCTCGTGGGTCTGTTCGAAGGCATCGTGGTCCGGAAGCGCGCCGTGCTCGCCTCAGGCGTGGTCATCACCGGGAGCAGCATCATCTACGACCTGGTGAACGGCCGCGAACTGCGGCGGGAAGTGCCCGAGGGTGCCGTGGTGGTGCCGGGCTCCCGCCCGGCTTCCGGGGATTATGCCAAGGCCCATGGACTCCAGTTGGCGGCCCCTTGCATTGTGAAGTACCGCGACGACAAGACCGACGCGGCCACGGCGCTGGAGCAGGCATTGAGATGATTAGGAGCCGTTGCGGAACGATCTTCGTTGGCTCGGCCGTTCCGCTTACGGCTCCTTATGCCGCCTTTTGAAAGTGAAACGACATGACGAATGAATCCCAGCGGCGCCCGGCCGAGCGCCTGTCCCGGCTGAAACCCTCGCCCATCCGCGCCATCACCGATGGCACGCCGGCCGGGGCCATCCCCCTCGGCTTGGGGGAGCCCACCTGGGATCTGCCGGAGGTGGGGCGCAGGGCCCTGCTGCGCGATCCCGGTCCCTGCAGCTATGTGCCCCATGCTGGGCTCACCGAGCTCCGCATGGCCGTGGCCGCCTTCCATGGCGCCCACCGAGATGAAGTGCTCATCACCACCGGTTCCCAAGGCGCGCTATACGCCCTGTTCCAGGCCTGGGTGAACCCGGGCACCAAGGTCCTGGTGCCCGATCCGGGCTTCGTGGCCTATCCAGCCCTGGCCCTCATGGCCGGGGCCGAACCTGTGCCCTACCGGCTCTCGCCGGACCGCTTCCGTCTCGACGCCGATGCCCTGCTGAAGATGCTGGGCGCCACGCCGGACGTGTCCGTGGTGATCCTCAACCTGCCCTCCAACCCCACGGGCGGTGGCGGTGACTTGGACTCCCTGCGCCGTGTGGCGGAGGCCTGCACGGCCCGGGGCGTGCTGCTCATCTCCGACGAGGTATACCGCGATCTGCACTTCGGCGTGCGGGCCCCCAGCCTACGGGACGTCACGGACCGCGGCGTGGTGACCAGCTCCGTGAGCAAGGGCTGGGGCGCGCCGGGCCTGCGGGTGGGCTGGGCCGTGGGCGATCCCGCCTGGCTGACCCCGGCGCGGACGGTGCATGGCTACGCTGTCACCGGCACCGCCACGCCCGCCCAATGGGCGGCGCTGGCCCTCATCGAACATTCCGACACCGTGCTGGCCGAGGCCCGCGCCGCCGTACAGCTGCGCTGGGAGGCCCTGGCCGCGGCCCTGCGCGAGGAGCTGGGCCAGGTGGTGACGCCGCCTGACGGGACTTTTTACCACTTCATGCCCCTGCCGCCTTCGGCCCACGCCGATCCCCTGGCCTTCGCCCTCAAGCTGCGGGACGAAGCCAAGGTGGTGCTCATCCCAGGCCTCGCCTTCGGCGAAGGGGGCCGTGGCCACGCCCGCCTCAGCTTCGCCGCCACGCCCGAGCAGCTGCGGGAAGGCGTGCGGCGGCTGGCGCCCTATTGGAACTCACGATGACGAGCCTCTTTGCATTCACTGACGCAACCTGCCGCGAGCTGGCGGAAACCCACGGCACGCCCTGCTTCGCCTACTCGGGCGCGGTGGCCGGGGCCCAGTTCAGGGCTCTCCGCGCGGTGTTGCCTTCCCGGGTGCGCCTCGCCTATGCGGTGAAGGCCAATCCCCATCCGGGGCTGCTGGCGGAATTCGCCGCGCTGGGGGCCAGCTTCGACTGCGCGTCCATCGGGGAGCTGATGCGAGTGGACGCCCTCCTGCTGCCACCGGGGCGCACCTTCTTCGCCGGGCCCGGCAAGCGGGAGGCGGAGCTGCGCAAGGCCCTGGCCATGGGCGTGCGCCTGCAAGCAGAGGGCTTTGAGGATCTGGCCCGCCTGGATGCCCTGGTGGATCGCGAAACGGCCGTGAACCTCCGGGTGCATCCAGCCTTCGACATCGACGAAGGCAACCGCATCATCGGCGGCAGCGGGCCATCGGCGTTCGGCGTGGACGAGGAGGACGTGCCCGCCCTGCTCCAGCGGGCGGAGGGCCTTCGCCATGTCCGCATCCGGGGCCTGCATGTCTTCGCCGCCAGCAACCAGCGGGATGCATCCAAGCTGCTGGCCATCCACGGCGCCGTGCTGGAGCTGGCGAAGCGCCTGCAGGAAACGCACGGCCTGGCCTTCGAGCAGATCGATCTGGGGGGAGGCCTGGGCATCCCCTACACACACGAACAGGCACCCCTGGATGTGGAGGCCATTGGACAAGGACTGTCGAATCTGTTGGCGGCCCATCCCTGGTTCACCGGCGAGCTGATCCTGGAGCCCGGCCGCTTCCTGGCGGGCCCCTGCGGGGTCTACCTGGCCCGGGTGGTGCGCCTCAAGGAAAGCCGGGGCACCCGTTTCGCCATCCTGGAGGGTGGCATCAACCACCTCATCCGCCCCCTGCTCACGGGCGAGCCCTTCCCCGTGCGGGCCGTGGGCAGGGGCGAGGGCGCCCTTCCCACCACCCTGGCGGGCCCCCTCTGCACCAGCCTCGATCGGCTNNCATCCGGTGCCGCCGGAAATCTGGGTCGAGGGGGCTGTCAGCTGAGCAGCGGAATCCAGGAAGCCTGCTCAGTCTTGGGCAGGGCCTTCACGTGCTCGAGGAGTTTGAGGCGGGCCTGCCAGGTCTTGTCGCCCGGGAAGAGCGCCCGGCCCCGCAATAGGTCCTCCCGGGCCTCGTCCCACTTGGCCTGGCTTGCGTGGTTATAGCAGAGGATGAGTTGCAGGCGGCCCGCGCGGGTTCGAAGATCCGCATTGCCGGGCTGGGCCCGGAGGAGGGCGTCGATCACCTTGAGAGCGGCTTCGAGGTCGCCGTTCTGGAGGTGTTTCTGGAACTCGGGCAGGCTGGCCCCGGTGACCCCGCCGGCCAGGCCGAGGCGGGCCTTTTCCAGCAGCCGGGCGCCCGTCGAGTCCCCTGGATTCAGAGCGAGTAGGGTCTCGGCCCGGAAGAAGGCTCGCAGGGGATCCGTGGCCAGCGAGGCCTCCGCTTCCTGGCGGATGGAGTCGGGGGATTCGGCGAGATCCGGGGCCTGGGCCTGCTGGGCCACGGGAGCCAAGGCCGCGGCCTTGGCGGCGCGAACCTCTTCCTTCAGATCCTGGTCCTTGCGGTAACCGTGCACGATGCCGAAACCGACGGCCAGAACGAGGAGGCTGCCTCCGGCGAGGGCGAGGATCCTGGAATTCTTCAGCCAGGGCCACCGCTCTGTGACTTCGCGAAAGCGGTCCGGCAGGGATAGCCCTGCTCGCGGGGCTGTCGTGGCCTTGAGCAGGGCGGCGGGAGGTTCGATGCCCTGGGGTTCGGTGGGGGCAGGGAGTTCCTCCACGTCGGCCATGCTGATGCGGCCTTGGGCATCCAGAACGAGTAGAGGGGCCTGGACCTGTCGAGCGTCGGATGCAGCTGCAGAGCGACCCCCGGGTTTCCGGCACCGCTCCAGACCCTGAAGGGCATTGGCGTTGCCGGGATCCAGGCCCAGCGCCAGCTGGAAGGTGAAGGCGGCTTCTTCATGACGCTGGAGGGAGAGCAGGTGCTCGGCCTGTCTGAGTTTCAACTCCAGGGCCTCCGGATCCGGCGCGGGGGCCTGGGCCACCGTGAAGGCCTGACCGGAGGCGCTCGATTCGACCTCCGCCCGGGCTTGGCGCAGGTAGCCCTCAATTTCGTGTCGTTCGGGTTCCAGGACGAGGACGCGCTCCCATTTCGAGATGGCCTCTTCCACCAGTCCCATGTCGTAGAGCTGGACCGCCTCCCGCAGGAGCTTTTCGATGTCCTCTTCGGCGGGGGGGAGCTCAATCCTGACTGGAACCGGGGTGGCGCGAACCTGGAGGAGCGGCAGACCCAACTCCTGCCGGGCACCATTGATGTAGCCCCGGACCAGGGCGTGGTCAGGATCCAACGCCAGGACCTGTTCCCACTTCTCCAAGGCATCCCCGGTCTGGCCCATGTCATAGAGGGTGCAGCCCTCGGCCAGCAGTCGCTCGGGGTTTAAGTTGAGGGCGCCCGTGGCCACCGCCGCCGGGTCGATGGGCAGGGGCGCCTCGGGAGCAGTGATGTGGGGGTCGAGCCGGGAAGGGACCGGAGGTTCGGGCCTCGGCTCCTTGGCCAGAAGGCGCTCGGGAAAGGTGATGGAGCCCGTAATCACCTCCGCTGGATCGACGGCCAGGGGTGCCTCGGGAGCGGTGGCGCTGGGATCGACGACGGGGGGCAACTGGGGTTCGGGCTCTGACGTCTCAGCCAACAGATGCTCAGGAAAGGTGATGGAGCCCGTGATCACCTCCGCTGGGTCGACGGGGAGGGGACCTTCGGGAGCGGTGTCCGTTGCCGCTAGGTCGACGGGCAGGGGTGCCTCGGGAGCGGTGGCGCTGGGATCGGCGACCGGGGGCACTTGGGGTTCGGGCTCGGCGGGCCCCTCGGTGGGTTCCGGTGCCGTGGGGGCCGAGAGTGCCTGGGGCGCGGAGGCCACCTCCGCAGGATCGCTGGGCAGGGGTGCCTCGGGAGCGGGGACCAGGGCATCGACGACGGAAGGCACCGGGGATTCGGGCACAGTCGCCGCGATGGGTTCCGGTGTCGGGATCAGTGGTGCCGGGGGCGCTGAGGCCGCTACCCTCTCAGCTTCGCGGAGGGCCAGGAGTCGTTCCTTCACGGCCGTCAAGCCCGTGCGGGCTTCCATGTGGGAGGGATGCTGCTTGAGAATCGCCTGCCAGATCTGGCCGGCCTTGACGGTCTCCCCCTGGGCGAAGAGATCGTCGGCCTGGCGAAGGTAGGGCAGGTAGGGATCGATGGTCATCGTCGATTCTCAATGCAGCTGGAACTCGTTCGTGTTGCGCACTAGGAGCATGAAGGTGCTGTTCCCGCAGGTGAATTCCTGCTGGCTAAGGAGCTGGACGGGGCCCGTGATGCGCTCCTCGTTCACCAGGGTTCCATTGGTGGACTGCTGGTCGCTGATCCACACGGTTCCATCCCGGTGGATCTCAATCAGGGCGTGGCGGCGGGAGGTTTCAGGATCCCGGGTGATCACATCGCCTTCTTCACGACCAATGATGGTCTGGGGACGCTCCAACACCTGCACCATGGAGGCCTGGGGCCCAGAGAGAAAAGCCAGGCTGAAGATAAGGCCAGGGGGCATTCCAGGGACATGGAGGCCTGCAGCCTCCAGCATGACTTCGCGATCCCGCTTGGCCGTGGTGCGGGCAGCGGCGGTCGGAGGAAGGAGTGTGGGATCACCCGCGGGCATGGGTACTGCGCCCGTGAGTGGCCGGGGCTCCTTCGGTGTCACCGGGGTCAGATTTGGATTGACCACTTCGAAGACGTGGCTGCATTTCGGACATTTGAAACGTTTGGTAGGGACAGCGCCAAAACGGCTGTCGTCATACTGGAAGCGGGCCTGGCAGGCCAGGCAGACCACAATCATCGAGCCCTCGAGAAGCAGTTTGAAGTGTACCTCTACTTCCTGCGCATGGCGAAGAAGCTGAATTCATTTCGCAGGGGGATCCCTTCCGGCAGCTTGAACCCTGTGACGCTGGAAGGCAGTGGCTGATTGATCTTGAGGGCCCCCATTTCCAGGAACCAGGAGTCGCCGCTGCGCTCGACCCACTGGACCTGTCGAGGTAGCCAGGTGTCCTTGTCTACCCAGAGGTTAAGGGCCTGCATCCGCTTGCGCAGGAAGAAGGTGCGCGGCGAGAGGGCCAGGAACCAGGTGTTGGAAGCGTCCTTGGCCTCGCTCAGGGTGATTTGGAAGGAGTCGGAGAGGTAGCTCAGCTTCTGGCCGAGTCCCAAAAACCTCCGATCAGCATTCCTGATGAAGCCAATCTTCATGAGCTCACCTTCGCGGGCCCCTGGGCTGTAGGAGATGAGGGCCTTGGGGGTCAGGTGCAGGATCAGATCCTCCGGGGGTTGGAAGGCGAAATGGGCGAAATCCGAGCCCTGGAGGTACATCGTGCCCCGCGTGACGGAAGGCGCCTTCAGGAGGGCCCGCCGGATGGTCAGTGTGAACGGACACTGGAGGGTCCGCGCCTGGGCCTGGGCAGCGTCGAACTGTTCCACCACTTCCCGCAGGGGGGGGAGGGGTTGCCCGGCAAGGGGTAGGGCGAGCAGACACAGAGCGAGCGTGGATCGGAACATGGGGCCCTTAGTTGGAGCTAATTGAAAGAGTGAGGGGTTGGCGCTGATGGGCCAAGTGCAAGGCCACAGCCGTGCCTCGGAGGACCTCTTCTGCCGCGAAACGGGCCAGATCGGGATGGTTGTTGGATTCGCTGAGGTGGGCCAGCACCAGCCGTTTCAGGCGCGGCGAGCAGACCCGGGCCAGCAGATCGGCCATGGCGGCATTGCTGAGGTGGCCCACCCGACTCAGGATGCGGGCCTTGAGCTGGGGCGGGTAGTCCCCCTCGCGCAGCATATCTACATCGTGGTTGGCTTCCAGCACCAGGAGGTCCAGGTCCTGCAGGTGATCGGCCACCAGGGCGGTGGGCTGGCCCAAGTCTGTGACCACGGCACAGGCGCATCCTACGGCCTCGACCCGGAAGGCGACGGGATCCGCGGCATCATGGGGCAGGGCGAAGGGCAGCACGCGCCAGCCCTCCCAGTCCAGGGGGTGGCCCGCCTCCAGTTCGATCCAGCGCTCCGATGGAATGAGGACATCCTGCGCTTTCTCGGCGGCCCGCCTTGTCTCGCGGGTGGCGAGGATGGCCCAATTCGTTCGGCGCAGGATGACACCCAGGGCGCCAATGTGGTCGGAATGCTCATGCGTCAGGGCGAGTGCCTGGATCTCTCCCGCATGGGAACCCAAGGCGTCGAGGCGTTGGCGGATCTGGCGCAGGGAGATGCCCGCGTCGATGAGGAGGATCCGTTCGCCGTCCCCCAGGGCGTGGCAGTTCCCCTTGGAACCCGAGGCAAGCGCCGCATAGTGCATGGCCCAGGATAACGCCTGCGTCATTTGTGTGAGATCTACCCGGAGGCCGGAGCCGAGGAAGCCTCGGTGGGGAGCTTGGAACCCTTCCAGCGCCATAACCCGAGGATGGCGGTGCCACACAAGAGGGCACAAGGCAGGCTCGCCTCCAGGCCGAAGGCCCCGCCCGTGAGCCAGTCGGGGCGGCCGTGAAAGACCGGTGTCCAGGCACCCTTGAAGTTAGTGGTGCCACTTACGCCGAAGCCGAGAAGACTGCCCTGGGCCCAGTTCCAGCCGAGATGCAGGCCGATGGGCAGGGCCAGGCTCTGCGTCCTGAGATAGCAGAAGCCCAGCAGAATGGCCGCGAGCCCGATGTTCAGCGTGGCCCAGGCCTTGGTGGCCCCGTGCATGCCAGGATTGCCCCAATGGATCAGGGCGAACAACCCCGCCAGGACCAGTTGGCCCACCCAGGGCCCCGCGCCCTCCACCAGCCGCTGGAAGGGGTAGCCCCGGGCGAAGATCTCTTCACTGAAGGCCACACCCAGAAGGGGCCAGACAGCGGACAGGAGTTGCCGGACCCCGATGCCTGGGGTGCGTTCCCAGTGGAAGCCATCCATGCCCCGCACCACCAGGGCCGTCGCCAGGATCACCAGGATGCCACTGACGACCCCCGCGAGGCATTCGAAGGCCCAGCGCCAGCCGGGCCTGAATCCCAGGCCGCTGAATGACCGCCCTTCCAGTCTCACACAGAGCAGGCTGGCCAGGGCGCCGAGGGTGGCGCCCAGCCAGGGGCCTATGACTTGTGGCTTTCCAAGTTTGTTCAGGCCAAGGGCCGCCACCACGACCAAGGCCGTGAGCAGCAGGAAGAACCCGGACACCTTCCAGCCACTGCGCAAGGTTCTCTGGTCATTGATGAACCAATGGAGCATGGATTCTCCTGGAGGCTTTGGCTCCGGCTATGGTCTGCACCGTAGAGTATGGAACCCTACATCAGGCTCTGGGTTTCCGCGAAGGCGCGGGAGATCTCCAGGAAGACCTTCTCTTCATTGGGCTTCAGGGACGCTGCGCGAGCGAACCAAACGGCGGCCTTCCGGCGCTGTCCGGCCACCAGCAGGGCGCGTCCGAATAGCAGGAAGCGTTCCCAACTGTCCCCGTCCAGCGTCACCAGCACACCCATGTACCGCCCGGCCTCGTTGACCAGGCCCACTTCCGCGAGATCGACGGCCGCCTGGGTGATGGCCTCTTTGTTCTTGGGATCCCGCTGCAGGATCTTCTCGTAGCCTTCAAGCGCCTCGGTTTTGTAGCCATGCTTCAACCAGGCCTGGGCGATGAGCCGCAGCACCTGGCCGTCCTTGGACTCCCGCGCTTCAGCCGCCCTGAAGGCTTCCACGGCCCTGGGCTTGTCCATGGCCGCGAGGTAGGCTCTCCCGCACTCGGCGAGGTACTTCGCATCCTTGGGCTTGATCGATCGGGCCTTGTCGGCGCAGCCTTCGAGGATGGCCCGGCGGTCGCCACTGAAGAAGGTTTCATCGAAGGCGGGAGTGGATTTTGGGGCTTGCGCGGTGAGTGTCAGAGCCGCCAGGGCCAGCAGGGCAGCGCGCATGGGGGGCTCCTACAACGGAATGTTTCCGTGCTTCTTGGGCGGGGTGCTCTCGCGCTTGGTGTCGAGGAAGGCCAGGGCCTTGACCAGTTTCAGCCTGGTTTCGCGGGGCAGGATCACCTCGTCGATGAAGCCGAATTCAGCGGCGATGTAGGGATTGGCGAACTTCTCGTTGTACTCGGCCACCAGTTCCGCCTTCTTGGCGAGGGGATCCGGCGCCGCGGCGATGGCCTTGCCATGGAGCACGTTCATGGCCCCCTCGGCCCCCATGACGGCGATCTCGGCGGTGGGGTAGGCGAAGTTGAAGTCCGTGCGGATGTGCTTGCTGGCCATCACGCAGTAGGCACCGCCGTAGGCCTTGCGGGTGATGACGGTGATTTTCGGCACGGTGGCCTCACAGAAGGCATAGAGCAGCTTGGCGCCATGCCGGATGATACCGCCGTGCTCCTGGGTCACGCCCGGCAGGAAGCCCGGCACATCCTCGAAGGTGATGAGGGGAATGTTGAAGGCGTCGCAGAAGCGCACGAAACGGGCACCCTTCTCGCTGGAGGCGATGTCGAGCACCCCGGCGTAGTAGGCGGGCTGGTTGGCCACGATGCCGATGCTTCGGCCATCGATGCGGGCGAAGCCCACGACGAGATTTGGCGCGAAGGCTTCGGCGACTTCGAAGAAGTGGGCATCGTCCACCACACCCTTGATGATGTCGCGGATGTCGTAGGGCTTGCTGGGATCGTCGGGCACCACCTTGTCGAGGTCGGGATTCTCGAGGGGCATCTCCCGCTTGGAAGCGCGCCGGGGGGCTTCGCCCAGGTTGTTGCTGGGGAGGAAGGACAATAGTTCCCGGGTGTGGGCCAGGGCGGCGAGGTCACTGGCGCAGACGAACTGGGCCACACCGCTCTTGGCCGCGTGGGTGTGGGCGCCGCCCAACTCCTCCTTGGTCACTTCCTCGTGGGTGACGGTCTTGATGACATCGGGGCCCGTCACGAACATGTAGCTCGTGCCCTTCACCATGGTGATGAAATCCGTGATGGCCGGGCTGTACACCGCGCCCCCGGCGCAGGGGCCCATGATGAGGCTGATCTGCGGAATGACACCGCTGGCCAGGGTATTGCGCAGGAAGATGTCGGCGTAGCCGCCTAGGGAAACCACACCCTCCTGGATACGCGCTCCACCACTGTCGTTGAGGCCGATGACGGGGCAGCCGACCTTCATGGCCAGATCCATGACCTTGCAGATCTTCTTGGCATAGGCCTCGGACAGGGACCCGCCGAACACGGTGAAATCCTGGGCGAAGATGGCCACGGGACGGCCATCCACCCGACCGATGCCCGTCACCACGCCGTCGCCGGGGATCTTCTCCACGCCTGGGTTGCGGTGGACCATGAGCGCGTCCATCTCCTCGAATGAGCCCTCGTCCAGGAAGGCAGCCACCCGCTCCCGGGCCGTGAGCTTGCCCCCCTCGCGCTGCTTCTTGACGCGAGCCTCGCCGCCAGCGGCCACGACCTGGGCATGCTTGGCTTTCAGTTTCTCGATCTTCTTTTCGAGGGACATGGCAACTCCCGAAAGGTGGGAAGGGCAATCGGTCATGTGGGGGATCAGCCCACCAGTCTAACCGACCCCTGGCCAGCGGGGCAGATGGCAAAGGCTCCACCCTTCCTGCCCGCTGAGCCAGGCCCATGCCACCGGTCGACCCAGCTTTGTCCTGGAGGTGGTTCCGGATGCGACCGGTGCCCTACCGCATGGGCCGGGGCTGGGTCATGGCTTCCAGGCTGAGGGCCTCGTCCAGCTCTTCGGGGCTCAGGTAGCCCTTGCGGAGGATCAGCTCCCGCACGGACACGCCGGTCTCCAGGGCCTCCTTGGCCACCTCAGTGGCCCGCTTGTAGCCGATGGCGGGCATGACAGCCGTGACGATGCCGATGCTGTGTTCCACCAGGTCGCGGCAGCGTTCCCGGTTGGCGGTGATGCCCATGATGCACTTGGTGGTGAGCACGTTCACGGCCGCCGTCAGGGTGCGCATGCTGGTGGCCAGGGCGTAGGCGAGGATGGGTTCCATCACGTTGAGCTGGAGCTGGCCGGCCTCGGCGGCCAGGGTGATGGTGAGGTCATTGCCGATGACCATGTAGGCCACCTGGTTCACCACCTCGGGGATCACGGGGTTCACCTTGCCAGGCATGATGCTGCTGCCAGGCTGCATGGGAGGCAGGTTCAGCTCGCCGAAGCCGCAGCGCGGGCCGCTGCTGAGCAGGCGCAGATCGTTGCAGAGCTTGCTGAGTTTCACGGCGGCGCGCTTGACCACACCGGAGAACATGACGAAGGCGCCCGTATCCGGCGTGGCCTCCACCAGGTTTTCCGCCAGGACGATGTCCAGGCCCGTCACCTTGCGGAGTTCCTCCACCACGATTTCGGGATAGCGCGGGTCGGCGCAGATGCCCGTGCCGATGGCCGTGCCGCCCATGTTCACTTCGAGGAACAGGCGGGCCGTCTCCCGCAGGCGNNAGCTGGGTGCGGCCCATCTTGATGACGTCGGAGAATTCCCGACCCTTGGCATGCAGGGCCCCCTTCAGGCGCTCCATGGCCTCCAGCAGGCTCCTCAGCATGAAGATCGTAGTGAGGCGCAGGGCGGTGGGATAGACATCATTGGTGCTCTGGCCCAGGTTCACGTGGTCGTTGGGATGGCAGTAGGTGTACTCGCCCCGCCTGTGGCCCAGCAGTTCCAGGGCCCGGTTGGCGATGACCTCGTTGGCATTCATGTTGGTGGAAGTGCCCGCGCCACCCTGCACCATGTCCGTGGGGAAGTGACCGTGCCAGTGGCCGTCGATGATTTCCTGGCAGGCGCGGTCGATGGCTTCTGCGATGGCGGGTTCCAAGAGACCCAGCCTGGCATTGGCGCGGGCGGCGCCCTGCTTCACCATGGCGAGGGCGCGGATCATGGCGGGGAAATGACTGGTGGGCGTACCCGTGATGGGGAAGTTGTGGACGGCCCGCAGGGTCTGTACGCCAAAGAGGGCATCCTCCGGCACGTCCAGGGGCCCGATCAGATCGGATTCCCGCCGCGTCCGGCCGCTGGCATAGGCCTGTTCCCGGCCGGTACGGGGCGTGGCCGAGTAGAGGATCCGCTGGTGGAGCACGTTGGCGATCTTGCTGAGCACCGCGATGGCGGCGACGCCATCCTGGCTCAGGCTGGTGAGCACGGCGTCCCGATCGAGCTTCAACAGGACCGCGGGGCTGAGGGTCACGGCCGTGGCCGTGTGGGTGCTGACGGCCAGGAAGCACTGTTCTCCCGCCACATCGCCGGGCCCCAGGATCACCACGGGTTCCGGCCCGTCCCCATTGTCTCGGGTGATCTCCACGCGGCCCGTGGCGATGATCGTGGCTCCCAGCCGGGCTTCTCCCTGCCGGAAGAGGGTGGTTCCCGCGGGCACTTCCCGGCGCAGGGCGGCCTGGGCAATTAGGCCCAGATCCCCATCGGAAAGCCCGGAAAAGATCTCACAGGTTCGAAGAACTGACGTGATCGCATCCATGGGACCCACTCCAGGGCCAAGAAACAGCCCGCCGTCATGCTATCCGGCCCCTTTTATGGACTGGTCACGAATGGGGTTCCAGGGCAGATCCTTTGACGGATTGTCCAGGCCCGGAGCCCTCAGGGCTGCTTGGCCGGATCCCTGGTGATGGCATCTTCACGCAGCTTTTCACCCCCCACCACATGGAAGTGGAGGTGGAAGACACTCTGGCCTGCGTCCTTGCCGGAATTGGCAATGATGCGAAACCCCTGATCCACAATGCCCTGATCCCGGGCGACCTTGACGCAGGCGCTGAGCAGGGCGGCGCGGGTTTCCATGGGCAGCTCGTCCAGCTCCTTCAGGCTGGCCACATGTTGTTTGGGGATGACCAGGAGGTGCACCTTGGCCCGGGGGCGGATGTCCCAGAAGGCCAGCACGTATGGGTCCTCATAGACCTTCCGAGAGGGGGCGGTGCCCGCCACGATCTTGCAGAAGATGCAATCGGTGGAAGCTTTTGGCGCTTCTGCCACAAGGGTCTGACAGGCCGCCAGGGCGAAGGCCGCCAGGAAGAGGAGGGTCCTCCTCATCAACGGCCGCTCATGCTCTTCGCCTCGTGCCGAGGCTCACATCGCGCCGACCCAGTCATGGACTACCTCCCACCCTTTTTCCAATCCGCCAGGAAGCCTTCGACACCCTTGTCGGTGAGGGGGTGCTTCAGCATCTGGTCGAAGACCTTGGTGGGGATGGTGGCCACGTGGGCCCCGGCCAGGGCGGCATCGGTCACGTGCCGCGGCTGGCGGATGGAGGCCGCCAGGCATTGGGTGTCGAACCC
>PMJK01000133.1:0-166 GCA_003158505.1 Holophagaceae bacterium | reverse complement strand
GATGGGACCGTCCACAATGTGGCAGATTTCCTCGATGATGGCTTCAAACGGTTTGCCCGTCTCCTTGGCGATCAGGCTCGGATTGGTGGTCACCCCATCCAGCACACCCAGGGCGTTGATGCGCTTGATTTCGTCGATATTGGCGGTGTCGATAAAGAACTTCATT
>PMJK01000049.1:20287-29916 GCA_003158505.1 Holophagaceae bacterium | reverse complement strand
TGCTCCTCCATGAGCTTTCGGAATTCAAAGTGCTCTTTCATCAGGCGCTCCTGAAGGTCTGGGCGCAAAAAATCCATGATTCCTCCGTGCCGTGGCGGAACCGTCCCGGGTCCCGCGAGGTTATTGGGTTGCACAAGGTTAGGGCCGCCCCAGAGGGCGTCAAGCCCTTTTAGAAGGCTCTCTGGAACTCCTTTGACAACTGTAACTTCCCTGCAATCCTACGGGCATGTCCCTGCGCACCCACGACCTCCTCCTCCAGCGGGCGGACGGTGCATGCCTGCTGGGGCCCCTGAGCCTCTCCCTTGGCGCCGGGGACCGCCTCGGGCTGCTGGGAGAAAGCGGCTCTGGGAAGAGCCTGCTCGTCCAGGCCCTATTCGGGGTGCTGCCCCCGGGCGTAGTCCAGTCCGGAGGGACCATGACGGCCTTCGGAATCCCGCTGGAGGTCCCCGGTCCCAGGCGGGATGCCATACGGGGTGCGCGGCTGGCCTGGGTGCCCCAGGATCCCCTCCAGGCCCTGAATCCCCTCCTCACGCTGGCCGAGCACCTCGCCCTGCTGCCGGGCATCCATCGGAAAGAACCCCGCCGGGCGGCCCTGACCCGGCTCGTCCCTCTGATCGCCCGGCTGGGGCTGCCCCCGGACCCGGCCTTCCTCGACCGATTGCCCCACCAGCTCAGCGGAGGGCAGCGTCAGCGCCTCTGCCTCGCCATGGCCCTCTCCTGCGACCCGGAGTTGCTGATCCTGGACGAGCCCACCACGGCTCTCGATCCCTTGGCGCAAAGAGCCTTCCTGGACCTGATGCTGGACCTGCAACGGGAGCGGGGTCTGGGTTTCCTTTGGATCACCCACGACCTGGCCCTGGCTTCCTTGGCCTGCGATCGGCTCCTGGTGCTCTACGGTGGCCAGCCCCTGGAGGCGGGCCCCACGGCCCGGCTGCTATCGGCACCAAGACACCCCTACACCGCCCGCCTGGTGGAGGCCGCCCGACGACAGCCCTCCATCGAATCAGGTTTTCTTCCCGCGCCGGAGGACCGGCCGGAAGGTTGCCCCTACCAGCAGCGGTGTTCCCGAACGCAGACCGGCTGCTCTAACTGGGCCTCCTGGACGGGCTCGGTCCGGGATGGTCTGCGCTGTGATGCCCCGCTGGAAGGTATCAGCCATGCGTGAGACCATGGGTTGCAAGGTCCCGCAGGCTGTGGGTCCGGAAAAAGGCTCCTCATGCTGACCTTGCCCCTGCTGCACGCCCTGACCTTTGACGATGTCCTGCTCGTGCCAGGCTTCTCGGAGGTGCACCCCAACCAGGTGGACCTCAGAACCCAGCTGACCAGGGACATTTCCCTGCGTATCCCCCTGGTCTCGGCCGCCATGGATACGGTGACCGAAAGCCGCATGGCCATCGCCCTGGCCCAGTTGGGGGGCATCGGCATCGTCCACAAGAACCTCAGCCCCGAGCGCCAGGCCGAGGAGGTGGACAAGGTGAAGCGCAGTGAATCAGGCATGATCACGGACCCCATCACCATCGAGCCCGACGCCCCCATCCGGGATGCCGAGGCCCTCATGTCGAAATTCCGCATCAGCGGCGTGCCCGTGGTGGAGGGCCATCGGCTGGTGGGCATCCTCACCAACCGCGACCTGCGTTTCGAGACCCGCTGGGACATCCCCGTGCGCGAGGCCATGACCAAGGANNAATCTGGTCACGGTGCCCGTGGGCACGACCCTTCAGGAGGCCCGCGCCATCCTGCAGAAGCACCGTATCGAGAAGCTGCTGGTGGTGGACGGCCAAGGCCAGCTCAGGGGCCTCATCACCGTCAAGGACATCGAGAAATCCACCGAGTACCCCAATGCCTGCAAGGACGGCATGGGTCGCCTGCGAGTGGGCGCCGCCGTGGGGGTGGGCAAGGATCTGCTGGAGCGCGCCGCCGCGCTGGTGGAAGCCAAGGTGGACGTGCTCTGCCTGGACAGCTCCCACGGCCACAGCCAGGGCGTGCTGGATGCCGTGAAGGCCTTGAAGCACGCCTTCCCTGCCGTGTCCCTCATCGCCGGCAATGTGGCCACCTACAAAGGCGCGAAGGACCTCTGCGGCGCAGGGGCGGACGCCGTGAAGATCGGCATCGGGCCTGGTTCCATCTGCACCACGCGCATTGTCACCGGCGCGGGCATGCCGCAGATCACAGCCGTGGCCGAGGCCAGCCGCGCCTGCCGCGAAGCCGGGGTGCCCTGTATCGCCGACGGCGGCATCAAGTTCAGCGGCGATGTGGCCAAGGCCATCGCCGCGGGAGCCAACGCCGTGATGATCGGCAGCCTCTTCGCGGGCACGGACGAGGCCCCGGGCGAGACCATCTTCTACGGCGGCCGCACCTTCAAGGCCTACCGCGGCATGGGCAGCCTGGGCGCCATGAAGCAGGGCAGCAAGGACCGGTACTTCCAGGAAGGCAAGGAGGACACGAAGCTCGTGCCCGAGGGCATCGAGGGCCAGGTGCCCTACAAGGGTAAGATGGGCGACCTGGTCACCCAGCTCATGGGCGGCCTGCGCGCGGGCATGGGCCTCAGCGGCGGCCGGGACATCGCGGACTTCCACCAGAAGGCCACCTTCGTCGAGATCAGCGGCGCCGGCCTCCGCGAAAGCCACGCCCACGACGTGATGATCACCAAGGAAGCGCCCAACTACCGGATGGAATAAAGAAAAACAGATTCACCACGAAGACACGAAGACGCCAAGAAAAACTGGAAGATCTTACGAGGTGAATGCGCTATGAAACCTGGAGACATCCTCTCCTACCTGGAGATGTGTCAAGAAGAAGGAGCGAGCCTTCAACGGGGGATGAATTTTCGACTCCGGCCAGGACATTCCGTAGTTCTCATGAGTCTTCGTGCTGGTTCGCCCTATGACGATTCCATGCTTGAATCGGGACGTGTCCTCATCTACGAAGGACACGATATCTCTAAATCGCCAAAGGGACCCGATCCAAAATCTGTGGACCAACCGCTCGAAAATACCAATGGCAGACCCACAGAGAATGGGAAATTCTGGGCTGCCGCTAAATCCAGGGAGATGGGTGGGACGGCCGAACGCGTAAGGGTCTACGAGAAGATCAAAGCCGGCATCTGGGCCTACAACGGCACCTTTGATCTTGTGTCAGCGAACTTGAAAGCCTCGAATGGACGCAGGGTCGTGAGATTCCGCATGGAGTTGTCTGCGGAGGATGGTCCTGCACCGATCCAACAGCTGGCATTGAAGCATGAACGGATGATTCCCAGTCGTGTCAAACAAGACGTATGGAAACGCGATGAAGGGAAGTGCGTCATCTGCGGAGACCAGAAGAACCTCCACTTTGACCACGAGATTCCATTCGCCAAAGGTGGATCCTCACTTGTAGCCGAGAATGTCCGCCTGCTTTGTGCCAAGCACAACCTGGCCAAAAGCGACAAAATCGAGTGACACCTTCATGCTTTTCTTGGTGTCTTGGTGTCTTGGTGGTTTGCTTTTCTTGATACTCAGAATTCCCCGGAGCCTCCCATGTCCCTCCTCGTGAAGAATGTCCGTCTGGTCGATCCGGCTCAGGGTATCGACGGGCCCGGTGACCTTTTGATCGACGAGGGCAAGGTGGTGGCCATCGGTTCCGACGCGGTCTCCCATCCCCAGGCGATGGGGGCCGAGGTGCTCGACGGCGGCGGCGCGGTGCTGGCGCCAGGCTTGGTGGATCTGCACGTGCATTTCCGCGAGCCGGGACAGACGCGCAAAGAGAGCATCGAGACCGGCAGCCGGGCGGCGGTGGCGGGGGGCTTCACCTCCGTGTGCGCCATGGCCAACACCAAGCCCGTGAACGACAACGTGGCCATCACGGAGATGATGCTCACCCGGGCTGCCAAGGCCGACCTCTGCCGCTACTTCCCCATCGGGACCGTGAGCCGCGAGATGAAAGGGGAGGAACTGGCGGACATGGGCACCCTGAAGATCGCGGGATGCGTGGCCTTCTCCGACGACGGCCTGCCCATCGCCAACGCCTCACTCATGCGCCGGGCCCTGGAATACACCCGCTGGCTGGATATGCCCGTGGTGGCCCACGAGGAGGACAAGGATCTCGCCGGAAAGGGCTACATGCACGAGGGCGCCGTGAGCGCTTCCTTAGGCTGCCTGGGCATCCCCGCCGCGGCCGAGGAGGCCATGGTGGCCCGGGACATCGTGCTGGCGGAACACACGGGTGGGCACCTGCACCTGGCCCACCTCAGCACGAAGGGGTCCATGCGCATGGTGCGGGAGGCCAAGGCCCGGGGGTTGAGCGTCACCTGCGAAGTGACCCCCCACCACTTCGCCCTGTCGGACAAGGAACTGATAAAGTTCGACAGCGACTACAAGATGAATCCGCCGCTCCGGACCGAGGCCGACATCCAGGCCCTGCTGGAGGCCATTGCGGACGGCACCGTGGACGCCATCGCCACTGACCATGCACCCCATGGCTGGGACGACAAGGAGGTGGAGCTGCCCATCGCCGCCTTCGGCGTCATCGGCCTGGAGACGGCCCTGCCCCTCACCTTGGAACTGCTGGTGGACCGCAAGGTGATCAGCCTCGCCAAGGCCATCAGCCTATTCACCGCGGGTCCGGCTCGGGTCTTCCACCTGGACCGGCAGGGTCTGGGCAGCCTCAAGCCCGGCGCCCCGGCCGACTTCGTCCTCTTCGATCCCAACACGAAGGTGCAGGTGGACCGGGCCTTCATCCAGTCCAAGTCCTTCAACACGCCCTTCAAGGGCTGGAGCCTGCCCGGCAAGGTGCTCGGCACCTGGGTGGGCGGCAAGCGCGTATGGGGCTAGCTCCGGCCCAGAATAAGCAGAAAGGTCGCTGACCTCCCCATGCAAGCAAGGGCTTTCGGCCACACGGGCCTCCGCGTCACCCCCCTCGGGTTCGGGGCCATGCACCTCAACGACGCGCGGGTGAGCGAGTCCGAGGCGGGCCGCCTGCTCAACCAGGTGCTCGACGCGGGTGTGAACCTCATCGACACCGCCCGCGGCTATGGGCTTTCGGAGGAGCGCATCGGCCGCCACCTCGCGCACCGACGCCCGGAGTTCCTGCTCTCGACCAAGGTGGGCTATGGGATTCCCGGCGTCGCCGATTGGACCTACGACTGCATCCTGGCCGGCGTCGACGCGGCACTGGTGCGCCTGCGCTGTGACCATCTGGACATCGTTCATCTCCATTCCTGCCCGCTGCCCATCCTCGAAAACGGCCGGGTAATCGAGGCCCTGGAAGCCTGCGCCCGGGCTGGCAAGGTGGGTGTCGTGGCCTATTCGGGCGACAACGCCGAGCTGGATTTCGCGATCCGTTCGGGCCGCTTCGGGGGTGTGCAGACCTCGATCAGCCTCTGCGACCAGTGCAATCTCGATGGGCGACTGGCCGCGCTGCAGGGGCGCGGCATGGGCGTCATCGCCAAACGCCCCATCGCGGGCGCCGTGTGGCAGCAGACCCAGCGTCCCGGCAGCCATGCCGAAGGCCAGTACTGGGATCGATGGCAGGCCATGGGGCTGACCCTCCCCCCTGGCGGCCTGTCCTGGAACGAGGTGGCCTTGCGCTTCACAGCCCATTGTCCAGGCGTGGCCAGCAGCATCGTGGGCACCAGCCGAATGGATCACTTCAAGCAGAACCTGGAATGGTTGGCCAAGGGACCGCTGCCGCCTGAGGATCTATTGAGGTTTCATGCGGCCTTCGCTGGCCACATGCTGGATTGGCAAGGATTGATATGACTGGATCCACAGACCACGAAGCCGCCTTCGCCAAGGCCTTTCTCCCCTCGGAGAAGCGGGCCCGGTTCATCCAGATTCTCGCGCAGCCCAGGCGACGGAAAGAGATGCTCGTGCAGTTGAATGGCCACCTGTCCTACCTGCGGGCCTACGCCATGGAGGTGCCAGGCGAGCAGGATTTCCCGGATGCGCTGGTGACGCTGCTCAGGGCCAAGGGGGCGGGGCCGACCTGCTACGTCATCGTCGACGGGCTGAAGGCGGATGGCCGGGAGCTGCCGCTGCGCGAGGCGCTCATGCTCATCTGCATGCACCGGTCCGGGGCGATCCTGTCCTGCCTTCCGGGCCGCCTTGCCTACTACAAACCCGAGTCTCCCGCCCCTGGCATCCTCCTCGAGCGACCGTCGCCCTGAGTTGTCCTGACCGTACAACCAACCCCCAGCCGAACCCCGAGGCCCTTCCATGAAAACCATCGCCCGCGCCCTGTTTCCGACCCTGGCCAGTTTCGGCCCCCTCTTCATCGTGATTGGGACTCCGGTCGGCGGCACTGGCTTCCTTCGTGTGCTGGCCCTGGTCGGCGCCCTGATGACCTCGATAGCCCTGCTCATCCTGTTCCGCTCAGTCCTCCGGTTGATTGAATTAGGCTCGGACGTAAACCGGGCTTGAACCGATCTGAACGGTCTTCCTGAGGAGTTTTGAATGGCCCCTTCCCTGGATGCCCTGAAGGCCGAATTGGAGTGCTTCGGCCGATCCAACGATGAGCTCCAGGCGGAGCGCGCCCAGCGCATGCTCAACATCACCCGCGACACCGGGGAATTCCTGGCCGTACTGGTACGGGCCACGCAGGCCCGACGCGTACTGGAGATCGGCACTTCCAACGGTTACTCGACGCTCTGGCTGGCGGAGGCCGCCAAGGCCAAGGGCGGTTCGGTGACCACCGTGGAGCTGTCAGAATCCAAGGTCCGGATGGCCAGGGGGACCTTCGCCCGCTCGGGTCTGTCGGACCGCATCCAGCTGCTGTATGAGGATGCGGGACGCGTGCTGGATCGCGCTGAGACCGAAGCCTATGACCTGGTCTTCCTGGATTCGGAGCGATCCGAATACCCCGGCTGGTGGCCCCAGATCCGGCGCGTCATCCGGGCCGGAGGCCTGCTGGTGGTGGACAACGCCACTTCCCATGCCGAACAGATGGCACCGTTCATAGATCTGGTGCAGGCCGATCCCGCCTTCACCACCTGCCTGGCCACCGTGGGCAATGGCGAATTCATGGCGGTGAAGGCGCTGGCCTGAATCGGATTCTGAGGGCCACCCCATGAGAACCTTAACGGCCGCGAGGTGAGTCATGTCCAGCCTCTCTCCCAGTTCCCTGGTCTCCGCCTGGGTAGCCGCATTCAATCGCCAGGATGTGGATGCACTGGCCGGAATGTACGCGGAGGACGCGGTGAACCACCAGGTGGCCGAGGCCCCAGTGGTGGGTCGGGAGGCGATCCGGACCATGTTCGCCGCAGGCTTCGCCGCCGCCGAAATGGTTTGCATCGTCGAGAACCTCTTCGAAGATGGCGAGTGGGCCATCCTGGAGTGGCGGGATCCCCTGGGGCTGCGCGGCTGCGGGTTCTTCCACTTGGTGGAGGGGCGCATCGTCTTCCAACGAGGCTACTGGGACAAGCTCACCTTCCTCCGGCAGCATGGACTGCCCATCCCGCAGGATTAGGGCTTGCCCACGTAGAAGGTATAGGTGGCGGTGTAGGGCACCCGAATTTCCTGGCCGGCCTGCGCCTGGCTGGCGCTGGCCGGGGCCGCGCCACCCAGGGTGTTCAGGCGCTGGATGCTCCTGACGGGACTGAACTGGCCCTCGCCCGAAGTGGACTTGGCACTCAGCAGCAGCCAGGGGATGGAGCCGCTGGCGAGGCTCGAATCCTTAGCCTTCACCTCACCGACCACCTTGCTGCCATCCAGGCCTTCCCAAGTGGGCCCGCTGTAGTGCTTGCCCACGAGTCGGCCCGAGGCATCGAACAAATCGGCCTGCGGCGCCTTGAAGGTCCATTCGAACTGGGCCGGATCATCCTGGCGGGCCCGGCATTCATAGATCTGGACGCCGGTGGCCCGCACTTCGAAAGCCAACACCTGGTCCACGGGGGCCTTTAGTGTCTCGGGCACCGACTTGGCACTCTGCACGCCGGGTCCCGCAGCCGTGACCGAAAGAGCCGCGAAGGCGGCACCGATGATGGTGAAGCGGGTCTGACAAAGCATTTCGGCCTCCTGTCTTTCTGCGGAATAGGGCTGAAGATTAGATTATAAGGATGTTCAGACAAGAATAAAGTTCATCCGGACGGTGGAGACGGGAACCTTTCCGCGCCCCTCGGCTCTCGGCTATGGCTCCGTACCTGGCGAACGATTGACCTCAGAAAAAAGGTTCTGGATTAGCCACGGATGAACACAGATAAACACGGATGGCAGGTTTGATCTGAGTTCATTTGTGGCCAGTCGTCATCTCTTCTCTGGTGCCTCCGCGGTCATAGCGTCTTCATGTCCAGCACAAACCGGTAGCGCACATCGTTCTTCAGCATGCGTTCGTAGGCCGTGTTCACTTGCTGGACCGGGATGAGCTCGATCTCGGAGACGATGCCATGCTCGGCGCAGAAATCGAGCATCTCCTGGGTCTCCTGGATGCCACCGATGAGCGAGCCGCTCAGGGTGCGGCGGCCGAAGATCAGCGAAGTGGCGGCCACGGGGGTGGGTTCGGGCGGAACGCCCAGCAGCACCATGGCGCCTTCCACCCGGAGCAGGCCCAGATACTTGTTGTAGTCGTGGGGCGCGGAGATGGTGTCGATGAGGAGGTCGAACTGGCCCGCCAACGTCTTGAAGGTGGCGTCCTCGGAGGTCAGACCGAAATGGTGCGCGCCCAGCTTGCGGGCGTCGGCCTCCTTGGCTTTCGACGTGCTGAGCATGGTCACTTCTGCCCCCATGGCAGCCGCGATCTTTACCGCCATGTGACCCAGGCCACCCAACCCCACCACGCCCACCTTGTCGCCCTTCTTCGTCTTCCAGTGGCGCAGCGGGGAGTAGGTGGTGATGCCCGCGCAAAGCAGAGGCGCGGTGGCCGCGAGATCCAGCTTGGGGGAGAGCTTCAGGGTGAAGGCCTCGTCCACCACGATGCTCGAGGAATAGCCGCCGTAAGTCAGGGTCTTCCGGTCCATTTCCGTGCCGTTGTAGGTGAAGGCGGCCCCCTTCTCGCAGAACTGCTCGAGGTTCCGCTGACAGCTGGGGCAGGTGCGGCAGCTGTCCACCATGCAACCGACGCCCGCCAGGTCGCCCACCTTGAAGCCCTTCACATGGGGGCCCACGGCGGTGACGCGGCCCATGATCTCGTGGCCCGGCACCATGGGGTACTTGGAACCGCCCCATTCATCGCGCACCTGGTGCAGGTCCGAGTGGCAGATGCCGCAGTAGGCGATCTCGATCTGGACATCATGAGCCCCTGCGGCTCTTCGTTCGATCTCGAAGGGCCCGAGGGGTGATGTGGCAGAACCAGCGGCGTAGGCTTTGGCGGTGGTCATGGAGACTCCTTGACGATGAACTTAATACTCTAGACCAGGGATCCAGTGCGCACCTCCGGGTGCGTGGGACGATGGAACATCGGCATACCTGACAGCATCAAAGCAGTTCCGGAGGAGCCATGCCCCGACCCGCCACCCTGCCCGTCCTCGATTGGAAATCTGTGTTTGAATCCGGCCTGGATTACCAGGCCTGGCTCGCCGCTGCGGAAGCGACCGAGCAGCGCGACAAGATGGAGGCCCAGCGCCAGGCCTTGACGCTCGATCCCCCCGTGGCGGGCTTTCTGGCCGCCCTGCCCCGGGCCGTGCATGTGGTGGCCATCGCCGAGGACTGGTGCGGCGACGT